>JAEKKI010000073.1 GCA_019510485.1 Catenulisporales bacterium
TCGCTGGTCGGTCCGGCCGGCGTGGTGCTGGCGATGGCGTTCAGCCTCAGGGCCCTGCGGCACGCGCCGGCTCCGCGCGCCGAGGGGGAGGCGGCTGCTCCGGCGGCTGAACCGCAGGCCGC
Source organism: Catenulisporales bacterium (assembly GCA_019510485.1). Classification (GTDB taxonomy): domain Bacteria; phylum Actinomycetota; class Actinomycetes; order Streptomycetales; family Catenulisporaceae; genus Catenulispora. The sequence goes on from JAEKKI010000073.1 coordinate 123, forward strand.
GAGCAGCATGTGAGGCGTTTCATACCGAACGCGGCGTAGTCGGACACCCCCCGCCCGGTAGTTCGATCCCTACGATGAACCGCCCTACACTGGCCTGATGCCGTCCGCAGCTCTCCGCTCCGTCCCGCGTCTCGTGCCGCGGTCGATGGGGGCGCGGGCCTTCGTGGTGGCGTTCCTCGGCTTCTTCCTGTTGGGCGCCGCCTGGTCGGCCGCCATGCCGTACGACGGCTCCCCCGACGAGTTACGGCACGTGGTGCGGGCCTACGGGGTGCTGGACGGGCAGATCGCCTCGCGGGCCGACGCCCACATCACGGTGCCGCAAAGCCTGGTGCCGACGGGGGCCGGGGACAGTGATGACGCCTCGTGTATGCGGTGGAAACTGGATGTGACCGCCGCCTGCACCGGCAAGCCGGCCGCCGGTGACGAGTCGCGGATGGTGGTCACCAGCAGTGGCGCCGCGAACTACAACCCGCTGTACTACGCGGTGATCGGGTGGCCGATCAAGCTGTTCCCCGACTACGGCGGGGTGGTCGCCGCGCGGCTGGTGACCTGTCTGCTCACCAGTGTGCTGATCGGTGGAGCGGTGGCCGTCGCCGTACGGCTGGCGCGCGGACGGGGCGCGTTGGTGCTCGGCGGGGTGCTGCTGGCGGTGACACCGGTGGTGGTGGATCTGACCGGGGCGGTGAACCCGGCGGGACCGGAGATCGCCGCGGCGATCGCGGTGTGGACCTCACTGATCGCGATCTTCTTGGCCCGTGACGACTCGAAGTGGACGCTGGCGTTGTTCGGGGTGGCCGGCGGGACGCTGGCGGTCCTGCGGGAGCTGGGCATCGGCTGGTTGCTGGCCGCGCTGGTGGTCGTGGCGTTCGGAGCACAGCGGGAGCGGTTGCGGGAGGTGGCCGCCAGACCGGCGGTGTGGGCCTGGGCCGCCGTCGTGGTCGCGGCGGTGGTGTTCGGCGCGGCCTGGATACTGCTGTCCACGCAAGGTGGCATCCCGCAACAGGGCCAGACCACCAATGCCATCCCGCAGGGCGCGCAACTCTGGGTCAAAGAGCTGACACACCGGGTCCCGTTCTACACCTCCGGGCTGGTCGGGCTGACGTCCTACGGCGACGTCGCGATCCCCTTCCCGCTCACCCTCGCGTGGTTCGTCGCGGTCGGGGCGCTCCTGGTCACGGCGGCGCGCCGGGGCGGTGTCCGGGTGCTGATCCAGCTCGCGGCGGTCCTGGCCGGCGGCTACGTGTTCCTGGTCGGCGCCGATCTGCAGGCCGCCGTCAGCAACTGGTGGTTCTCGCAGGGCCGGTACGCGCTGCCGCTGCTGGTGGGCGCGCCGATCCTGGCCGGGTTCGCCGCCGCCGACCGGGGCCTGGTCGCGGTGGAGCGGCAGGCGAAGCTCATGCGGTGGGCCGCCTGGGTCCTGATTCCGGCGCAGGGGATCGCGCTGTGGATCACGATGATCCGCTTCCAGCACGCCTTCACCTCGCGGCATCCGAACCTGTTCTTCCTGTTCGGCCAGACTTCCTCGGTGAACCCGTTCTCCGGTCAGTGGACGCCGCCGGGCGCGGCGGTCCCGGCGGTGGTACTCGGGGTCGCGGGCATCGTGGTGTTGCTCACGTTCGTCCTGGGCGCCACCGGCTCAGGACCCACGTCGGACGTCGATTCGGTCACAATCCGTGAACGGTTCATAAGGATTTCCTGAGCGGCGGCGTCCGTTCCGCGGACGGGTCGGTAGCATGGGCACACGCCCAAGGCCAGCGGGGGAGCGGCCGGTTTCGTTGCGGGGCGGAACTCGGACGAAGGAGTACGGATGCGGGGTCGGCTGGCCGCGGCGTTCGCGCCGGGCATCCCCTGGTCCCCGCTCCGGGTCTGGCTCACGGCGTTCGTGGCCTTCTTCGCCCTCGCCGTCGCTTGGGCGCTGGCCTCGCCGCTGACCGCGGTCCCGGATGAGAATCAGCACATGATCAAGGCCGCGGCCACGGTCCGGGGGCAGCTGCACGGCACGCCGATCACCGTCATCACGCACAACGGGCCGGTCACCAACCACCTCCCGACGACCGGATACCGCCTGCCGAGCGCGTACGCGGACCTGGTCAACCTGCACGAGTGCTACTTCGCCGACAGCACCGTGCCGGCCTCCTGCGCCAAGAACCCGGGCGCGCAGCCCGGGGTGGCGCTCGCCGGCACCAGCGCGGGCGCCAACAACCCGTTGTACTACCTGGCCGTCGGCTGGCCGAGCCTGTTGTCCGACGGCCCGTTCGGGATGTACGGCATGCGCGTGGTCTCGGCGGGGCTGTGTTCGGCGATGCTGGCCAGCGCGGTCCTCACCGCGTTCCAGTGGAGCCGGCGGCGGCGCCACACGCTGGCGGCGGTCCTGGCGGCCGCGACGCCGATGGTGCTCTTCCTGAACGGATCGGTGAACCCGAATTCCCTGGAGGCGAGCTCGGCGATCCTGTTGTGGGCAGCGGTCCTGAGCCTGCTGACCGATCCCCAGCCCGGTCTCGTCCCCCGGCTGCTCACCCGCGCCGGCCTGGCCACGCTGACCCTGGTCCCGGTACGCCAGCTGGGCCCGGCGTGGGCGCTGGTCATCGTCGTCTGCGCGGCGCTGGCCGGCCGCCCGGGTGCGCTGCGCGCGGTGCTGCGGCGGCCGGCGGTGTGGCTGTGGAGCGCCGCCGTGGGTGCGGTGGGACTGGGCTGCGTCGCCTGGTCCGCCAAGTTCAACGTCCTGGGCGGCGGCGGCACTCCGGCGCACCCGGAACTGACCTTCACGGTCGCGGCCGAGCACACGTTGGGCCAGAGCATCGGCTATCTGCGCCAGATGGTCGGCTACTTCGGCTGGCTGGACGTGCGACCTCCGTACCACCTGGAAGCGCTGTGGTTCGTCCCGGTCCTGGCCTTGATCGCCGCCGCGTGCGCGGTCGGGAAGGTGCGGGAGACGGCCGCGCTGGCCCTGCTGGCCTTCTCGGTGATCGCGATCCCGGTGCTGGCCCAGGGCCGGCAGGCGCAGGGCCTGGGATACATCTGGCAGGGCCGGTACCTGCTGGCGGTGGCAGCCGGGCTGCCGCTGCTGGCGGCGGCCATACTGGCCAAAATGGAGCCGCGGTGGCCGGGGCTGAAGGCGCCGCTGGCGCGGCTGCCGCTGGCCGTGACCGGCTCGACGCTGCTTCTCGGCTTCCTGATGTTCTATACCACGCTGCGGCGGTATGCGGTCGGCGCGCACGGCCCTTGGATCCCGCTGCACCCCGCTTGGTCGCCGCCGGGGACGATGGCCCTGGTGGTGGCGTTGTATCTGGTCGGCGTCGGCCTGGCCGCGTGGGTGGTGCTCGGCAGCCGGGCGCCGCGTCGCGCGGAGCCGGCGGTTGACGAAGTGGAGATCCCCACGCCGGCCGAGGTGGCGATGGCGGCCGAGGGAACCGGAGTATCGGCGGACGTGCCGGCCGCGCTGGACGTCCAGCCTCAGATCTCGGCGTCCGGCGGGAGGTAGCGGTGATCCGTCCGTCCCCGGAAGCCGTCCCGGAATCCCCGCAGCATGGCCAGAGCGCGCGGTCCGCGCGGCGGCTCGATCAGCGTCCGCAGCAGGAACCACCGGACGAGGTAGGCCCCGGTGTTCCGGCTCCAGACCGGGGCGTCCTTGCGATGTTCCCGGATCAGGACCGTGCCATTGCGGGCGATCCAGTACAGCCGCCACGTCGGGTGCCGCGACGACGACACCGAGACCCCCGGCAGCTTGTGCCGGTTGCGCTGGCCGAGGCTGTGCGCCAGCTTGTGTCGCTTGTCCCGCAGGATCCGGTGGCCGGCACTCCGGACGCGCAGGCAGAAGTCGTTGTCGACGTGGTCCACGAAGAACTCGGTGCGGAACGCCCCGACCTCGGCGAGCACCGCGCGGCGCACCAGCATGCCGGAAGTGATGACGGTGTCCCGGTCGGCGACATCGGGCCCCTCCTCGGCACCCGGCTCGTAGAACCGCCCCTGGTCCGCGTCCCAGGGCGCCGGGGCCGCGATGCCGACCCGCGGGTCGGCGAAATGCGCGGCCAGCCCGAGCACCAGATCCTCGGCGAGTACCGAGTCCTGGTCCAGGAACAGCACGAGGTCGGGCTCCGTCCCGATCTCGGCGACGCCGGCGTTGAGCGCCCCGGCCAGCCCTCGGTTGCGGCCGTCGCGCAGCACTGCGACGCTCGGCAGCTCGCGCAGCGTGTCGGACAGGAACGGTCCGGTACCGGGGGTGTTGTCCACCACGACCACGCGCGAACAGCTCTTCAACGCGGCCCGCACGACCGCGGTCAGGCGCTCGTCGGGATGGAAGGCCGTGGCTACCGCGGCGATGGTCGGCATCGGCTCATCCTAATGCAGCGGTAACCAGCTGGTCGTGGCTGCCGGGGTAGCCTCGACCGTCGACAAATCCTGTATGTACCCAAGGTGAGAAAGCGGGGGCGGCGACTTTGGCGGTGTTACTCGAGGACGATGTCCGCGCGCCGGAATCCGAGGACGTCCCGAGCCCGGCCGCCGGTCGATGGCTCCTCCCGCTCGGAGCGGCGCTGCTGTTCGGCGTCTTCATCCCGCTCGCCTACGCGGCGCTCAGCGGCAACCTCGGCATCCCGCACAACGACACCTGGGCGTTCGGCCGCTCGGCGCAGGAGTTCGCGCGGACCGGCCACGTCCGGATGTTCAACTGGAACATGATGGGCCTGGCCGGGCTCCTGGTGCTGGCCTGGCCGGTCGGCGCCTCATTGGCGGCCCAGTCCGTGTTGATCGCCGGGCTCGCGGTGCTGGGGCTGGCGGCTTGTTTCGATGTGCTGACCGGGGTGTTCGACGCCGATGGCGCGGATCCCGGACGGGGCCGGCGCCGGGCCGCCGTCGGCACGCTGGTGGTGGCGCTATGGCCGGGCTTCGCGCTGCTGTCGACCTCGTTCATGACCGACGTGCCGGCGTTCGCGGCGGTGGCCGGGACCCTGGCCCTGGGCCGCCGCGCCCTGGACCGGGTGTCGCTGCCCTGGCTCGCGGCCGCCTGCCTGGTCGGGCTGTGGGGTGCGACCGTGCGCGAGCAGGTCCTCGCGGCACCGGCCGCGGTGCTGGCGGTCGCGCTGTTCCGGTCCGGGCTCCGGGCCGATCGCGGCCGCCCCACCTTCCGCCTGAGGCATGTCCTCGGCGCCGGTGCGGTGCTGCTGCTCGCGATCGGTGTCTTCGAGCTCTGGCGCCGGGGAGTGCCCGGCGGCGGCGCACCGGACTTCACGGTGCGCAAGGTCACTCCCGAGTTCGTGTTCGCCGCCCTGATGCAGGGACTGCTGATCGTCGCGCTCACGGTGAGCCCGGTGGTGTTCGCCGTGGTGCGGCCGCGCGCTTGGTCGCGCCCGGCGTGGACGGCGGGGGGAACCACCCTGGCGGCCACGCTGCTCGCCTCCTGGGACGACGGCGCGTTCCTCGGCAACTACGTCAGCCACGACGGCGCCTACCCCAGTGCCAGCATCCCCGGCCGGCCGGTACTGCTCGGCAGCGGCTGGTGGGCCGTGCTGGCTTGGACGGCATGCTGTTCGGCGGCGCTGCTGGCCGGCTACATCGTGCAGCGAGTCATCACCGACGGCTGGGGACTCGGCATCCGGCCGGAGATCCTGCTCTTCGCGGTCGTGACGGTCCTGGGCACGCTCGTGGAGGTCGTGCAGGGCCGGGACATCTACGACCGCTACCTGATGCCCCTGGCGATACCGGCACTGGCGCTGTTGCTGACCGGACCGGTCCCCGCGCTGCGCGATATGCGGACCGGTGTGCGAAGCGGCGTGCGAGTCGGAGCGGTGGCCGTGGCGGCGGGGATGGTCGCCGTCACCAGTGCGACCCTGCTGACGAACGCGTTCGCCTTCGACACCGCTGTGTGGCGTACGGCGACCCGGCTGGTGGACGCGGGCCAAGCCGATGCCGAGCACGTGGACGCCGGACTGGTGTGGGACGGATACCACTCCCCCACGGCGATGGCCGACCACGTGAACCGGTCGATCGGACTCGACGTGTTCGGGGCGTTGCGCTACCTGCCGAACAACTCCCCGTGCTTCGTGGTGTCGCCTTCTTCCCATGCGGCAGCCGGGTGGAAGCTAGTCTCTGTCCAGCACTACAAGACATACGGGCTGGTAGGGAAAGCGGCACTGTACGTGTACCGCGTAGGAGGATCGCAAAGGTGTCGATAGCCGACGAGGTCGCAGTACGCTTCCCCAGCACCACCGCCACTGCGCCGCGACGGCAGACCAGCACCAAGAAGAACCTAGTCGGCATCGTCGGAGTCGTCGCCACCTTAGCGGCGGTCGCGCTCTCGGTCGTGCGCACACCGGACTTCGGAGCCACGGACACCATCTGGGCCGAGGACGGCCGCCGGTTCTACCAGGGGACGTTGCAGCACAACTTCTTCGACCTGCTCTTCACTCCCTATAACGGATACCTGCACTTAGTACCGCGGGTGCTGGTAGAGATCGTGCGCATCTTCCCTTTAGCGTGGGCAGCTGTAGTGATCGCCATCATGGGCGCGCTGATGGCATCCCTGTGTGCGTTGCTCGTCTATCGGGCCAGTGCGCGACATCTCCGATGGCCCGCACTCCGGATCGCCGTAGCGGCTCCCGTGGCACTCTCCTACGTAGGGCAGCAGGAGTTGGCCAACAACTTCGCAGGCCTGCACCTCCTGCTGCTGTATGTGGCGTTCTGGATGGTCATCTGGAACCCGGCCCGTCGCAGTCTTCAGCTCCTCGCCGCCTTCGTGCTGTTCGCAGCAGTGGGCAGCGATCCGGTGGCCGCCCTTTACCTGCCGCTGGCGATTCTCCGCTACCGCACAGTGCGCGGATGGCGCGGACTCTTCCCAGCCGCCGCCATCGGTATCGGACTCGCGTTTCAGGCGGTCGGCATCGTCTTGCGCGATACGCTCCACAGCCGGGCCGTTTCACCGCACTACGACCCATGGTGGGCGACTGACCACTACTTCCAGGCGGTGATCGGGCAAGGGCTCTACACCGAGCAGCTGAACGAGCGGCTGGGAAATGTCGTCACGCCCGGCGACGCGCACTATGTGGCGTGGGCGTTCGGCGCGGCGATACTGGCACTGGCTCTGGCGCGAGTGACGCAGCCGAACTGGCCGCTGATCCTCGTCGCGCTCGTGCACAGCCTGCTGTTGTTCGACGGACTGGTCATGCAGGGCGGTAACGACTCGTGGCGCTATGAGCTGCCGGCGATCTGCCTGTTCCTGGTCGCGGTGGCCGGTGCGTTGATTCCGCGTGAGGGCAGCCCATTGCGTGCTCCGTGGAAGGTGCTGAAAGCGATCCCCGCTTTCGCGGCCCTGGCCCTTGTCACGTTGTGCATCTTCGCTGGATACGCGCAGGACATGGACTGGCGGGGCAACGGCCCGTCGTTCGCGGCGCAGCTTTCGCAGGCTGCGCAGACGTGTCGCGATCCCCACGTCACCGAAGCCGAGATCAAGGTGGCTCCGGCGTTCGCGGCGTGGACGATGACCGTGCCCTGCGACCTCGTGCGTGCTCGGAACGGCTTCTTCGAGCTGAGTCCGTGACGGCGGCTGTTGAACGCCGATGCGCCGCAGCCTCGGTCACCGCCGCTTCTTGCGCTCCCTGCGGTCCGTCCTGACGGTCAGCTCGGCACCCGCCGGCAGATAGCGCAGGCTGTACTTCTCCGTCACCCCGTCCTTCACTCCGTGCAGCACGGCGCGAGCGTGAGCGGGCCGGTTGTCCTCGAACATGACGGCCTGCACCGCGGCCCGGCCCAGATACAGCACCGCGGTGGCGGCCCAGGCCGGGGAGAAACGGCCCTGTTCCCGCACGGTGATCAGGCCGTTGCGGATCTGCCAGTAGTCGCGCCAGGGCGCCTTGTGCGTCACCGCGACGCGCAGTCCGAAGAAGCGGTGGGTACGCCGCTCCCCGATGGAATGCGGGAGCTTCAGCCGCTTGTCCTGGACGATGCGCGCGCCGGCCCGGCGGACCCGCAGGGAGTATTCGAGGTCCGCGTAGTCGACGAAGAAGTCCTCGCGGAACTCGCCGACCCGCTCCAGCAGCGAGCGGCGGATCAGCATGCCGGAGGTGATGGAGATGGCGCGGTCGGCGACGTCTTCGTGGCGGCCGGAGAAGGTCTCGTAGAAGCGTTCGTGCACGGGGTCCCACGGTGCGGGGGTCGCCACGCCGATGCTCGCGTCCGCGAGGTGCTCGGCCAGGCGCGGGACCACATCGGGTTCCAGGACGGAGTCCTGGTCGAGGAAGATCACGGCGTCGATGTCGTGGGAGAGCCGGGAGACGCCGAGGTTCAGCGCGTGGGACAGGCCGCGGTTCACACCGGGGCGCAATACCGTCACCGTCTTGCCGCCGGTGTCGATCCGGTCCGCGGTGGACGGCTCACCCTCGGGGGTGTTGTCCACGACGACCACTTCCACACAGGACTCGCGCACGGCGTCGATCACGGCCGGCAGCCGCTCGTCGGGGTGGTACGCCGTCACCACGGCGCCGATCCGCTTCACGATTCCAGAGTCCGTCACAGCCCCCGCTCCCCCCGCACCTGCTCCACCCGCGGCGCCGGCGCCGGCAGGAAGGCGTGCCGCGCCAGATTCCGCACTCCAACCGCCGAACGCGCCTTGAGCGCCGACGGCATCAGCGTCACGGCATGCAGCCGCGAGGCGGTATACCGCCGCGCCGCCTTCGCCGCCCGCGGCCACCCGAGCGCCGCCATCTGCGCCGCGGCGCCGACGAAGTAGCGCCGGGCCTCGGCGAACCGCTTGCCGGCCACGGCCTCGGCCGAGCTCAGGCTGGCGGCGTGCCGCCGGTACTGGAACACCGGCTCGTCGGACAGCGCCAGGCTCTCGCCGGCCTCGATCAGGTCGATGACCAGCGCCAGGTCCTGGATGATGTCCAGGTCCCGGCGGAAGCCGACGGCCTTGATCGCGGCCGAGCGCCAGCACAGCGACGGGAAGTAGAACCAGCAGCCGCGCAGCAGGCTCGCGGCCAGTTCCTCCCCGGCCATCAGGGTCGTGCCGGTGAAGCGCGGCTGGTAGATCCGGGCCTTGACCCGGTCGGCGAGCGGGTTCACGACGTGGCCGGCGCCGTCGATGACCTGCACGCCGGGCTGGACGATGCCGACGCCGGGGTACTCCTTGACGACCCGGCGGATCTCGGCGACGTAGCCGGGCAGCATGACGTCGTCGCAGCCCATCAGCACCAGGTACTCGGCCTCGGCGAGCTCCAGGCACTTCGTGAAGTTGCCGGTGACGCCGAGGTTCTTCTCATTGCGCTGATACCGCACCCGCGGATCGTCCAGCGCCGCGAACCACTCCGGCACGCCGGGCTCGGTCCCGTCGTCGACGACGGTCAGCCGCCAGTCCGGGTCGGACTGGGCGATGACGCTCCGGACCGCGGTCTGCATCAGGGCCACGTCGCCGTAGTACGGGAGCAGGATGTCGATGCTCGTCATAGGTCTGTCTCAAGGCCTCACGGGTCGGGAGTATGCCAAGCTATCACCGTCACTCATCGCGGCCCCGCGCTCACCGGCGGTTGATCGCCAGCAGCAGCGTGATCATCGCCCGGCCCAGGTAGATCATGGCCTTGACGGGCGAGTTGCTGGGCATCCCGGCCGCGCGCGGCCGCATCGCCACCGGGACCTGGGCGACCGGGTGGCCCAGGCGGATCACCCGGACCAGGGTCTCGACGGTGTCGCCGAGGTACTCGACCGGATACCACTGCGCGAACATGCGGATGATCTCGCGGTCGCAGGCCCGGAAGCCCGAGGTGGTGTCGCTCAGCGTGGTGTCGGCCATCCCGGACAGCACCCGGGACAGCAGGGTCATCGCCCAGCGGCGCGGGCCGCGCACCTGGTAGTCGCCCTCGCCGGCGAAGCGCGCGCCGATCACCAGGGACGCCTCACCCAGGGCGTCGATCAGCTTCGGGACGTAGCGCGGGTCGTGCTGGCCGTCGGCGTCGATCTGGAGCGCGATGTCGTAGTCGTTCTCGTCGGCGTAGCGGTAGCCCAGGCGCATCGCGCCGCCGACGCCGAGGTTGTAGGGCAGCGACACCACGCGGGCGCCGGCGGCCAGGGCGACGCGCTCGGTGTCGTCGGTGGAGCCGTCGTTGACCACCAGGACGTCGTAGGCCGGCAGCTGGTCGTGGATCTCGGCGATGACGTCCGCTATCGACGCGGCCTCGTTCCAGGCCGGGATGATGACCAGGACCCGTTTCTCAGCGCTCACCGACGGCCGCCTTCCCGTCCCGCTGGGCCACGATGCCGACGGGGTGGCCGTTGGCAGCGGCCTGCTCCCCCTCAAGCTGTGCCCGGAACCCGGCCTGCTGTTCCTTGACGTCCCGCAGCTCGGCGCGGATCAGGGCGACCTCCTCGGCCAGCGCCCGGGTCTCGTCCTCCAGCCGGGACGCCTCCCAGCTCAGGTGGATGCAGATGAGCAGCAGGAACACCACGGCCAGGAACAGCACCAGGCTGGCGCCGCTGGCCACGCCGAGCCAGCTGGAGACGTTGTCCAAGGACGAGGGGATGAAGCCCAGCGGGAGCGTCACCAGCCCGACGACGAGCCACAGCACCGCGTACTTCTCGCGCAGTTGGCGGCGGCGCAGCAGCTCGAAGATGAGTGCCAGGAGCAGCAGCGCCACGACACCGGTCATGATGGGCAGCTGCATGCGGATCCACTCCCGGAGTGATGGCTGGTCCCGAGTCGGCGGCCCGCTTGGCCGCGCCCCGGCACGTCCGTAGTCGGCTGATCCCGATGGGTGAACCCGGGAAGTCTATCGGGTCCCATTCCGGGATCTTGGTGGCACGCGTCGCTTCGCCAGGGCATAGCGCTCACGGGCGCACCGCTTCCGCAACCGGCGCGGACTGCGGCGGAGTCTGCGCGTCGGCGGCGCCGGCCTCGGTCACCGGCGGCGCGGATCGCGTCACGAACATCACATCAACGGCCGCCACCACGGTCACCACGAGCGGCCCGGCGATCCCGGCCCACCCGGCGGCGGCCAGCGGCGCGAGCGGCAGCGCGAACACCACGGCCATCGCGACCAGACCCGCGAGCCAGGACCCGAACACGACGCGATGCCGGTTCAGGGCGACCTGCGCGGACTGCAGTACGAAGGCGGTCATCAGGAAGGCGGTGCTCAGGGCGAGCGCGGACAGGAAGCCGCGGGACAGCGGCGTGGGCGCGTGCAGATACGCCTTCAGCAGCCACGGCCCGGCCGCGACCACCGCGCCGACCCCGAGCACTCCGGCGACCAGGCACGCGCCGACCAGGAACCCGGTCTTGCGCCGCACCTCGCGGAAATCCCGCCGGACCGCCGCGGCCGCCAGCAGCGGCAACAAAGGCGCCTGCAAGGGGAACAGGCACAGCAGCGCCAGCCGCGACAGGCCCATCGAAGAGCTCAGAGATGTGCCGAGTTTCTGGCTGTGCAGGTCGCCGGCGGCAAGGCGCGGGCCGATGATCAGCGGCACGGCGTTGATCAGGAGCTGGCTGACCAGGGTCGCGAAGGTGAGCAGGATCAGCTTCTCGCGGATGGAACCGCCTGGTTCGGCAGCCTCGCCGACCTGGTCGGCGGCGCCGGTGTCGGCATCAACGTCAGCGTCAGCGATCCCGGTAGCCCGCCAAGACCGCCGCAGCGCCGGCGACGGCAGCCCGCTCGCGGCTCCGATCAGGGGCCCCAGCGCGAACGCGAGCGCGTAGCCGAGCATGTGGCCGCTGCCCAGCAGCGTGAGCACCAGGCTCGGCACGATCGTGGCCACGCCCTGCACGGCCAGCGTCAAGCTGTAGAAGCGGAAGTCCTGGCAGCCCGCCAGCACCCCGCGCACCAGGAACGAAGCCCACGTCGCGGCCAATCCGACCAGCAGCGCCAATGCCAGCGGCCAGCTGTCCCCGAGCCAGTGCCCGACCAGCAGCGGCGAGGCGGCCGACAGCACGAAGACCGTCACCGCCGCCAGGCCCGCGGCCTGGCGCAGTTGCCCGCGCACCGCCACGCCCACCGGGCGCCCGGCGGCGTGGGCACGCGCGACCGTGCGCGTCATCTCCTGCTCCAGGCCCGCGAGCACACCGGTGCCGATGGTCCCGACCAGGAAGTAGAAGGAGTACAGCGCCGCCGCGGAGGCGGGACTGCTGAGCGCGCGGTTAGCGGTCGCGAACCACAGCGAAGCGGCGATCGTCGTCACGCCGAGCCCCGCCGCCAGCAGCGGTCCGGGGGCGGTCAGCCGGCTCAGGGCGGAGCGGACGTCGCGCGGGCGCTCGGCACTGTGAGGGGACACAAGATTCGATGGTAGTCGATGCCAATCGGCACAATATACGCTTGTAGATTCCGGCACTGAAAGGTGGGCTCCCCACGATGGACGTCGTCGCCGTCTTCACGGCGTACCACCCCGACGAGCGCCTGGCCGCGGCGGTGGAGTCGGCGCTGCTGAGCTGCACGTCGGTCATCGTGGTGGACAACACACCGGCGAATGCGGAGTCGGTCGCTCCGGCGCTGGCCAGGGCTCGGGTGAAAGTCGTCGCGCACGGCCGCAACGTCGGCCTGGGCGCCGCGCTGAACGTCGCGGTACGGGAATTGCCGGACGCCGCCGAGGCCGTGCTGTTCCTCGACCAGGACTCCACGCTTCCGCCGGAGATCGTGCCCTGCCTGGTCGCCGACCTGGCGGAGCCGGGAGTCGGCATCGCGGCGCCGAGCCCGTGGGATCCGAAGCACGAGCGCTACTACTGCTCGGATGCGAAGCGCACTGAGACAGTCTCCGACGAGGAGGCGGTCATCACCTCCGGCATGCTGGTCCGCCGCGAGGTGCTGGAGAAGGTGCCGTTCGACGAGGACATGTTCATCGACTGGGTCGACGTCGCGTTCTGCCTGGACGCGCGGCGCGAGGGATGGCGCATCGTGATCGACTGGCGACTGCGGCTCCCGCACGAGATCGGCGCGTGCGCTGTGCACGCCAAGTTCGGCCGCACCGTCCACTACAGCCACTACCCCGCGTGGCGCCTGTACTGGATCGGCCGCAACGTCTCGATCCTGCACCGCGGCCACTTCGACAGCGGCCCTCGTGCGCTGGCGTCGACCCTCGTCTTCATCGCCGAGCGGCTGACGAACACACTGCTGTTCGAACCGAAGCGGCGCACGCACGTCCCGGCACTATTGCGCGGCTTCCGGGACGGCTTCTCAGCACGCGTCGACCCCCGCTACCTGCCGGCGGGGGCCGAGCATCGCGCTGTACGGCGCTGAAGTGACGCGGCGCTAGCCCATCACGTGCCGCCCCACGACCGAGCGCTATGCCGCCGCCACCCCGCTCGACGCCAGCATCTCCCGCCAGTCCGGAAGCTCCGCAAGGCCCGCCTCAGCCCATCGCGCGTGCCCCAGCACGCTGTACGCCGGGCGCTCCGCGGGCCGCACGAACTTGTCGGACGTCGTCGGCCGCACCCGCTCCGGGTCCAGCCCGGCCTGCTCGAACACGGCGCGCGCCAGGCCATACCAGGTGGTTCGGCCGCCGGCGGTGCCGTGGTAGATCCCGGCGGGCGCCTCGGCCGCCTGGCCGAGGGCGATCAGCTGTCCGGCCAGGGCTCCGGTCCACGTGGGCTGACCGAACTGGTCGTCGACCACTTCGACGGTCTCCCGCTCGGCGGCCAGCCGCAGCATCGTGCTGACGAAGTTGCGGCCGTGCGCGCCGTACAGCCACGCGGTGCGGACGATGTAGCCGGTCCGCGGCAGCACCGCGAGCACCGCCTGCTCGCCGGCCAGCTTCGAGCGGCCGTAGGCGTTGATCGGGTCGGTGACGGCGTACTCGTCGTACGGATCGGCGCCCTTGCCGTCGAACACGTAGTCGGTCGACAGCTGGATCAGCCGGGCGCCGGTGGCCGCGCAGGCCGAGGCCAGGTTCGCCACGCCGCCGCCGTTCACCGCGGTCGCCTCGGCCTCGTGCGTCTCGGCGCCGTCGACGTCGGTCCAGGCCGCGGTGTTCACCACCACGTCGTGCCCGGCGACCGCGGCCATGACCGCCGAGGCGTCCGTGACGTCCAACTCGGCGCGGGTCACGGCGGTCAGCTCGACCTCCGGATCGGCCCGCAGCAGCGCGGCCAGATCGCTGCCGAGCATCCCGGCGGCGCCGGTCACCAGCCACCGCCGGGGCGACCGCCGACCCGGCACGATCACGATCGGCCGGCTCACCTGGCGCCCGCCTCCAGCGCCGCCTTGGCCTTCAGCGGCTCCCACCACTGGCGGTTGTTCTTGTACCAGTCGATGGTCTGCCGGATGCCCTCCTCGAACGGCACCCGCGGCTGGTAGCCGAGCTCCCGCCGGATCTTCTCGATCGACAGCGAGTACCGCCGGTCGTGGCCCTTGCGGTCCTCGACCGTCCGCACCGAGGACCAGTCCTTGCCGGTGGCGTCGAGCATCAGCCGCACCAGGTCGCGGTTGCTCATCTCGGTGCCGCCGCCGATGTTGTAGACCTCGCCGGCGCGGCCGGAGCGCAGCGCCAGGTCGATGCCGCGGCAGTGGTCGGAGACGTGCAGCCAGTCGCGGATGTTGGAGCCGTCGCCGTACAGCGCCACCTCGCCGCCGTCCAGGAGGTTGGTCACCGACAGCGGGATCATCTTCTCCGGGAACTGATGGTGCCCGTAGTTGTTCGAGCAGCGGGTCACCACCACGTCCATGCCGTGGGTGCGGTGGTAGGACAGCACCAGCAGGTCCGATCCCGCCTTGGACGCCGAATACGCCGAGTTCGGCGCCAGCGGCCATTCCTCGGTCCAGGAGCCCTCGTCGATCGAGCCGTAGACCTCGTCGGTGGACACGTGCGCGAACCGGCCGACGCCGTGCTTGCGCGCGGCGTCCAGCAGCACCTGCGTCCCCACGACGTTGGTCGTCACGAACGGCCCCGCGCCCAGGATCGAGCGGTCCACGTGCGATTCGGCGGCGAAGTGCACCACGGCGTCGTGGCCGGGCATCACCGCGTCCACGGTCTCGGCGTCGCGGATGTCGCCGCGGTGGTGTCGCCGCGGTGGAAGCTGAACCCGGGATGGTCGCGGACCGGCTCCAGGTTCGCTTCCACGCCCGAATAGGTCAGCGCGTCCAGCACCGTCACCGAATCGGTCGCGTCCGGGCGCGCGAGCAGCTGACGTACGTATTCCGAACCGATGAACCCGGCACCGCCGGTCACAAGAATCCTCACCCGCGTGATGCTACCGGCCGCGCCGGCATCCCACTTCCGGTCGGTGGCCGTTCTGATGGTGATTAGACTTCAGGGCATGCGTGGCATCATCCTCGCCGGTGGCACCGGCTCACGTCTGTGGCCGATCACCAAGGGCGTGTCCAAGCAACTCATGCCGGTGTTCGACAAGCCGATGATCTACTATCCGCTGTCGACACTGGTCATGGCCGGTATCTACGAGATCCTCGTCATCACCACCCCCGAGGACCAGGAGCAGTTCCAGCGCCTGCTCGGCGACGGCTCGCAGTGGGGCCTGGACCTGTCCTACGTGGCCCAGGAGCGGCCGGACGGGCTGGCGCAGGCGTTCATCCTCGGAGAGGAGTTCATCGGCGAGGATCCGGTGGCGCTGGTGCTGGGCGACAACATCTTCCACGGAGTGGGGCTCGGCCGGCAGCTGCGGACGCTCACCCAGCCCCGGGGCGGCGTGGTGTTCGCCTACGAGGTGGCGAATCCGCGCGACTACGGCGTCGTCGAGTTCGACGACGCGGGGCGTGCGGTGTCGATCGAGGAGAAGCCGGACAAGCCCAAGTCGCGGTTCGCCGTGCCGGGGCTGTACTTCTACGACAACCAGGTCGTGGACATAGCTCAGAAGCTCAAGCCCAGCGCGCGCGGCGAGCTGGAGATCACCGGTGTGAACGCCGAGTATCTGTCGCGCGGCGAGCTGACGGTGCAGGTGCTGGAGCGCGGCACCGCGTGGCTGGACACCGGGACGTTCGACTCGCTGGTGCAGGCCGCCGAGTACGTCCGCGTCATCGAGCAGCGGCAGGGTTACAAGGTGGGCTGCGTGGAGGAGGTGG
>JAEKKI010000268.1 GCA_019510485.1 Catenulisporales bacterium
GTGCGCCGGCTGATCGCCCTGGGCGCCGAGTTCGACAAGGCCGCCGACGGCTCCATCGCGCTCGGCCGCGAGGGCGGCCACCTGGCCGACCGCATCGCGCACGCCGGCGGCGACGCCACCGGCAAGGAGATCTCCCGGGCCCTGATCGCCGCCCTGGAGCACACCATCGGCGAGATCGAGGTCATCGACCACGCGCTGGTGCTGGACCTGCTCAAGGACGAGCACGGCGGCGCGGCCGGCGTCACGCTGCACGTGATGGGCGAGGGCGCGCGCGACGGCGTCGGCGCGGTCCACGCCAAGGCCGTGGTCCTGGCCACCGGCGGCATGGGCCAGGTCTTCGACGCCACCACCAACCCCTCGGTGGCCACCGGCGACGGCGTCGCGATGGCGCTGCGGGCCGGGGCGCGGGTCGCAGACCTGGAATTCGTCCAGTTCCACCCCACGGTGATGTGGCTCGGCGGCGCCGCGCGCGGCCAGCAGCCGCTGATCTCCGAGGCGGTCCGCGGCGAGGGCGCACACCTGGTGGACGGCGACGGCGTCCGCTTCATGGTCGGCCGCCATCCGCTGGCCGAACTGGCGCCGCGCGACGTGGTGGCCAAGGGCATCATGCGGCGTATGGCCGAGACCGGGGAGCCGCACATGTGGCTCGACGCGCGCACCGGAGTGGCCGAGTTCTCCCCGGAGTTCTGGCGCCACCGCTTCCCGACGATCCTCGAATCCTGTCTGAAGCACGGCATCGACCCGGCCGAGGACCTGATTCCGGTGGCGCCGGCCGAGCACTACGCCTCCGGCGGCATCCGGACCGACACGTGGGGCCGCACCTCCATACCGCGCCTGTACGGCTGCGGCGAGGCGGCGTGCACCGGCGTGCACGGCGCGAACCGCCTGGCGTCCAACTCCCTGCTGGAGGGCCTGGTCTTCGCCGAGCGCATAGGCGCCGACCTGGCCAAGCGGCTGCCGTGGACCGAGACCCCGGTCCCGATCGAGGCCCCGCAGGACGCGCACGACGTGCTCTTGGAGCCCTCGGTGATGGCCGAGGTGCAGCACACCATGACGGCCGGCGCGGGCGTCCTGCGCAGTGCCGAGTCGCTGGATCGCACCGCCGAAGAGCTTCAGCGCCTGGCCGACCGCACCTGCCAGACCCCGCACCTGGAGGCGTGGGAGGCCACGAACCTGCATCTGCTGGCCAGCGCGCTGGTCCGGGGCGCGGTGATGCGGAACGAGACCCGGGGCTCGCACTGGCGCGAGGACTTCCCGGACAGCGTGGACCGGTGGCTGGTGCGGCTGGCGCACCACCTGGATCCGGCGACCGGACAGCTGGTCACCGAGAAGCAACCGCTGCGTAGTGCCGACTTGGATGGAGTGAAGTCCTGATGAGCTCGTTGTCTCCCGCGATCGCCAAGGCCCTGACCGACGCCGGCCTGGAGCCCGACTACGTGGTCGCGGTCATCATGATGGCGCTGGACGAGGACCTCGCCGACGGCCCGGACGCCACCACCGAGGCCACCGTCCCCGCCGACGCCACCGCCACCGCCGACTTCGCGGCGCGCGCCGCCGGCGTCGCCGCGGGCGTCCCGGTGGCCGCGGCCGTCTTCGACCTCATCTCGCAGGGCAATGCCCGGATCGAGCGGGTCGCCAAGGACGGCGACCGCGTGGAGCCCGGCTCGGTGCTGCTCACCGTCAGCGGCAGCACCCGCGACCTGCTCACCGGAGAGCGCACGGCGCTGAACCTGCTGTGCCACCTGTCCGGCATCGCCACGCAGACCCGGCTGTGGGTGGACGCGGTCGAGGGCACCGGGGCCAAGATCCGTGACACCCGCAAGACCACGCCGGGCCTGCGCGCGCTGGAGAAGTACGCGGTCCGCTGCGGCGGCGGCGTGAACCACCGCATGTCGCTGTCCGACGCCGGCCTGGTCAAGGACAACCACGTGGTGGCCGCCGGCGGCGTCGTCGAGGCCTTCGAAGCCCTGCGCAAGGCGCACCCGGAGCTGCCGATCGAGGTCGAGATCGACTCCCTGGAGCAGCTGCCCGGCGTGCTCGCCGCCGGGGCCGAGCTGATCCTGCTGGACAACTTCACCCCGGAGCGGCTGCGCGCGGCGGTGCAGATCACCGGTCGCAACGAGCTCTACGGCCGCACCCGCCTGGAGGCGTCCGGCGGCCTGACCCTGGACCAGGCGCGCGCCGTCGCCGAGACCGGCGTGGACTACCTCGCGGTCGGCGCGCTGACCCACTCGGCACCGATCCTGGACGTCGGTTCGGACTTCCGCGAAGAAGGGAAGTAGCCCGTGCTCCTGACCATAGACGTCGGCAACACTCAGACCGTCTACGGCCTGTTCGACGGCGAGGAGATCATCGAGCACTGGCGCGTGGCCACCGATCCGCGCCGCACCTCCGACGAGCTGTCGGTGATGACGCAGGGCCTGCTGAACCAGCACACGACCGCCGGCAAGCCGGGCGGCCTGACCGGGCTGTCGATCTGTTCCACGGTGCCCTCGGTGCTGCACGAGATGCGCGATATGAGCCGGCGGCATTACGGCGACCTGCCCACCGTGATGGTGGAACCGGGGGTGAAGACCGGGGTGCCGATCCTGGTCGACAACCCCAAGGAGGTCGGCGCCGACCGCATCATGAACGCGCTCGCCGCGCACTACCTGTATGAGGGCCCGGTGATCGTGGTTGACTTCGGCACCGCGACGTCGTTCGACGCGGTCTCGGCCAAGGGCGAGTTCCTCGGCGGGGCGATCGCGCCGGGGATCGAGATATCGGTCGAGGCCCTCGGCATGCGCGGGGCGCAACTGCGCAAGATCGAGCTGACCAAACCGCGCGGCGTCATCGGCAAGAACACGGTCGAGTGCATGCAGTCCGGGATCCTCTACGGGTTCGCCGGGCAGGTCGACGGCGTGGTGCACCGCATGGCCGAGGAGATGGCGGACGATCCGGACGATGTGACCGTGGTGGCGACCGGCGGTCTGGCCTCGCTGGTACTGGACGAGTCCGAGGTGATCGACGCGCATGAGCCGTGGCTGACGCTGGTCGGGCTGCGGCTGGTGTACGAGCGCAATACCGGGAGCTGACACTCCAGCGCAGAGCGAGACGTCTTCACGGCGGCCGGACGGAAAACCGTTCGGCCGCCGTCGTCGTGGCGTGATGGGGTGGCATCGTGGAAGCGACGGAGATCATGACGGCGGCCTCAGCACTGCTCGGCAGCGAGCTGACCGATCCGGTCGACCTCGGCGGCAGTCACCGCAGCACCGTGCTGCGGGCCCGGCGACCCGACGGCGGCACCGTCATCCTCAAAGCGCATGCGGAGTGGAGCGGCTTCGCGGCCGAGTCCGGCGGCCTGAGGTTCGCCGACCTGAACTTCGCCGGCCTCGGCCCGCGCCTGCTCGCCGCCGACGCCGAGCATCGGCTGATCGCCATGGAAGATCTCGGCGACGCGCCGAACCTCGCGGACCTGCTGCTCGGCGGTGACCGGGAGGCGGCGCGCGCGGCGCTCATCGAGTGGGCCGCCACCTACGGCCGGCTGGCGGCGCGGAGCGTGGGGCGCGAGAGCGAACTGGGCGTCGGTGCGGCGCCGTGGATCCAGGAAACCGTGGCGAAGCTGCCCGGGCTGCTGGACTCGATGGAGATCGTGTCCCCGACTGGGCTGGACGCCGATCTCGACGCGGTGGCCGAACTCGACTACGACCGCTTCCAAGTCTTCTCGCCCGGTGACATCTGCCCGGACAACAACCTCCTGACCGCCGAGGGCCTGCGCCCGATCGACTTCGAGCACTCCGGCTTCCATTCGGTGTTCCTGGACGCCGCATACGCCCGGATGCCGTTCTCCACCTGCTGGTGCGTGTTCCGGCTGCCCAAGACGTTCGCCCAGGAAGCCGAACGTGCCTATCGGGACGAGGCCGTCGCCGGGTATCCGGAACTCGCCGACGACAAGATCTGGCGTCCCGGCGTGCGCCTGGCCTCGGTGGCGCACGTCTTGTTCATGGCTCCGTTCCTGCTCCCCGGCGTCCTGGACGAAGACCGGCCCATGCACCGCTCGCGGCCGACCGCGACGGTCCGCCAGATTCTGCGCTACCGCTGGGAATCCTCGGCGGCGGCTCTGGAGCGGGCCGCGGAACTCCCGGCCGTGGCAGCTGTCTTCCGCGCCCAACTAGCCGCGACCGAGCACTGGCGGACGGCCGACCTGCCGGACTATCCGGCGTTCCGCGGCTGAGAGCCGGTCGGGAAGCACCGGAATCGCCACGAACCACTCTTTGGTATTCGGTTGCGAGGCGCCGAAGCCGGACAAGTAGCCTTGACCCATGACCGAGACCACCCCGCCTCCGGCGCAGCCCGA
>JAEKKI010000092.1 GCA_019510485.1 Catenulisporales bacterium
CGGCGGATCCTCGACCTGACCGGCGAGCGCGTCCCGGCGCCGTATCGGAACACCGACCCCTCCGGCACGCTGCCGACCCGCCTGCTCGCGTACGCCTCCGAGCCCGCGACCTGGCGCGACCTGGTGCACCTGGTGATCTCCGGCACGCTGGGCCTGGGCTGGTTCATCCTCGTGACCGGGGTGTGGGCGCTGGCCCTCGGGGCGGTCTCGGTGCCGTTCTGGTACCGGTACCTTCCGCACCACCGCATCCCGATGACGCACATCAACGGCAGCGAGTACTACATCAGCACCCTGCCGGGGATCCTGGCGTGCGCGGCCGTGGGCTTCGTCTTCCTGTGGCTCACCGGGCCCACCCTGCTGGAGCTGGCCACGCGGGCGCAGACCGGACTGGGCCGGGCGCTGCTGGGGCTCAGCCGGGTGGAACTGGACCGGCGCGAGGAGGCGCTGCGCTCGACCCGCAGCCAGGCGGTCAGCGCCGCCGAGGCCGAGCGCCGCCGCATCGAGCGCGACCTCCACGACGGCGCGCAGCAGCGGCTGGTCGCGCTGGCCATGGACCTGGGCCGGGCCAAGTCCAAGCTGAAGTCCGGCACGGAGGAGGACTCGGAGGCGGCGGCGCGCTTGGTCGCCGAAGCCCACGAGGGTGTGAAGCTGGCGCTGAGCGAACTGCGGGACCTGGCACGGGGAATCCACCCGGCGGTCCTGACCGACCGCGGCCTGGACGCCGCGCTGTCCGCGCTGGCCGGCCGGTCCCCGATCCCGGTGGAGGTCGACGCCGCGCTGCCGGGACGGCCGGGCCCGGAGGTGGAATCGGCGGCGTACTTCGTGGCCTCGGAGGCGCTGGCGAACATGGCCAAGCACTCCCACGCCTCCCGTGCCTGGATCGACCTCGACTACCGGAACGGCTCGCTGTGGATGATCGTCGGCGACAACGGCGTCGGCGGTGCGGAGGCCGGCGCCGGCGGCGGCCTGTCAGGCCTCGGCGACCGCATCGCGCCGCTCGATGGCATCCTGTCCGTGAGCAGCCCGGTCGGTGGGCCGACCCAGATCATCATGGAGATCCCGTGCGAGATGCCATCCGCGTCCTGATCGCCGAAGACGCGGTCCTGCTGCGCGAGGGACTGGCCCGGCTGTTGGCCGACTCCGGGTTCGACGTCGTGGCGAAGGTCGACGACGGCGAGGGCATGGTGGAAGCCGCCGCGGCCTACCAGCCCGACGTCATCGTCGCCGACGTCCGGATGCCGCCGACGTTCACCGACGAGGGCCTGCGCGCGGCGGTCGAGGTCCGCGCCAAGTACCCCGACATGGCGATCCTGGTCTTCAGCCAGGCGGTCGAGGCCGCCTACGCCCAGGAGCTCTTCTCCACCAGCGCCAACGGCCTCGGCTACCTGCTCAAGGATCGGGTGGCCGAGGTCGAGGAGTTCGTCGACGCCCTGAAGCGGGTGGCGGCCGGCGGCACCGCGCTGGACCCGGAGGTCGTGGCGCAGCTGCTGGGCCGCCGCAAAAAGAACGACCCGCTGGAGACGCTGACCCCGCGCGAGCGGGAAGTGCTGGGCCTGATGGCGGAGGGCCGGTCGAACTCGGCGATCGCGGCGAGTCTGTTCGTCACGGAGAAGGCGGTGGAGAAGCACACGTCGAGCATCTTCACCAAGCTGGACCTCACGCCGGCGGCGGAGGACCACCGGCGGGTGATGGCGGTGCTGCGGTATCTGAATGTCTGAGGGCGCTTGTCAGCGGCCGAGCATGCGCAGCCGCTCATCCTCCGCCCTCAGCACGTCGACCTCGCAGCCCGGCGCGAACGGATCGAAGCCGTGCTCGGCCAGCCAGCGGGTCGCCAGCAGGCTCCGCAACGACCACCACGCGCGGATCACGTCGACGTCGACGTCGCCGCCATAGCCGGCGATGACGTCGCCGAGGCGTTCCTCGTGGCCGAGCGTCAGGATGGCGAGGTCGAACAGGGCGTCGCCCGGGCCCGCCTCGGACCAGTCGATGATGCCGGTGACCTCGTCGCCGTCGACGAACACGTGGGTGATCTGCAGGTCGCCGTGCGCGAACACCGGAGTCCGCGGCTGGAGCGCGGTCTCGGCGGCCCGGCGGTTGCGGGCGACCAGATCGGCGGGCAGGACGTCGTCGGCCACGAGCGACTCGCACTCGCGATCGAGCTTCGCCGCGACCTCTTCCAAGCCTTTGCCAGGCCACGGCGGCAGCGGCGCGTCGTGCAGCTTCCGGATGGCGGCGCCCGCGGCGGCCCACGCCGCCGACGACGCGGTCGACGGCTCGCCGAGCAGGCCCAGCGCCGTCCCCGGGAGGGCGGCGAGCGCGAGCACCGGCGGCCGGCGCCACAGCACCTCCGGCGTCGGGACCGGCGCCAGGGCCATCGCCTCGACCTCGACGTCGATGCGCCTCTGATCGGCGTCCACCTTCAGGAACACGTCGCCGACGCGCAGGGTCGCACGCTCGGAGTGGGCGACGACGACCTCGACCTCATGCATGGCGGTCAGTATTGCGGCGATGCCCATCGACGTCGCCGGAATTATCGAGTGCGACGGCGCGGCGTGGACCGCTAAGCCACCAGATCCCTGAGATACCGCACCGCCGGGGAGCCGTGGCCCAGGACGGCGTCGTGCACCTGCCGCTCCGACCACTCCGGATGCGCCGTCCGCAGATCGCGTACGAGGTCTGAGACTTCGGTATAGCCGACGTAGTAGGTCGACAGCTGCGCGCTGCTGAGCAGCGCGCGGCGCCACTTCCCGGCCGCTTCGCCCTCCTCCTGGAAGCCGCGCTCCATCATCAGGGCCATGGCTTGGTCCTCAGTCATGCCGTGGCCGTGGACGCGGCCGTCGAGGATGGTGTTGATGATCATCCGTAGCTGCATCTTCAGCTGCTGCATCCGCACCGCGGCCGGGTCGCCGTCGCCGTCGCCGGGGTAGCCGTGCCGCGCCATCAGCTCCTCGGCGTAGACCGCCCAGCCCTCGACGAAGGACCCCGACCCCATCGCGGCCCGAACCGGAGTCGCGGACTGGAAGCGCCGGGAGTGCTGGAGTTGGAGCAGATGACCCGGCATCGCCTCGTGAACCATGAGGTTCTGCAGCATGTGGAGGTTGTACTCCCGGAAGAAGGAGTCGACGCGTTCCTGCGTCCAGTCCTCCGGTGTCGGTGAGATGGCCAGTATGGTCTGCACGTCCGCCGTCTCCAGCGGGCCCGGCGGATCGCAGTACGCGACGGCGACACCGCGGTTCACCTCCGGCATGGCGGCGACCTCGTACGGGTCGTCATACACCGTCACCAGATCGTGCTCGCGGACGAAGGCGATCTGCTGGAGCACCGCGGACCGCCCGTACTCCAGAATGCTGTCGTTGTCCGGCGCGGCCTCGGCCAGCCGGTTCAGGACCCGCCGGACCAGAGCCGAGCGCTCGTCGGCGGCCTCGGGCACGGCGACGCCTTCGTACTCGGCCGCGGCCGTCGCGATCTCGCCGGCGACCCGCTCCAGATCGGCTTCGGCGCGGGC
This sequence comes from Catenulisporales bacterium, assembly GCA_019510485.1. GTDB lineage: Bacteria > Actinomycetota > Actinomycetes > Streptomycetales > Catenulisporaceae > Catenulispora. The sequence continues at coordinate 3,506 of JAEKKI010000092.1, forward strand.
CAGGATCGCGGCGGCATCGGACTCCGCGTCCAGGGTCAGGGACAGCTTCTTGGCGAACAGCCCGGCACCGATCCGCGGATCCCGGAACGTCTCCTCGCCGGCATCGCCGGCCGCCAAGCGCTCCTTGAGCCACGCGATGTGCTCTTCCAGGGCCGCCACGGCAGCCGGTCGCACCGCGTCAAGAGTCGAGCGGGCATCGCCGGCGGAGTCGCCTGCTGCCGCCAACTCCGCGTCCACATCGGACCCGACCAGCTCGATCGTGCCCGCGAACTGACCGATCGCCAGCTCCACGTGAATCCGCGACAGCGGCTTGCCCGCCAGCAACGCGCGATTCGCGGCGAGCGCCGCCGGCACCTGCGCCAACCGTCCGGCGAACGCCGTCAGCCGCGTCCCCACCGGCGCGTAGTCCCGGGCCAGCAACGTATACAAGGCGACGCCGGGATTCGCCTCGGCCGGATTCCACTCACGCTCCCGCAGTTCCTCGATCTGGAACCGCATGAATTCCAGCTGTGTCGCGAGGATCGCGGCATCCGCTCGGTTCTGCACGGACAGCGTCGCGGTGTCGATCTCGGCAAGCTCCCCGGCACGTTCCGCGAGCCATGCGGACTGCGCGGCCAGTCCCGAGGCGGAGTGATCGGGCAATCGTGCGTCGTACTCGTGGAGCCCGAGTTCGCCGGCCCAGTCCGGGTGGTGGTGCCACAGATCGTCCAGGATGACAGCGGCGAGCCGCTCGAACGTGGAATCAGTGGAGTCAGACGATTCGGCCATTCCCCGACCCTAAATGAAGACCCCTACGACGGCCCCGACTACCGTTCACCGCTGAGATCCACCCCGGGCCTCCACTTCCGTCCTCGCTACTGCCTATGCTGTCCACTATGTCGCAGCAGCCGCCATGGGAGACCCATATACAGCCCGGCTGGGGGGTGCCTCAGCCTCCCGAGAACCCGCCGCAGCAGCCCCAGCCGCCGCAGCAGGGCGGGGGCTGGAACCAGGGCTCTTACGCGCCGCCGCAGCCGCAGCAAATGCCGCCGCAGCCGCAATACCCGCCGCCGCCCAGCCAAAGCGGCGCCGGCCAGTACCCCGGCTTCGGCCAACCGCCCCCGCCGCCGCAGTTCACGCCGCCGCTGATGCCGGGCCAGCCCTACCAGGACCAGCTGCCGCCCAAGAACGGCAACCGGCGCACCATCGTCTTCGCGGTCATCGGCACTGTGGCGATCGTCGGCGCCGCGGTCGGCATCTACCTGGCGACGAACAAAAGCAGCAGCGACTCCACGGGAAAGACGACTTCGGCCACCACATCGGGACCGGCTTCGCCGTCCGCCCCGGAGGCGAGCACGAGCTCGTTCCCGGACAACAGCTACACCGGCTCCGCCTCGGGCAACGCCTCGACAGCCGCGCCGCCCTCCTCGGCCGCCGCGGGTGGCGGAGCGACGTTGGACAACGCGGCGACCGACAAGACCCCGTTCACCCAGGCCGGAATGGTGGCCACCACCTTCACCGACAGCAAGAAGGTCGTCTACACCCTCAAGGCCGCCGGCCCCAAGCCCTGCGACAAGGTCGGCGACGCGGTGGTCGAACCCATCGTGAAGTCCGCCAAGTGCACCGACTTCATGGCGGCGTCCTGGACCGACCCGGACGGCCGGATCATCGTCAGCGCGATGATCATCCCTTATCCGGACGCGCCCACGGCCACGGGCATCTACCAGAAGCTGGGCGTCGCGCACACCGGCGACTACAACCAGTGGTGTCCGCCGGCCCCACAGCCGGGGGCCGACGCCTGCACGAAGCTGGCCAAGGCCGGCGGCGTCACCCGCGAGGGCAAGTTCGGCAGCTTCCACCGCTACATGCTGATCACCACGGCGGTCTACACAGACCTGCGTAACGACCAGAGCCAGAAGGACTGGCTGGTCGCCGCCGCGGACGGGGCGTTCCAGAACACGCTGCCCGGTCAGTAGCCACAGCGGCATCGCACAAGGACCGACAGAATCCGCGCAGCGCTAAAGGGCCTCTCGTGACAGACGGGAGGCCCTGAACGCTTTCGGCGCGGCGCTGCGGACCGCTCAGCTCGCGTTGGCCTGCTTCTGGGCCGCGTCGGCCGGGGCCGCCGCGGTGGTCGCAGTGGTCTCCACGGCGGGCGTCACACGCGCGGCCTCGCGGGCCTCGCGGGAGACTTCCTCGGTCTCCTTCTGGCCCTGGCGCATCTCGGACTTGAAGATCCGCAGGGACTGGCCGACGGAGCGGGCCATGTCAGGCATCCGCTTAGCGCCGAACAAGAGGAACAGGATGACAAGCAGCACGATCAGGTGCCACGGTTGGAGATCGCCCATTGGATTTTTCTCTTCTCCCGGTCAGCAACGGTCATGAGGAGAAGTCGGCCGGTCCGCTTCGCCTACCAAGCTCAGAGTAACCCGGCACCCCTACCCCCTGGCTAGCTCTGCTTCGATGGTAATGATCCGGTCACGGTAGCGACGCGCCGCGGTGCGCAGCGCTTCCTCCGGATCCCACCCCTCGCCGGCTGCCGCGACCGCCAGCGCCAGCAGCTGCTCGCCCAGCTCCTCCGGCGTGCCGGGCAGGTCGGCCGCCGGCCCGGAGGCCGCGCCCGCCGAAGCCGGTGACACGGCCGTAACCGGCAGATCCGCCTTGCGGACCCGCGCGGCCAGCTTCGCCGCCAGGGCCAGCGCCGGCTGCGTCATCGGCACGCCCTCGGTCACCGAGCCGCGCTTCTTCTCCTCGGCCTTGATCACCTCCCAGTTCGCCGCCACATGCTCGGCGGTGGGGGCCTCGACGTCGCCGAAGACGTGCGGATGGCGGCGGATCAGCTTGGCGACGATGCCGTCGGCGACGTCGTCGACGGAGAACGGGTCCTCGTCGTGCTCCTCGGCGATCCGTGAGTGGAACATCACTTGCAGCAGGACGTCGCCGAGTTCCTCGCGCAGCGCGTCCCGGCCGGGACCGGGCGTCATCGGGTCGCCGTCCTCGATGGTCTCCACGGTCTCGTAAGCCTCTTCCAAGAGGTACTTCACGAGCGAGGCGTGGGTCTGCTCGGCGTCCCACGGGCAGCCGCCCGGCGAGCGCAGCCGGTTCATGACGTCCACGAGGTCGAGCAGCCGCGCGCCGGGCAGGTCGTAGGAGCCGGGCAGCACCTCGATCTCCGGCAGCGCCTCGGCGGGCGCCTGCACCAACCGGTTCCCGAGCGCCACGGCCAGTTCCCCGTCGTACTCCTCGTCCTCGGCGAGCCAGACCACGGTGCGCGCGGGCGTGGCGGTCTCCAGGAGCCGCTCGGCGGCCATCGCGGGGCTGTGGTCCGGCAGCGCGACGACGGCGCCGGTGGCCTGCTCCACATACGGGATGTGCGGGTGCCCGGAGTCGCCGGCGAAGACCACGTCGGCTTCCCGCAACGTCTCCCAGGCCGGCCAGGACAACAGTCCGAGGGCGACGCGCGGGGAGGTGGCGAGGAAGACGATGCGTCCGGCGGAATCGGTCATGAGGTAGATCGTAGGCGGGGCCGCGGATCGAAGCCGCTGAGGTCGGCGGCCAGCAGGTCGAAGGCGCGGCGGGCGGCGCGGCTGAGGGCCTCGGTCATCTCCGGGCCCTGCAGGCCGTCCAGCAGCAGGGTGCGGGCCGTGTAGTACAGCACCCGGTACACCCCGGCGATCTGGGCGGCGACCACGTGCGCGGTCAGCTCCTCCTCGGGCCGCGCCTGCGTCCTGGGCGGCGCGGCGGTCGAGCCGATGGAGAAGCTGATCGCGGCCCGGATCGAGGCCGGGAGCGCCACCGAGGCCGCCGCCGCCAAGCCGACCCGCTGATACGATATATCGCGTCTCAGAGCACGGACCGGAAACGGACACGGACACCACGGGAGGACCCCCATGCGCGGCAAGGGCATCAACTACGACACCGGCTTCTTCCCCGGCGGAAAGGACTCCCGCCCCGGCTTCGACCCGGAGACGGCACGCGAGGAACTCCGCATCATCGCCGATGACCTGCACTGCACCGCGGTCCGCGTTTCCGGCTCGGTGCCGGAGCGGCTGGAGGCCGCCGCCCGCGCCGCGGCCGCGGCGGGCCTGGAGGTCTGGTTCGCGCCGTTCCCTTGCGAGCTGACCGCCGAGCAGCTGCTGGAGTACCTCGCGGACTGCGCCCGGCGCGCCGAGGCGGTCCGCGCGGAAGGAGCCGAGGTGGTGTTCGTCGCCGGCTGCGAGACCTCGCTGTTCTGCCCGGGTTATTTCGACGGCGACGACACCTACGCGCGGATCGACACGCTGACCAACGGCACGATGGAACTGTGGAACCGGCTCGGCGAGATCCTGGGCAGGCTGAACGGCTATCTGGCCCAGGCCGCGGCGGTCGTGCGCGAGCACTTCCACGGCCGGGTCACCTACGCCGCCGGGCCCTGGGAGTTCATCGACTGGACGCCGTTCGACTTCGTCGCCGTGGACGCCTACCGCGACGCGAGCAACAAGGAGAAGTACCGCGAGCATGTCGGCGACTTCTTCCAGCACGGCAAGCCGGTGGTGGCCACCGAGTTCGGCTGCACCACCTACGTCGGCGCCGGCGACCGCGGCGGCATGGGCTGGGCGATCGTCGACTCCTCGGTCGAACCGCCGGTGATCGACGGCGACTACGTGCGCAGCGAGGACGAGCAGGTCGCGTACTTCACAGAGCTCTTCGACGTCTTCGAGGACGCGGGCTTCGACTCGGCCTTCTGGTTCACCTTCGCCACCTTCCAGGCCCCGCACGATCCGGACGACGCCCACAAGGACGGGGACCTCGCCGCGTACGGCGTGGTGAAGATGACCGGGCCGGACACGCCCGAGCTGAACTGGGAGCCGAAGAAGGTCTTCCACGCCATCGCCGAACGGTACGCGGCCTCCTGACTCACTGCGGCTGCTGCTGCCGGGCCGCGAGCTGGTCCTTGGTGGGCCGGATCCACGAGGTCGTGGCGCCGAAGATGTCACCCTTCTCGGGGTCGAAGGCGCCGTAGCGGGGGGACACCTTGACGTCGATCTCGCCGGCCGCCTTCTGCTCCAACGCCTGGATCGCGTCGTCCAGCTTCTGAGCGCTCTTGGCGTCGAGGGCGTTCAGGTCGATGTGGAGCTGCGCGGCCTGGTTGGTGGCGATCGCGTTCTTCAGGGCCTGGATGTGGGTGAAGACCGGCACGACACTCGGGGCCACGCCCGAAGCGCGCTGCGTCTGGATGTCGGCCAGGGCCACCGCCTCGTTGTCGCTGCCGGTGAACTTCGGCCCGAGCGAAGTGCGCGCACTGCGGACCAGGATGCCGCGCTCCTCGGCGTCCGCGTCCGGACCCACGGTCACCCCGAGGTCGTCGGCGACCTTCTGCAACTTCGCCACCTCCACCAGCAGGCTGATCTGGGCCTTGGCCAGGGCGGCGCGCTGGCTGTCGGTGACCCCGCCCTGTGTGAGACCGGCGCGCTCCACCAGCGAGACGACCGAGGCCACCTCGCTCTGCACGTCGCGGTCGGAGGTGCGCTCCCCCTGGACCACGGCCGCGGCCCCGGCCTGCATCGGACCACCGCACGCGGTGGTGGCCAGCGCGACGGCGCCGCCGAGGACGATGACTGCGGCGAGACGGACGGAGCGAGCGTGGACCACGGTGCTGAACCTTCCTGGCGGCACATCAGATCAACTCAGATCGACACCGCATCGTAGCGTTCCGCCACGAGGTTTGTGGAGCGGATCACATCAAGATCGACTCGTTCCCGGCCGATCCGCCCGATCCACCGCACCAGCCACGGCTGCCCGGCGGCCATGACGCCGCTGAGCCCGGCGGTGAAGGTCCACAGCAGTCCCGGCCCCGAGGCGTCGATGAGCCAGGTCGCGACCAGCGGCGCGATCAGCGTGGCGACGCCCCAGCTGAGTCCGTATACGGCGAGGTAGCGCGCCGAGGCCGCGGGCGGTGCCAGCTCGCTGACGACGGCGAACGAGCGGCCCATGACCAGGAGGTTGCCCAGGCTGTAGGCGGCGGTCGGGACGACGAGGGTCGGCAGCGTGTGCGCGGCGGCGTAGCCGAGCATGCCGATACCCATAAGGACGTAGCCGATGGCGAAGATCGGCCCGTGCGGCATCGTCGCGAGCGGACCGGTGCGGGTGATCGGACGCGCCAGGACGAGCGTCGCGGTCGAGGCGGCCATCAGCAGGCCGGCGTCGGAGGGCCGGAGGCCGACGGCGGACAGCGAGAGCGGCAGCGCGACCAGGAACATCATCGCGATGAGGGCGAATACGGTTCCTGATACGGTCGCGATGAGGAGTGCGCGATCCCGCCAGGGGGAGACGATTCCGTCCCGGGGCACGTCGGGTTCGGACGGCCGCTTCGCAACGGAGTCAGGCGCGAGCGTGAACAGCACCATCACAGCGCAGGCGATGCCGGTCGCGGCGTCGGCGACGAACAGCCACCGCAGGCTCCAGCGACCGACCACGTCGGCGATCACGCCGGCGCCCAGGCTGCCGACGGCGAGCGCGGTGGTCAGGAGCCCGAAGGCCGAGGCCCGGTCGGCGGGTACGACCGAGTCGGCGATCAGCGACTGGCTCGGCGGTTCGAAGAGTTCGAAGGCCAGCCCGAGCAGGACCGCGGACACCGCCGCCAGGGCCAGGTTCGGTGCCGCCGCCAGACCGAGCTGCGCCACCGAGCAGCCGATCAGCCCCGCCACGATCGTCCGCCGCCGCCCCCAGCCGTCGGCCAAGCGCCCACCGGCCAGCCGGCTCGGAATCGTCGCCAGCCCGAACGCCGCCGACACCACACCCGCGATCGCCAGCCCGGCGCCGAAGCTGTCGGCCAGCAGCACCGTCAGGAACGCCAGGGAGAAACCGCCGAGCTGGTTCACCGCACGCGCCCAGATCAGCACCCTGACCTCGGTGGGCATCCCGCTCGCCATATCGCCCTCCCGCGTGACCGATGAACAAGCTATCGTTAGTCACATAACCGTAGATCCGCCGGAGGTGACCAGTCAAGTGCTATTCGATAGTCACGTTGAGCTGTTGCTGGACGCGGCGGTCTCCTTCGTCAACGAGCTCACCGACGGCGAGCGGCGCGGGAAGCCGTTCACCGCCCCGCACGGCGCGGACCTGCCCGGGGCGGCCCGGCAGGCGATCCCGGAGACCGCGAGGAAACTCCCTGAAGTACTGCCGAGAGCGGACGCCGAGCACCTCGCCCACGCGGCCCGGGTGATCCGCGTCGTGTTCGAGGCGATGGAGGACGGCCGGGTCGATGACGCCGCCGAGGCGGTGAACCGGCTCCTGCGCGAGACCGGTGCCCGGCCGCAGCTCGACCGCTCACCCGGCGAGCCGTGGGCGGTGCACTTCCACGGCGCCCACGACTCCTACGCCGTCACCTGGACCGCCGGCTGCGCCACCGGGTTGGCGCTCGCCGTGGGCAGCGAACTGGCCGGCCGGCTCGGCGTCTGCCGCGCACCGCACTGCGACCGGGTCTACGTCGACATGTCGAAGAACTCAGTCCGCCAGTTCTGCTCGGCGTCCTGCCAGAGCCGGGTGAAGGCCGCCGCCTTCCGGGCCCGGCGCGCGGCGGCGGCGGAATCTTGAGACCGGCCTACATCTTCAGCACCGCGTCGATCAAGTCCCGAGCCCACTTCAGCAGTTCCTGATCCCGCAGCGGCTGGCCGCCGACCCGCGCGGTCATCGGCTTGGGCACCAGCATCGTCTCGGTCGCGGCCTTCACCAGCGTCTTCGGGTACAGCCGCAGCAGCCGCAGCTCCTGCGACTCGCGCAGCTTGACCGGCCCGAACTTCACGAAGTTGCCCTGCATCGTGACCTCGGCCAGGCCCGCCGCCCGCGCGTCGATGCGGAAGGCCGCGACCGCGAGCAGGTTCTCCACAGGCTGTGGAAAGCGTCCGTAGCGGTCGACGAACTCCTGGCGCACCTCGGCCAGCGCCTCGTGCGTCGCGGCGCCGGCGATGCGCCGGTACGCCTCCAGCCGCAGCCGCTCGCCGGGGATGTAGTCATGCGGCATGTGCGCGTCGACCGGCAGGTCAACGCGGATCTCCACCTGCTCCTCGATCTCGCGGCCCTCGGCCTGCGCCCGGTACTCCTCCACGGCCTCGCCGACCATGCGGATGTACAGGTCGAAGCCGACGCCCTCGATGTGGCCGGACTGCTCGCCGCCGAGCAGGTTGCCCGCGCCGCGGATCTCCAGGTCCTTCATCGCCACATACATGCCGGCGCCGAGGTCGGTGTGCTGGGCGATGGTGGCCAGCCGTTCGTGCGCGGTCTCGGTCAGCGGCTTCTCCGGCGGATAGGTGAAGTACGCGTACGCCCGCTCCCGGCCCCGGCCCACGCGTCCGCGCAACTGGTGCAGCTGCGACAGCCCGAAGTTGTCGGCCCGCTCCACGATCAGGGTGTTGGCATTCGTGATGTCGATGCCGGACTCCACGATCGTGGTGCACACCAGCACGTCGTACTCCTTGTTCCAGAAGTCGACGATCAGCTGCTCCAGCACGTGCTCGTTCATCTGGCCGTGCGCGGTCGCGATCCGCGCGTCGGGCACCAGCGCGCGCAGCCGCGAGGCCGCGCGGTCGATCGACTCGACCCGGTTGTGGATGTAGAACGCCTGGCCCTCGCGCAGCAGCTCCCGGCGGATCGCGGCGGCGATCTGCCGCTCCTCGTAGGGGCCGACGAAGGTCAGCACCGGGTGCCGCTCCTCGGGCGGGGTCTGGATGGTCGACATCTCGCGGATGCCGGTGACCGCCATCTCCAGCGTGCGCGGGATCGGGGTGGCGGACATGGTGAGCACGTCGACGTTGGCGCGGGTCTGCTTGAGCTGCTCCTTGTGCTCGACGCCGAAGCGCTGCTCCTCGTCGACGATCACCAGGCCCAGCCGCTTGAACCGCACCGAGTTCGCCAGCAGCCGGTGGGTGCCGATGACCACGTCCACCGAGCCCTCGGCGACGCCGCGCAGCACCTCGGCGGCCTCCCGGTCGGTCTGGAACCGGGACAGCGCCTTGAGCGTGATCGGGAACTGCGAATAGCGCTCGGCGAACGTCGAGAAGTGCTGCTGAACCAGCAGCGTGGTCGGCACCAGCACCGCCACCTGCAGGCCGTCCTGTACCGCCTTGAACGCCGCGCGCACCGCGATCTCGGTCTTGCCGTAGCCGACGTCGCCGCAGATCAGCCGGTCCATCGGGACCGGCTTCTCCATGTCCTGCTTCACCTCGTCGATGCAGGCCAGCTGGTCCGGCGTCTCCACGTAGGGGAAGGCGTCCTCCAGTTCCCGCTGCCACGGCGTGTCGGGCTCGAACGCGTGTCCGGGCGCGGCCATCCGCGCGCTGTAGAGCCGCACCAGGTCCCCGGCGATCTGCTTGACGGCCTTGCGGGCCCGCGACTTCGCCTTCTGCCAGTCCGAGCCGCCCAGGCGGTGCAGGGAGGGCTGTTCGCCGCCGACGTACTTGGTGACCTGGTCCAGCTGGTCGGTGGGCACGAACAGCCGGTCGCCGGGCTGGCCGCGCTTGGCCGCGGCGTACTCGATCACCAGGTACTCGCGGGTGGCGCCGGCGACGGTGCGCTGGGCCATCTCCACGTAGCGGCCCACGCCGTGCTGCTCGTGCACCACCGGGTCGCCGGCCTTGAGCTGCAACGGGTCGATGACGTTGCGGCGCCGCGAGGGCATGCGCGACATGTCCTTGGTGCCGACCCGCTGCCCGGAGATGTCCTGCTCGGTCAGGACCGCGAGCTTGAGTTCGGGGGCGGAGAAGCCGTGATCGATGGTGGCCGTGGCGACCGTCGCCAGCGCCGGATCCGGGACCGTTTCGAGCTCCGGGACGTAGCGGGCGCCGATGTCAGCCCCCTTCAACACCTCCACCAGGCGCTCGGCCGAGCCGTGGCCCTCGGTGACCAGCACCACCCGCCAGCCCTCCGAGATACGGGCCCTGACGTCGGCGAGGGCGCGCCCGGTGTCGCCGCCGTACTGCGCGGCGTCCGCGATGGCGCTGACCTCGGTGCCGTCGTCCTCGGGCAGCAGCTCCAGGTCGGGTGCGAACGGTGTCAGCGACCACCAGGGCAGGCCCAGGATGATGGCGTGCTCGCGGACGCTCGCCAGGTCCTTCAGCGAGGCCGCGCCGAGGTCGATGGGAGTCTTGCCGCCGCCGGCCGTGGCGGCCCAGGAGGCGTCCAGGAACTCGGCGGAGGTCGCGGCGAGGTCGGCGGCCCGGGTCCGCACCCGCTCGGGATCGCACAGCACCACCGGCGAGCCGGCCGGGAACAGGTCGACCACCAGCTCCATCTCGTCGACCAGCACCGGCGCCAGCGACTCCATGCCCTCCACGCCGATGCCCTCGGAGACCTTGCCGAGGATGTCGGCCAGCTCCGGATGGTCCTCCATCAGGTCCGCGGCCCGCTTGCGGACCTCGTCGGTGAGCAGCAGCTCGCGGCACGGCGGAGCCCACAGACCGTGCTCGGCCACTTCCAGCGACCGCTGGTCGGCGACCTTGAAGTAGCGGATCTCCTCGATCGAGTCGCCCCAGAACTCCAGGCGCAGCGGGTGTTCCTCGGTCGGCGGGAAGACGTCGACGATGCCGCCGCGCACCGCGAACTCGCCACGCTTCTCGACCAGATCCGTCCGGGTGTACGCGGCGGCGGCCAGCCGGTTCACCAGATCGTCCAGGTCGATCTCGGCACCGGTCCGGGCGGCCACCGGGACCAGATCGGCCAGACCCTTGACCTGTGGCTGGAGCACCGAGCGGATCGGCGCCACGACCACCTGCAGCGCTCCGGCGCCCTCGGTGCCGGCGTCCGGGTGCACCAGACGGCGCAACACCGCCAGCCGTCGGCCGACGGTGTCGCTGCGCGGCGAGAGCCGCTCGTGCGGCAGCGTCTCCCAGGCCGGGAAGTCCACGACCGCGTCCGGATCCAGCAGGCTCCGCAGGGCCGCGGCCAGGTCCTCGGCCTCGCGGCCGGTGGCGGTCACGGCCAGCACCGGCCGGCCCTTGGGGGCCTGCGCGCGGGCCAGCGCGGCGATCGCGAACGGCCGCACCGAGCGCGGCGCGGCCAGGTCGAACGAGGTACGGCCGGCGGTCCCGGCGGCCTCCAGCAGCGCGGCGACCCCCCGGTCCTCGGCAACGGCGTCAAGAAGTCCGGACAGGCTCACAGGGGCCACCCTTCACGCACGACGAACATCCCGAAGCCAGGAGTCGGCGTCGGGATGTCTACTAGCGTACGCCCTGGGAAGGACTGGCCCGGCGGCGCGAAGCGCCTCCTTGAGGGGCGGTGGTCGGGCGAGGGACTCGCCCTCGAAGTGAGGATTTTTCGGGAGAAAATTCACCCGGCGTGATCTGCTTATCCCGACGACATACCCGCAACGCCAGGGGAGCCGGTACCTTTCTACCGGACCCTAGAAGTGAAGGCCGGAGCGAGACCTCAGATGGCACAGGCATCCGCACAGCGGCACGGCATACCGAACGGCCAGTTCGCCGGACGGATCATCGAGTTCAGCGACCCC
>JAEKKI010000093.1 GCA_019510485.1 Catenulisporales bacterium
CAGCGCCCTGCTCGCGGACGCCGGGCTGGAGGAGGTGGGGCGCCTGATCGAGCGCGCGGCGCCGGACGCGCCGCGGCCGTTCCCGATGGTGGCCCTGCTCGCCCGCCGATCGAACTGATCCCGGCGAACCGAACCGGTCAGGCTGATCCCCCGTGCCATACGTCATGCTGTCTACCGACAGGTAACCAAGCCCACCCCCGAAGGGCACCGACCATGGCCTCCACCCCCGACCTCGGCACCGCCGCCCCCGACTTCACGCTCCCGGCGATCGTCCTGTCCGGAACGGACGTCGAGCGCCGCGACTTCACGCTCTCCGAGCACCGCGGCAAGCCGATAGTGCTCGCCTTCTACCCCGGCGACGACACGCCGGTGTGCACCAAGCAGATGTGCGCGTACTCCAACGAGTTGGAGCGGTTCACCGGAGTAGGCGCCGAGGTCTGGGGCATCAGTCCGCAGGGTGTGGAGAGCCATGAGAAGTTCGCGCTCCGCCACGCTTTGCAGATGCCGCTGCTCGCCGACCCGGACAAGGCGGCGATCCAGAAATACGGGATCGCCATGCCCGGCCTGGGTTTGAAGCGTTCGGTCTTCCTCGTCGACGCCGACGGCGTCCTGCGCTGGAAGCACGTGGCGCGGCTCGGGCTGACGTTCCAGCCGGTGGCGACGCTGACCGAGCAGATCGCGGCGCTGGGCTGACCGGCCTGGCTACCCTGAGGTCATGCCGACCCCGCTCGAAGGCCCTTACGCCCGCCACACCGCGCGCATCCTGTTGATGGACAAGGACGACCGCTTGCTGCTGTTCAAGTTCCACAGCAGCAAGCGGCGCTTCAACTGGCTCACGCCCGGCGGCGGCGTCGACCCCGGGGAGTCGGTGCACGCCGCGGCCGCCCGCGAACTGCGCGAGGAGACCGGCCTGGTGGTGGCGCCGGAGGAACTCGGCGACCTGGTCGCGGTCACCGGCGGCTTCGCCGATTTCGGCTGGGCCAAGGGCGTCATGCGCGAGGACTACTTCTTCCACCGCGTGGACTCCTTCGACATCGACATCAGCGGCTTCACCGACTACGAGCGCAAGGCGATCGCCGAGCACCGCTGGTGGTCGGTGGCGGAGCTGGAAGCGACGGACGAGAACGTGGTGCCGTGGGGCCTGGCACCGCTGCTGACCGCGATCCTGCGCGACGGGCCGCCGCGAAACGTCGTGGCTCTGCCTTGGCACCACTGATTACGCTCGGATCATGACCACCGACTGGCGCAGCCGTCCGGGCCCGATCGGCGTCCTCACCGGCGCGGGTATCAGCACCGAGTGAGGCAGGGAGTAACGGTCTTCTGGCAGGGACCTTACACCCTCGTGTGCTCGATCTCACCCACCATCGCGCGGAGCGTCGCGGAGTGCCGTCCGGCATGAAGCTTGTCGAGTGCAGCGCAGGCGCCTCGCGGCCCCCTGGTCTTCCGACTAGGGGGCTTTTGGCGCTCTTGACGAGACTCCGTTCCCCCGCGAGTCTCCGTAGGAGAGCAACATTCGACAACCTTCGAGGCAGAGGACAGGCCATGCGCCTAACATTCATCGGCAAGGACCCGGAGTCGAATCCGAACGGCTCGCCAACCGTGTACCGCACGGACCGAGGAACCTGGGTGGTGCAAGGCTGGGACGTCACCGACCCCGCCACGCTTGCCCAGATGGACATCCCCGAGGGCGAGACGTGCGTGGAGATCCCGGATCGGATGCTTCAGTTCTTCAGTCAGGAAGGTCATGGACTCAATCAGTGAGGGTGAGTTCGGAGAGCTGCTGACCACGTTCAAGCGCGACGCGATCCACCTCGAACAGCGCGACGCGTACGGCACTGAGATTGAGCTGCCGTACATGGCGAAGTGGGCGGCCGGCGAACCGGACGACCTGGCATGGCTCAACGACTGGTGCGAGTCGTTGAGGGAACACGTAGCGGCTGGCCGGTCGGTACGGCGTGCCCGCATCGTCTCTGAGCCGCTGAGCGACTATCAGCGCTGGTCGTACAGCATCGCTCAGCCGATGGTTGACGCTGGCGAGGACATCCGTTGGGTTCCTCGCCGCCGGGTGTCGTCGCTTGCTCTTCCGGGGAACGACTTCTACCTGTTCGATGATCGGCTTGCCGTGTTCCTGATCTACGCGGGTAACGGGCTCGCGATGGACCGACTTGCTTCCGCTGACCCCGCCGATCTGAAGCTGTGCCGGTCGGCATTTGAACAGGTGTGGAAGCTGTCGATTCCGCACCGTGACTACGAAGCCGTCTAGCGCTGCGCAGCAGGCGCGCGAGGCACTTGGGGTTCGTCTGCGCGAACTGCGCAAAGACGCTGGCCTGACTGCCCGTGTACTTGCTGCGCAGACCGGCATTCACTACACGCGAGTGAGCAAGGTTGAGAACGGGATCGTCTCCCCTTCAGAGACCGAGGTTCACTCCTGGTGCCGCGTCTGCGGAGCTGAGGACCAGGACCCCGACCTCATTGCGACCCTGCGTGCCGTTGAGTCGGCATACGTCGAGTACCGACGCCAGAGTCGATCAGGCATGAAGCGTGTTCTTGGTGCGCACACTCCTGCGCTCTACGAACAGACGCAGGTATTCCGGATCTATGAACACAACGTCGTACCGGGGCTGTTCCAGACAGCCGACTACACCCGTTCCATGCTTGAGTTCTGGATCAGGTTCCTGAGCACGCCGAACGATATTGAGGAAGCGCTAGCCGTCCGCGTTCAGCGGCAACAGGTGATCTACCGTCCCGACAAACGTTTCTTCGTCGTACTGGAAGAGCAGGCGCTACGGACTTGGTTTGGGAGCGCGGAAGTCCAAGCCGGCCAGCTCGACCGACTGTTGACTGTCATGTCCCTACCGAACGTATCGCTAGGGATCATCCCCTTGATGGTAGAGCGTAACGGTGTTGCCTCCGCCGGGTTCTGGATCTTTGATGATCTGCTTGTCGCGCTGGAGACTCCAACGGCCGGTATCGAGGTCACACGACCCCAAGAGATTGCCCTCTACGTCCGCATGTTCGATCACATGAAAGTCTCCGCCGTGTATGGCGCGAGTGCCCGCGCTCTGATCACCCGGGCGTCAGAAGAGACTATGAACGGTCGCGAGTACGGGTGACCGACAGGCAACATCTGTCAACTTCATAGACGCGGTCTCAGTGTCCTTCTTAACGTCGAACCATGACGGAGACCCCCACGCACCTCACCCCCCAGGGGCCCGTTGCACGCCTGGCCATGTGTCCCCAGTACCAGCCCCCCGGAGTCACAGACGAGCTTGACCCACCGGCCGGACCAACAGCGGTCGGTCTCGTTCGGCGCGGTGTCTACATCGCCGTAGACGGCCGATGGGCCATGGTGCGCGGGTGCTGGCAGGTGAACGACATGGTGAAGGTCGAGACGTCCCTGGGGAATTTCGAAGCCCACCGGGAAACTCCCTGCTTCCTGGCGGAGGTGAGGACCAGTGTCCCCGCTGTGGCCACCAGGCAGTGAACGAGTCCGGGCCGTCCAAGTTCCTTCGGGTGCCGAAGTGCTGATAGGTGGCGTCATCCGGAAATTCGACCGGTGCGAGCCGTCGCCCGGGGGTTCCCTGTGGCTCGTGTACTGGCAGGAGATTGACCACCCCACCAGGTTCCAGGAAGAGCCCGTACTCACGGTGTGGCCTTCCCCGCGAGCTGCCTAGACCCCCGCCACTGGTTACCGGGGTCCCCCGCATCAGCCGGCCCCGGACCGCGCCGCATGGGAGCGCGGGCCGGTGGCGGGCCACGCCCCCGCCCGTCCGGTAGCCCTGTCCCCAGATATCGGGCGGGTGGGTGAACCACCCCACCTACCGATGAAAGGTGCCCCTCATGGCAGACGAGCCCCCGCCGAACCCGGACACCTGGATTTGTGCCGTCCTGCCCTCGCGCAAGACGGCTGAGTCGTCGGACACGCGCCAGGAGACTGCACAGCGCCACGCGGAGGCGCAGGCGTGGGCGGTGCTGATCTCCTTCCGGAACAACTATCGAGTGAGTCACGGCACCGCCACGCGCTTCTAGACCCCCGCCGTCAGGGTGCCGGACGCAGAGCCGCACTCATCACCTTGGCGGCGGGTTCCACCACCCGAGCAAACCAAGAACGGAGAACAGCCATGTTCATTGTCAACGACGGCAACGGAAACCGGGAAGCGGTTCCGTCCCCACCCCCTCAGCAGCCGAAGGAACAGCCGAAGGAAAACAAGTAGCAGACCCCATGGCCAAGCAGAGCAGCAACGACAACACCGCAGAAGCGATCATCGCGGACGCCGCGAAGTACCTCGCGGATGCTCTCCCTGCCGAAGACGCGGCGGCTCTCACGAAGGAACTCGAAGACGGCGATATCGGCGCGGCGGTTGCCCGCATCAAGGCACATAGCGAACAGCCCAACACCTAGACCCCCGCTGCCAGACGCCGGACGCCACACCGATCCGCCAGGGCTCTGGCAGCGGGTGACAGCTCCGATCGGACGCAAGACAAGCCCGTCGCCGTCCGCTAGGACGAACAACCGCACGTAGGGCGCCGCCGATCCGCACCGGTCGGCGGGCCAGCCAATCGCTGTACAGCACGCCGTAGGCCCATCACATCCACGAACCACGCTGAGAGGATCGCACGTGACCATCACTCTCGATCGGAGCCCGGCTATCGAGGTCTCCGAAACACGCGACCCCGCTGAACTGGTGAGTCCTGAGACGTTCGCCAAGCTGGTCCGCTACGCGACCGAGCACCACCACGTTCACCGCTTCTACGCGGCTGAGGGCGTCCGCCAGGCGCTCCTCTTCCTGAAGTGCGTGGCCGACAACCCCGGCGTGCGGATCGTGCCTGACGTGTCGGTGGACCCGTTCTGGCACGACTTCCTGATGCACACGCAGGAGTACGCCGAGTTCGAGCGCGAGCACAACGGCGGCAAGCGGCTGCACCATGTTCCGATCATGCTGGAGGACATCAGCTCCGGCACGGCGATGGAGCGGACGATCCCGATCTTGCTGGCCTGCGGCTACGCCGTGGACATGCAGTGGTGGGAAACGGGCGAGTCGTGCTGTCCGCCGAACCCGCCGGTGCCGTGCAACGGCGGAGACTGAGGACAGGCGCCGACCATGACAACGTTCGGCCCGCCCAACGGGCCACCCCCGCCCAACGGGCCGCCCAAGCAGCCTCCGCCACCTCCGCGGCCAGCGGCGCGATGATGGAGCGGCCGTGAACGCCAGCCAGGAGAGGAAGACCCATGGTGCGCAGCACGGAATTCGGCGAGCTACCACCCTCCGTTCTGGAACGCGTGGCGGAGGTCGCGGGCAAGGTCGTTGAGTTCATCCCCGCAGAGTTCGGCAACCATGCGGACGTTGCCGGGGAGCTGCGCACCAGCGGCGGGCGGGTATTCGTCAAGGGTGCCCGCCTCGTGCCCGACCAGACCGGCGGAGGTGCCGAAGCGTGGTCACTGCGCAACGAATCGGCGATCCTACCCTCTGTTCGGCCGTATGCGCCCGAATTGTATTGGCAGGTCGAAACAGACGGCTGGTACCTGGTTGGCTTCGAGTTCATCAACGGACGCCACGCCGACTACACCCCGAACTCACCAGACATGGAGCCGGTCGGCGCCGTCGTGGAACACCTGAGCAAATCGGAGTGTCCCCCGGCGGTTCGGCTCCGCGTTGAGGACCGATACTCGGCGCTGGACGCCCGCGCCAGCGTGTTCGCCGGGCCAGGGCTGTTGCATTGCGACCTCAATCCGACGAACGTTCTGATCGGCACGGACGGCTCTGCTCGGGTCGTTGATTGGGCGTTCTGTTCGCGCGGCGCGTCGTGGCTCGAACTGGCTTTCCTCGTTCCGTGGCTCCTGCGCGAGGGACACACTCCCGAGACCGCCGAGTCATGGCTAAGCCAGTTCCCATTGTGGAAGGCCGCGGACCCATGGCATGTGGATCTGTTCGTGAGTCTTCTCGATAGGGCGTGGACGCGCCGCAACGTCGAAGGCGCGCCAGCATGGATCAGCGAGTACTCGGGCCTGGTCCAGGCGTGGAACCTCAGTCGCGGGTAGCCCGCTAACCACGGCAGAGCCCTCCGTCTGAAGCCTTCTGCAATGATCCTTCGCTACTGTTCGCCGCGAAACGTCGTCGCTCTGCCCTGGCACCACTGATTACGCTCGGGTCATGACCACCGACTGGCGCAGCCGTCCGGGCCCGATCGGCGTCCTGACCGGCGCGGGTATCAGCACCGACTCCGGCATCCCGGACTTCCGCGGCCCCAAGGGCGTGTGGACGAACGACCCGATCGCCGAGTTGCTGACCACCTACCCGAACTACCTCGCCGATCCCGAGCTGCGGAAGCGGTCGTGGCTGGCGCGGCGGGACAATCCGGCGTGGCAGGCTGAACCGAACGCCGCGCACAAGGCGCTGGCGGAGCTGGAGCACGCCGGGCGCGCGGTGCGGATCATCACGCAGAACATCGACCGGTTGCACCAGCAGGGCGGGTCGTCGTCGCGCAAGGTGATCGAGATCCACGGGAACATGTTCGAGGTCGTCTGCGTCGAGTGCACCTACCGCACCACGATGGAGGCCGCGCTGGAGCGGATCGCCGGCGGCGAGGACGATCCGGCCTGTCCGGCCTGCGGCGGGATCCTGAAGTCGGCGACCATCATGTTCGGACAGCAGATGGACCAAAAGACTGTCTGGCAGGCGGTGCAGGTGGCCGAGAACTCCGCGCTGTTCCTGGCCATCGGCTCCTCGCTGCGCGTGGAGCCCGCGGCGTCGATGTGCGCGATCGCTGTCGAGCACGGCGCGGATCTGGTGATCGTCAACAACGAGGAGACGCCGTACGACTACCTGGCGTCCGAGGTGATCCGGGAGCCGATCGGCGAGGCGGTGCCGCGGATCGTCGCCGAGTTGCTGGCCGACCGCGCGACCGGCGATGCGCCGGAATCATCTGGTTAGCCACAGATTGTCGTGGGGTTGCGCACACCGGAGCCGATGACGGTGAGCGCAGCCCTACACCGGCGCGAACGACTGACCGCTCAGGCGTCCCGCTTCTTCACCACGAACAGCGCCGCGGCGATCGACAGCACGGCCCAGCCCGCGTACACCAGCCAGGCGTGGGTGTGGCCGGCCGGCCACTTGCCCGGGTCCCGGTCGGGCCCGTGCCAGAAGGTGAGGGTTTCCTCGGCGTCACCGGGGAACAGGTGCCTGAGCCGCACCACCCAGTGGTACTTGTCGCCGCCGAAGAACGCCGGCACCAGGAACAGGAACGCGACCACGCTGACGATGGAGGCCGTCGCGTTGCGGATCACCGCTCCGAACAGCATGCCGACCAGTGCGCACACCGGCACCACCAGCGTGTAGGCGGCGATCGCGATCTGGGCGTCGTGGTCGGTGATCGGCAGCCCCACGTGCCGGCTGGCCAGCATGGCCTGCCCGCCCAGGAACGAGATCAGCGAGACGATCAGGCCCAGGACGGTCGTGATCGCGCACAGCACCACGACCTTCGCCGCCACCACGCCGTCGCGCCGCGGTACGGCCGCGAAGGTGGTGCGGATCTGTCCGGTGGAGAACTCCCCGAACATCGTCAACGCTCCGATCGCCGCGCTGCCGAGCATCATCAGCTGCACCGAGATCCGCGACAGGGACCGGAACAGCGGGTCGTACACGAAGTGCATCTCCTGCCCGTCGGGCCTGGCCTTGAAGGGATGAGCCAGATCGCGGTCGAGGTACTGCAAGTCGGAGTGCACGCCGTTGAGGTTGATGAAGACGGTCGCCAGCGCCGCCACGATCAGCACGAGCCAGGTGGAGCGCAGTGACGCCACCTTGATCAGCTCCATGCGGCACAAGTCCTGGAACCGGGGCTTGTGCTCAGTCGGCACGCGGGTGTGGACAGGGCTCTGTGAATCGGTCGTGATCATGCTGCTCATCGGGCCTCTCCGGCGGCGTATTCGACGGCGTCGGCCGTCAGCTCCATGAACGCCTTCTCCAGCGAGGCGTTCTGCGTGGCCAACTCGGCCAACATGATGTTGTCGCGCCAGGCCAGCTCGCCGATCCGGGCCGCCGGCAGCCCGGCCACGCTCAGCCCGCCGTCGCCGGCCGGCTCGACCTCGGCGCCCTCGGCGGCCAGCAGCACGCTCAGGGCGTCCGCCTCGGGAGTGTGGACCAGGACAGTGGTCCGCGATCCGCGCCGGGCGAACTCGCGCAGGCTCTCGTCGGCGATGAGCCGGCCGCGGCCGATCACCACCAGGCGCTCGGCGGTGTTCTCCATCTCCGACATCAGGTGGCTGGAGACGAACACGGTCCGGCCCTCCTTGGCCAGCCGCTGGAACGTCTCGCGCACCCAGCGCACGCCCTCGGGGTCCAGCCCGTTCAGCGGCTCGTCGAACAGCAGCACCGGCGGATCGCCGAGCAGCGCCGCGGCGATGCCCAGCCGCTGCTTCATCCCCAGGGAGAACCCGCCGATCCGCTTGCGGCCGGCCTCGGCCAGACCGACCTCCTCCAGCACCTCGCCGACCCGGCGCGGCGGGATCCGGTTGGACACCGCCAGCGACTTCAGGTGGGCGACGGCCGAGCGGCCGCCGTGGATGTCCTGGGCGTCCAGCAGCGCGCCGACGTGCCGCAGCCCGCGCGGCCGGTCGGCGAACCGCTTGCCGTCGATGGTCACGGTCCCGGAGGTCGGTGCGTTCAGGCCCAGGATCATGCGCAGGGTGGTGGACTTGCCCGAGCCGTTCGGGCCCAGGAAGCCGGTGACCGTCCCGGCTCGCACCGTCACGGTGAGATGGTCCACGGCTGTTTTTTCGCCGTAGCGCTTGGTCAGTTCTGTCAGCTCGATCACGGGATCACAGTGCCGGTCGGGCGCGTAGTCCCACATCGGCCGGGAGCCGCATCGGCCGGACGTGAGGGTAGCCCGCTGATGTAAGCCCCTGAGCCGATGCCGGTCCTGCGGAGGGCCCCTACGATCATGGCGTGGAGAAAGTACGTCGGGGCCGCTTGCTCGTGGACATCGTCCTGGTGGCCGGATACGCCGCGCTGATCGCGTTGGTCACGTCGGCGCTGCGGCCGTTCCACACCCCGGAGCCGTTCCAATACATCGTGCCGACCCGCATGGGCATGTGGGTCGTCTCTCCCGGACCGATACCGGTGACGACCGGCACCGAATACCACGCCGACGGGTGGACTCGCGTACTCCCGGCGCTGCTGACGGTGCTGCTGCTGCCGCTTGTGCGGCGACGGCCGCTGGTGGTCGCGGCCTGCCTGGGCGTGGCCGAGGTCGCGATCGGCAGCGTGCATGCCCCCGCCGACGCCCGCTACTCGATGTTCATCGCCGTGGACCTCGTCGTGCTGAGCATCGCGTTACACCGGCCCCGGCGCGCGTCGCTGAAGGCTGCCGGCCTCGTCCTGGCCGGCGTGGCGGGCTCGATCGCCGGCTTCCCGCCGGGTGCGTCGAGCGAAATGCAGAACCACCTGGCGGTGTCCTGGCTGCTCCTGGCAGTGGCCTGGCTGGTCGGCAACTCGTTGCGCGAGCGCCGGGCGAGCGCCACCCGGCAGCGCGCCGACGCCGCGGCGCAGGCCGTCGCCAACGAGCGGCTGCGGATCGCGCGCGAACTGCACGACATGATCGCGCACAGCATCGGCATCATCGCCATCCAGGCCGGGATGGGCAATCGGGTCATCGCGACCCAGCCGGCCGAGGCCCGCAAAGCGTTGCAGGCCATTGAGGAGACCAGTCGGGACACGCTGTCGCAGCTGCGACGGACGTTGACCGCGCTGCGCCACAGCGGCGACGCCGCCGACACCCCCACCGACCCGGCGCCGGGGCTGGCCGACCTGGACAAGCTCGTCGCTTCCACGCGGCACGCGGGTGTGCTGGCCATCGTCGAGACGCTCGGCATCCCACGGCCGCTGCCCGGCGAGGTCGATCTGGCGGCGTACCGGATCATTCAGGAGTCGGTCACGAATGTGGTGCGGCACTCCGGGGCGCGCACCTGCCACGTCACCGTGGAGTACGGCGAGAGCGAGGTCGCGATCGCCGTGTCCGACGACGGATACGGTGTGATCGGCTCCGGCGGCACCGGGTTCGGGCTGGTCGGCATGCGTGAGCGCGTGAATCTGGTGCACGGGGAGTTCAACGCCGGGCCCCGGCCGGGCGGCGGGTTCCTGGTACGCGCGAAGCTGCCGGTGCCCGGCGGGTTCGGGACGTCATTCGGCGGCGGCTCGGCTTCGGAGCCGGGAGTCGCGGCCGACGCGATACAGAAGCCTCCGCTCAGCAACACGGATTCGGCGCTGGACGCTGCTGCCGAAGCTACCGAAGCCGAAGCTGCCCGGGATCCTGGCAGCGCCGACCGCCGCAAGCCTTTGCCCGCAACCGCCCCGGCACTCCCGGAATCCGATCCGAAACCGGTGACTTCGTGAACAGCGACCTGACCCCCGAGCCGGCTGCGCCGCCAGCCGCCGAGACTCCCCCGATCCGCGTGATCCTGGCCGACGACCAGCCGCTGATCCGTTCCGGTCTTCGAGTCCTGATCAACGACGCGCCCGACATCGACGTCGTCGGCGAGGCCGGGACCGGCGCCGAGGCGGTGCGGTTGGCCGCCGGGCTGCGGCCGGACGTGGCGGTCATGGACATCCGCATGCCGGAAATGGACGGGATCGAGGCCACGCGGCGGATCACCGAGGCCGCCGACGCCACCCGCGTCGTCATGCTCACCACGTTCGACGACGACGAGTACGTCTACTCCGCCCTGCGGGCCGGGGCCAGCGGTTTCCTGGTGAAGGACATGGCGCTGGACTCGATTCTGGACGCGGTGCGGGTGGTCGCCTCCGGCGACGCGCTGATCGCGCCGAGCGTCACCCGGCGGCTGATCGCCGAGTTCGCGGTGCGGCCGGAGCCGGCGCGGGTCCGCGGCGTGGACGACGGGCTGTTGAGCGGCGTGACCGAACGCGAGCGCGAGGTGCTGACGCTGGTGGGGCGTGGCCTGTCCAACAGCGAGATCGCCGAGGAGCTCTACATCAGCGCCGCCACCGCCAAGGCGCATGTGGCGCGGCTGTTCGCCAAGCTCGGGGCGCGGGATCGGGTGCAATTGGTGATCACGGCTTATGAGGCGGGGTTGGTGGCGCCTTCGCGGTAAGAGCAGCCGCCGTCATTCCAACAACGTGCCCATCAGCTTCGACGTCTGCGACTCGGCGATCTGTCGGCAGGCTGCGTTGAATCGGTCGGGTGAGGTCGCGGCATCCCCGGTGACGGGTCGCTCCACCATCACCAAGGCGTTCTTCTTCAGCCTATAAGCCCTACACTCTGAAGCGCCGGAGGCGTGCGAGCTATAACGCAGGTCCGCGCCCAGCTCGTCCAGGCCCTGGCTGTACAGGGTGAACGCTTCTTTCGCCCGCGACCTGCTGTCGTGTACGGCCTTGTCCGCATACTGTTTCGCAGTGTCCAGATCCAGGTCGCCCGCCTGGAAGACCTCGATAGAGGCGTAGAACTTCAGGTCGGAAGTCTCGCAGGTGAGGTCCATGAAGGCCGGATCCAGACCGTGTTCCAGTGGCTGGCTGGTGAGGCGTTCATACTGCTTCAGCGTCGGCTGCCCCGGCAGCACCAGAGCGAGATTTTCGCACTTCGGCAGCCCGTGGTAGTCGGGGCCGCCGTCATCCCCGGAGCCGGAGACCAGCAGCGCCGCCATCGTCCCGACAGCGGTCAGGGCGATGACGGCGGCGACTATCCCCCAAGTCGTTCGACCCATATGGGGATTATGGCAGCGTCCACTTCTGGTTGTTGCCACTGTTGCAATCCCAGATCTCCAGCCGGGTGCCGTTGGCGGTGGCGCCCGCCGGGTCGTCCAGACAGCGTCCTGATTGCCCGCCCTTCAGCGAGCCGTTGGCCTGCGCCACCCACTGCTGGTTGGCGCCGCCGTTGCACTCCCACAGTTCGACCAGCGTGCCGTTCGTGGTGCCACCGCCGGTGACGTCCAGGCACTTGCCGGCCGGACCGCCGAGCCGCACCTGACCGTTGGCCCAGTACCAGATCTGCGCCGGACTGCTGTTGCAGTCCCACAGTTGGACCTGGGTGCCGTTGACCGTGGACCCCTTGTTGTCGTCCAGGCACTTGCCGGCGATTCCGGAGGTGACCGGGCCGAGGTGGGTGCCCGAGCCGGTGCCCGGGGTCAGGGCGAAGTTGTCGAACTGCTCGGTCTGATAGCCGGTGACCGCCAGACCCGCCTGGCCGTTGGTGAACGTGCCGTCCGTCGCGCTGCCGACCGTCTTGCCGTCGATCGAGGCGGTCAACGTCGAGCCCTGCATCTGCAACGCCAAGCGGTGCCAGCTGTTCAAGCCCAGCGCCGCCACGCTGCCGCTGGCCAGTGTCGTGAAGTTCCACGACGTGTCGCTGCGCTGGATGGACCAGGCGCCGCTGTCGGAGACCCGGAAGTGGTAGGCGTTCAGGCCGTTGTTGTTCCGGCCCTGCTGGTTGATGCGGCCCAGGACCTCCACGCTCCCGGACTGCTCCAGCAGCGCGTCGGTGGCCACGGTGTAGTTGCCCCAGCTCAGGTCGCCCATGATCGTGTAGGGCGCGGGGTTGGGCTCGTCGGTCCAGCGGATCGGCGTGGTCGGCGCCATCTGCCGCAGGCAGGTGCCGGTGCGGCCGCCGCCGCAGGCGACGGTCTGGAAGGCGCCGTTCATGTCCGCGAAGTACTTCGGCGAGGTGCTGGCCGCGGGCGTGTCGAAGGTGTCGGAGTACGGCAGCGCGAGTGAGCCGGAGGCGGGCGACGTCGCAGTGCCCTTACCCTGACCGGTCGTCGTGGTGAGCGTGTAGACGTAGCCGGGCTGCAGGGTCAGCGTGTAGGAGCCGCCGGACGGTGTGACGTCGGAGGCGTGGACGAAGTAGTCGGCGGAGTTGGTCGAGTTCAGGTTGGTCTGCCACACGTGCACGGCACCGGTGGACAGGCCGCCGGTCACGTGGACCGACAGTGTCTGCGCGGCTGTGGCGTCGCCGGTTTCGATAACGGTGCTGTAGTCCGTGTTGTTGGTGGACTTCAGCGTCACGTAGCTGCCGTTCGACCGGCTGCCGCCGAGGTAGCCGCTCGCGCTGTCGATGTAGCGCCAGCCGGGCTTCGTGAACTGCGTGGTGTGCGCGGTGACCCAGGTGGTCTTGCCGATCGAGTACGCGCCGGACCACGGCTGCGCCGCGATCGACATGCCGTCGGTGCTGAAGTAGAGGTTCGGATACAGGGCGGCGATGACCGGCCAGTTGATGTACGAGGTCATCTTCCCGTCGAGATAGTCGCGGTTGATGGCCCGGGCGACCGGGATCGCGCCGTCGTTGGCGTCCTCGGAGCCGTTCTCGCTGGCCCACAGCGGTTTGCCGAGGCTCTGGGCGTTGGCGGTGCTGTTGCAGGTGGTGAAGCTGCCGAGGTAGCCGCACGGGTAGTGGACGCCGACGATGTCGACGGAGTTGTTGAACGTGGAGTCCGAGACCATGGCGTCGGCGACGGTCCAGTCGCTGTCCGCGGCCACGACCTTGGTGGCGTAGCCGTGAGAGGTCAAGGCGCTCTTGAGGCTCTCGTACCAGGACTTGTTGTAGCCGCGCTCGTTCCAGCCGCCGAGGTAGTCGATGGTGAGGTTGTGCTGGGTGGCGCAGCCGAACCAGCTCATCAGGTAGTTCACCGTGTCGCTGGACCAGAAGCCGCCGCTGATCCAGCCCGGCGCGCCCCAGGCCAGTCCGTAGAGCTTGATGGCGGGGTTGCGCGCCTTGGCCTGCGCGGCGAGCCACCACTCATAGCCCTGGTCACAGTCCACGACGCCGCGGCTGTGCTCGATGCTGGGCTCGGCGCCGTCGGTGGAGTTGGTGTCGCCGCCGATCTCCAGCTTGAGCATCTGGAGCGAGGCTCCGTAGCCGGGCTTGAAGAGGTAGTCGAGCAGCTGGCTGCGCTGCGGCTCGGGGTAGTCGATCAGCAGGCGCGAGTTGCCTCCGCCGCCGCTGATCGCGCCCACGCCGTCGAAGGTGAGGCCGGGCTTGGTGCCGTCGACGGTGACGGTGGTGGTCGTGGCCGCGTGCGCCGTGGGAGAGGCGACGGCCCAGGTGGTGAGGACGCTCAGCAGGAGTGCGAGGACGATGGCGAGCGCGGTACGTCGTGGTGCGGTGGTGGTTCTGGCGATGCCTGTTCTTGCGGGGTGGGACATGTCACGCTCCAACAAATCCGACTATGAACAAACGGACACGAACGCAATCGGACACAGTAAAGCGCAGGTTACCAATCGTCAACGCCCCTCGTCAGCGCGGCCCGCATGCACTCTGTGTTCGCGGTTGACAGGGCCCTTATGCCCTCTTACCCTCCCGGCAGCCGTACCGGGGCCTGCGCAAAACCGCTTCGAACCAACAAATTCGCGCTCTGCCGCAGCCAGACCGAAGGAAAACGGCCGTGCGAGTCAGAGATTTGTTGACCGCTGTAGCACTGGCGGCCCGGGGGCGACGCCCCTCGTGGCGCCGGGAGCGACTCGCGATTCCCGGCTGCCCTCCACGGTGACTGCTTTATATGGAGCACGTAAAAAGTGGCGCTCCCGACTTGAGTGTGGGTGGTTGGTCGGTTCATCGGTGCGGTTGGTTCGGTGCGGTTGGTTCGGTTCGGCAGGTTCGGTTCGGCAGGTTCGGTTCGGCAGGTTCGGTTCGGCAGGTTCGGTTCGGCAGGTGTGTGGTTTCATTAGGCGTTTTCTTACGGCTTCGCGCGGGGTGTTGATGGTCTGTGGCGTCCCTGCCCCGGGTGGGGGTGCCGCGGCATGGCCGGTGGTCCTGTCCAGATCAAGGTCAACAGCGACAGGCCTTCGCGCCCAAGAGCAGGCGCGATGCCTCCGGCGGCGCCTGCGCGGCGAGCGGCCTCGCTCCGAGGGGTGGCCGGGACACTGTCCAGCTCGCGTGCTGCTTGTGGTCCCGGCCC
>JAEKKI010000094.1 GCA_019510485.1 Catenulisporales bacterium
TGACGTAGGCGCCGCTGATGCCGCCGTCGACCAGGAAGTTCGACGCCGTCACGAACGAGGAGTCGTCGCTGGCCAGGAACGCCACCGCGGCCGCGATCTCCTCCGGTTCGGCGAAGCTCCCGCGCGGCACGTGCACCAGGCGGCGGGCGGCACGCTCCGGGTCCTTGGCGAACAGCTCCTTGAGCAGCGGGGTGTTCACCGGCCCCGGGGACAGCGCGTTGACGCGGACGCCCTGCTTCGCGAACTGCACGCCGAGCTCCCGGGACATCGCCAGGACCCCGCCCTTGGAAGCGGTGTAAGAGATCTGCGACGTGGCCGAGCCCAGGGTGGCCACGAACGAGGCGGTGTTGATGATCGAGCCGCCCCGCCCGGTCTCCTCGAACTGCCGGATCATGTGCGGGATGACCGCCTTGCAGCAGTGGTACACCGAGGTCAGGTTGACCTTCTGCACCCGCTCCCAGGCCTCGATGCCGGTGTCCAGGATCGAGTCGTCGTCGGGCGGGGAGACGACCCGGCCGTGGGCGTCCACGGCGGCCTGGAACAGCGCCGCCACGCGTTCGGCGTCGGTGACGTCGGTGCGCACGAACAGGCCCCCGACCTCCTCGGCCGCCGCCTTGCCGGCGGCCTCGTCCAGGTCTGCGAGCACCACGTGCGCGCCCTCGGCGGCGAAGCGGCGCGCGGTGGCCATGCCGATCCCGCCGGTGCCGCCGGTGATGACGGCCACCCGGCCGGCCAAACGCTCGGTCATTGTTCTCCTGTTCCCTGCTGTTTCGACTAGCGTGCTGCGCTGCGCATTCTGCCGTCCCGGCATCACGCCGGCATCACAGCGCGATGAAGATGTTCTTGGTCTCGGTGAACGCCGCCAGCGCGTCCGGCCCCAGTTCCCGGCCCAGTCCGGACTGCTTGTAACCGCCGAAGGGCGTCGAGTAGCGGACCGAGGAATTCGAGTTCACGGACAGGTTGCCGGACTGCACGGCCTTCGAGACGCGCAGGGCGCGGGACAGGTCGCGGGTCCAGATCGAGCCCGACAGGCCGTACTCGGTGCCGTTGGCGGCCGCGACGACCTCGGCCTCGGCGGCGAACGGCGTCACGGTCACCACCGGGCCGAACACCTCCTCGCACTGGACGGCGGCGTCCGGGGCGATGCCGGTGAACACCGTCGGCGGGAACCAGAACCCTTCGGTATCCGGCACCTCGCCCTGGTAGGCGACATGCCGGCGATCGACGCCTTCGACGAACCCCGCGACCCGCGCCTTCTGCGCGGCCGAGATCAGCGGTCCCATCTCGGTCTTCTCGTCGAGCAGATCGCCTATCACGACGCTGCCGCAGGCGGCCAGGAAGCGCTCCATGAACTCGTCGTAGACCGACGCCTCCACGTAGATCCGCGAACGCGCACAGCAGTCCTGGCCGGCGTTGTCGAACACGCCGTACGGCGCCGCCGCGGCCGCCTTCTCGATGTCGGCATCGGCGAAGACGATGTTCGGGCTCTTACCGCCGAGCTCCAGCGTCACCCGCTTCACCTGCGCGGCGCACCGCGCCATGATCCCGCGACCCACAGCTGAGGAACCGGTGAACACGATCTTGCGCACGCCCGGATGCTCGACCAGCCGCGCCCCGGCCTCGACCCCGAAGCCCGGCACTACCTGCAGCACACCCTCGGGCAGCCCGGCGTCCAGCGCCAGCTCCGCCAAGCGCGAC
Source organism: Catenulisporales bacterium (assembly GCA_019510485.1). GTDB lineage: Bacteria > Actinomycetota > Actinomycetes > Streptomycetales > Catenulisporaceae > Catenulispora. Next base: position 1,699 of record JAEKKI010000094.1, read on the forward strand.
GCGGTCAGCGGCGTAGTCTCCGCCGGCTTGAGGACCACGGTGTTGCCGGCCGCCAGCGCCGGCGCGAAGCCCCAGGCCGCGATCGGCATCGGGAAGTTCCACGGCACGATGACGCCGACCACGCCGAGCGGCTCGGCGAGGGTGATGTCCAGACCGCCGGCGACCGGGATCTGCCGGCCGAACAGCCGCTCCGGCGCCGCGGCGTAGTACGTCAGGACGTCCCGGACGTTGCCGGCCTCCCAGCGCGCGTTGGAGATGGTGTGCCCGGCGTTCTCGACCTCGATGCGGGCCAGTTCCTCGCTGTGCGCGTCGACGAGTTCGGCGAACCGCCGCAGCAGCCGGGCCCGGTCGGCCGGAGCGACGTCCCGCCACGCCGGGAACGCCGCCTCGGCGCGGGCCACCGCGGCGTCCACGCCCTCGGCGGAGGTCATCTCGACGCTCCGGAAGACGTCGCCGGTGGCCGGGTTGATCAGGTCGAACACGCGCTAACTTCCTTCGGCGTAACGGGTCGCGGCTTCGGTCAGGGCCCGGAAGAGCTCTGGTTTGCTGTCCTCCTCGGGATGCCACTGCACCCCGACGACGAACGACTTCTCCGGCATCCACGCGGCCTCGATCAGGCCGTCCATGGCGTTGCCGGAGGATTCCAGGCCGGCGCCAAGCTTATCTATGCCTTGATGGTGGTGGCACCAGGCGATGATGTGCGCCGCGAGGTGGCGGCCGGGCGGGGCCGCCGGATCCAGGTCGATGCGCACCGCGGCGTACTGGCCGAGGGCCTGGCGGTGGGCGTCGCCGAACGCCGCCTCATCCGGCAGGTGCTGGCGCAGGGTGCCGCCGAGCGCGGCGTTCAGGAGCTGGAAGCCGCGGCAGACGGCCAGGACCGGCATATCGCGGTCCAGGGCCGCGGCCAGCAGCGCGTACTCCCAGGCGTCGCGTTCCTTGCGCGGGGAGTCGGTGTCGAGGTGGCGCACCGCGCCGTAGCCGGCCGGGTCGATGTCCGGGCCGCCGGTGAGGATCAGGCCGTGCAGGACGGAGACCACCTGCTCGCTCTCGGCCTTGAGCGCCTCGGTGTCGTGCGTTTCCAGATGCGGCGGCATCAGCAGCGGGACGCCGCCGGCCCGGGCCACGCACTCGACGTAGCGGTGCGGCAGCAGCGAGGCCGGCACGTTCCGCCACGCCCCCCAGGTGGCGGTCTCCTGATAGGTGCTCAACCCGATGAGAGGCGCCGGCATCGCGTCCTCACATCCTCTCGAAGGAACGGAACCGCTCCCAGTCGGTGACGGTGGACTGGAAGGCCGCGAGTTCCACGCGGCCCATGTTGATGTAGTGCTCGACGACGTCGTTGCCCAAGGCCAGGCGGGCCGGCTCGCTCCAGGAGAACATGTCGACGGCCTCGGTGAGCATGTCCGGCACGCGGGGCACGTCGGCCTCGTAGGCATTGCCGGTGAACTCCGGCGGCAGGGTCAGGCCGTGATCGATGCCGGCCAGGCCCGCGGCGATCATCCCGGCGATCGCCAGGTAGGGGTTGACGTCCCCGCCGGGGACCCGGTTCTCCACCCGCAGCGACAGTCCCTGCCCCACGACCCGCATCGAGCACGTGCGGTTGTCGCGGCCCCAGGCGATGCCCGTGGGGGCGAAGGAGCCGTGCGCGTACCGCTTGTAGGAGTTGATGTTCGGCGCGTAGAGCAGCGTGAAGTCGCGCAGGAACGCGAGCTGCCCGGCCAGGAAGTGCTCCATCATCTCCGAGAAGCCGTAGGGGCGGCTCGGGTCGGACATCACCGGAGTGCCGTCGGCGCTGCGCAGGCTCAGGTGGATGTGGCAGGAGTTGCCCTCGCGGTGGTCGTACTTGGCCATGAACGTGAGCGACTTGCCTTCTTGTAAGGCGATCGTCTTCGCGCCGTTCTTGTAGATGACGTGGTTGTCGCACGTGGTGAGCGCGTCGGCGTAGCGGAACGCGATCTCCTGCTGGCCGAGGTTGCACTCGCCCTTGGCCGACTCCACATACATCCCGGCGCCGGTCATCCCGGTGCGGATGCGCTTGAGCAACGGCTCGACGAACGCACCGCCCAGCATCGAATAGTCGCCGTTGTAGTGCACCGCGGGCTCCATCTCGCGGTAGCCCTTGCCCCAGGCCTGCTGGTAGGAGTCGTTGAAGACCATGAACTCCAGCTCGGTGCCGGCGTAGGCGGTCCAGCCGCGCTCGGCCAGGCGGGCCAGCTGCTTCTTCAGCACCTGGCGCGGGCTGGGGGCGACCGGCTCGCCGTGGTGGTCGACGACGTCGGCCAGGACCAGCGCCGTGCCCGGCTCCCAGGGCAGGTTGCGCAGGGTGCTCAGATCGGGCTTGAGGACGAAGTCGCCGTAGCCGGTGTCCCAGCTGGAGGTCTCGTAGCCGTGGACGGTGTTCATGTCGACGTCGACCGCCAACAGGTAGCTGCACGCCTCGGTGTCGTGCGCCGCGACCTCGTCCAGGAAGAACTCCGCCGACAGGCGCTTGCCCTGCAGCCGGCCCTGCATGTCCGTCATGGCCAGCTGGACGGTGTCGATCCGCCCGACCGATATCAGGTCACGGAGCTGCTGGAGCGTGAGCATGCCGGTACGCGCGGGCATTGTGCCTACCTAGGGTCGAACGTGGGCGGGCACGGCGAAAAAGGGTGTCCGCGGCCGGTAGCTGACAGGGGTTTGCGACATTGCTGGGCCCTACCCTGGTGGGCTGTGGGGGTTCGCGTCAAGATCCCTAGTGATCAGCTCGCCGGGGAGCCCTGATCCGGGTTCGGCGGCCGCCCGGCCATTGTCCGTACCACTGACGTTAAGCTGAGCCATTGATCACCCGCTGAGCCACCCGGGAGCCTCGCGTGCACTGGATGATGCCCTATCAGATGGCCTTCTGGCTGTGCGGCATCCTGCTGGGGCTGGCCGTGGTGATGTACTTCTCGGGCAAACCACTACTGGTGAAGTACCTGCCGTTTCCGCGCGAGCTGGGGACGGTGCTCGGCTTGTTCGGGCTCTGGCAGGTGGCCGGGCGGCTGTCGGTGATGAAGGTGGACGGCGCGCTGAACCGGGGCGAATGGCTCTGGGACGCCGAGCGGACCGTGTTCCTGCCCAGCGAGCGCTGGATGCAGAAGCTGTTCTTCCCGGCGCATCCGACCGTGATGAAGTTCTTCAACCTGTATTACGCGTCGATGCACTTCACCTGCATGATCATTTTCTTGATCTGGCTGTTCGTCCGGCACCGCGAGCACTATCCGCGGGTGCGCACCACGATGGCGATGGCCACCGCCTTCGCCCTGCTCATCCAGCTGATCCCGGTGGCCCCGCCGCGGATGATCGCGAAGGCCGACCTGGTCGACACCGCGCTGTACTACCACCAGTCGGTGTACGGCCCGATGAACGCCAACTCCCCGGACCAGCTCTCGGCGATGCCGTCGGTGCACGTGATCTGGGCGGTGATCGTCGGCTACACCGTGTGGCGGGTCTCCCCGAGCAGGTGGCGCTGGATCGGCCCGGCGCACACGGTCATGACGATCGTCGTCGTGCTGGTCACCGCCAACCACTACTGGGCCGACGGCATCGTGGGCATCGCGCTGCTGCTGCTTTCGGCTGGAATCCAGGCCCTCGTGCGGCGCGCCGCCGCCTGGATCAGGGGTGCGCGGGTACCGTCGGCGGACGTACCGGCCCCCGAACTCGCCAGGAGCAGCTGATGTCCACCGCTACCGTCACCGCCGCTGCCGACTCCCCCGCGACGGCTGTTTATGGGGTCGCCGGCATGAGCTGCGGGCATTGCAGCGCGGCGGTGACCGAGGCGCTGTCGGTACTGCCGGGTGTGACTGAGGTGGAGATCGACCTGCCGGGGAGGCGTGCGCTGGTGACCAGTGCGGCGCCGCTGGAGACCGCGGCGGTGCGGGACGCCGTCGAGGGCGCCGGATACCAGCTGATCTGAGGTGCTTCCGGGCCGTCCGCAGGCCACTGGCGGCGGATTGGCCTGCCGCACCGACGGCCCGGAACCGTCTTACGGCATGCCACTCGGATTACGCTTCCGCCATGACGGCTCCGCACCTGCACACCCAACGTCTCGAACTCGACGACCAGACCCTGCGCGAGTGGGACGCGACCGTATTGAAGTCCGACGGCGAGGGCATCGTCCTGGACCGTTCCGCCTTCTACCCCGGCGGCGGCGGACAGCCGCCGGACGAGGGCGTTCTGCTGTGGGGCGGCGTGCGGACGCGGATCGTCGGGGTGCGCAAGGACGACGACGTGGTGCTGATCCCCCACGAGGAGGACCCGCTGCCGCCGGCCGGGGCCGCGGTGCGCGGAGCGCTGGACGACGAGCGGCGCACCTGGCTCATGCGGACGCACTCCGGGCTGCACCTGCTGTCCGGCGTCGTCTTCCGGGACTTCGACGCGCTGGTCACCGGCGGGAACATGGAGCCCGGCGCGGCGCGCATGGACTTCAACCTCCCCGAGGTGCCGCCGGACTTCAAGGCCCGGGTGGAGGAGGCCTGCAACGTCGAGGTGGGCAAGGACCGCCGGATCGACGTCCGGACCCTGCCCCGGGACGAGGCGTTCGCCATCCCGGACATCATCCGCACCGCCACGAACCTGGTGCCGCCGGAGCTGACCGAGGTGCGGATCGTCGACATCGTCGGACTGGACACCCAGGCCGACGGCGGAACGCATGTCGAGTCGACGAAATGGATCGGCCGGATCGAGGTGTTGAAGGTGGAGAACAAGGGGAAGGGTTTCCGGCGCCTGCGGATCGCCATTCGCGATTGAGGCTGGGCCCTTCGTCCCTGATGTGACCGGGATATGGCCGGCGGACACCGGAAGGCGGCACGATCATGGCAGACAAGGCAGACAACGCGCGGGGACGCGTGAAAGTGGAGTGGGGGCACAAGCGCGTCCGCCTCTACCTCCAGAACAAGCTCGTCGCGGACACGCTGCGGCCGCTGCTGGTCTGGGAGGTCCCGTATTACCCGACGTACTACGTGCCGGCGGCGGACGTCCGCGCCGACCTGAAGCCGACCGGCGAGGCCGAGCACTCGCCGAGCCGCGGCGACGCGCTGGTGCACGACGTGCTGGTCGACGGCCTGACGGCGGCCGGGAAGGCGCGCACGGTGCCGGAGTCCCCGCTGGCGGAGCTGCGGGACACGGTGCGGTTCGACTTCGACGCCTTCGACTGGTTCGAGGAGGACGAGCCGATCTACACGCATCCGCGCGACCCGTACAGCCGGATCGACGTGATCGCCAGCAGCCGGCACTTCCGGGCGGAGCTGGACGGTGTGGTGCTGGCCGACTCGCCGAACAGCATGATCGCGTTCGAGACCGGCCTGCCGCCGCGGTACTACGTGCCGATCACGGCGCTGAACCAGGATGTCTTGCGTCCGTCGGAGACGGTGACGCACTGCCCGTATAAGGGTGCGGCGACGTACTGGTCGGTGCAGATCGGCGACAAGGTGCACAAGGACCTGATCTGGGGATACCGGACGCCGTTCGCGGAGGTACAGAAGATCGCCGGGCTGGCCGCTGTCTACAACGAGAAAGTCGACATCTACCTGGACGGCCGGTTGCAGGAGCGGCCCAAGGCGCGATACTGACGCTGTGGCACCGGTACTACAGCGCTTCGCCTCGGAGCAGGTGGTGCTCTTGCAGACCCGCAAGAGGGACGGCACCTGGGTCGACACGCCGGTGAACATCGCGGTGGCCGGTGACCGAGCCTTCTTCCGCACCCCCGGGCGGGCCTCGAAGAACAAGCGGCTGCGCAACTTCCCAGAGGTCCGCTTCCGGCCGTGCACCTGGCGGGGAAGGCCCACCGGTCCGCCGGCGCGGGCCACCGCCCGGCTGCTGTCCGGCGATGAGGCGGCTGCCGCCGGTCGGCTGATCAACAGGAAATATCCGGTGCTGCAGGGGGTGTTCGTGCCGCTCGTCCATCGGCTGATGCGGACGCGGACCCTGCACTACGAGCTGACGGACGTGCGCGAGGACGCCGGCTGACGTCCGACGAGCGCCGCGATGCGGAGCGGCCGGCCGGCTTGCCGGTCCGAGCGTCAGCCGCCCGCATCGCCATCGCCGTCACCCCACGGCCACCACATAGGAAGCCGAATCCGGAGCCTGCAACCGCAGCACCCTCTCGGCTTCCGCCGTCAAAGCCTTGGCCTCGGCCTTGGCCAGCTTGTGGAACGGCTCCAACGTCAGCGTCGCGGCCTTCTTCTTCACGTCCGCCGACCAGACGCCCGCGACGTAACCGCCGATCAGGAACGACGGCAGGATCTGCAAGTTCTTCCCGCTGTACACCCGCTCCCAGTACTCGCGCGAGATGATGCGCTGCCGGTGCTTGGCGTTGTGCGCCAGCAGGATGCTGTCGAAGCGTGGCAGGAGACGAGGCGGGGCCTCGGTCTCGGCGTCGGCGAGTTCGGCCGCCGGAAGATCGTAGAGAGTGCGGCCCGCTTCATCCCGGTAGGCGACCAAGTCGTCGAAGCCGTCCAGAACCGCGCGTGCCGCCGTGACCTTCAGCCCCAGCCACGTGGCCACATCGTCCGCGGCCGCCGGGCCGAACGCGCCGAGATGCCGCCGGACCAGCGCGGCGATCGCCGCGTCCTTGTTCGCAGCGCGCTCGGGCTGGTACAGATACGTCTTCGGACCGGTGGCAGTCGCCCACCGACCGTCGGACGGGAAGCGGATCAGGGCGTTGCTCCGATAGATCGGCCGCCAGTTGCGCGACTCGTGGTACTCCAGGTTGCTCGCCGACATCCGCCCGGGGTGAGCGGCGACCCACTCTTTGGCGAACGCAGCGAACTCGCCAGGTTCGCGCGGCTTGTCAGCAGCGAACTCCAGCACCGCCGCCCGCAGCTCGCGCATCCCTGGATCCTGCGCCGCCTCCTTGCCGGCGATGACGTCAGCGTCCGTGGCCTCGGACACCGCCGCATACAGCGGATGCTCAGCGCGGCTGACGGCGTGCACCGTGCCCCGAATGGACGAACCGACGACAAGGTCACGCCGTTCGAAAGACGCGTACACGCTCTCCAGCGTCGCCGTACTGTTCCGCGTGAACAGGGACACCGCGACCGCCGGCCAGTACTGCGCCTGGATCGCGCCGATCGCCTCGACGGTCTGGCGCAGGGTCCCGGCGAACGGCGTCAGCAAGCCCTGGCGGTCCAAGAGCGTCCGGTTGAGCACGTCCCGGGAGAGCACGGTAGCGGTCACGTGCCGATTATCCACCGTGTCAGCCGGCCGGCGGGCTTATGAAGTCCCACTGGTTCTTGGCCCACACGGCCTTCATCCCGTTGTCGACGATGGTCTGCGCCCACACCCGCAGCCCTTCACGACCATCACCGTCCTTCAGCCGGTAGATGAACGTATGGTCGACGCCCTTGACGAACGTGTAGTAGTTGTCCTGCAAGTCCTTGATCACCTGCACCTCCCGAGGCTGGAACGGCTTCCCCCAGGAGTCGTCCACGAACAACTCCGGCGCCTGCCCCCGGCGCAGCAGGTTCAAGAAGTCCTGCGCCATACCGACCATCGGGCTCGTCGGGTCGTACGTGATCTGCGGCAGCTTCTCCTGATCGCCGCCACCGGCGAAGCCGGACAGGAAACCGGCGGTGATGAAGCGGCTGGCCGGGATCTGCCCGGACATGAAGTAGATCGAAGGATCCATGCCCCACACGATGATCGGCTCCGAGCGGCCCGGGCCCGCCGCCTTCTGCACCTCCTGGGCCACCTCCCAGTTGTGCTCCTTGTTCGTCCGCGGCCAGGCGAACGCCAGCGTCAGGAACAGCGTCGCCGTGGTCGCCGTCACGCCGAGCATCGTCCAGCGCAGCCGGGAGCCGTTCCGGTGCAGCGCGCCGGTGGCCAGGATCACGATCGGCGGCAGCATCTGCAGGAAGTAGTGCCCGAAGAAGTGGAAGCCGCTGGAGACGCCGATCGCGGCGCCGATGAGCCACAGCCACAGGTCGGCGTCGGCCTTGCGGATGCCCTGGCGCACCGTCATGTACATGATCGCCAGGAACGCCGCGGCCGAGGCGCCGGCGAAGATGCCGAGGTTGCCCCACAGCCGGGCCATGACGGTGCCGAACGAGCCCAGCGAGGTGAGGTACTCGGTGTTGCCGGTGAACACCCAGAAGAAGAAGTCGCCGAAGCCGACCCAGAACGCCACGCCGACGATCGGCAGCGCGAAGGCCGGGATCACCGTCGCCAGGCCCTTCCAGCGCTGGTCCTTCCAGGCGCGCCAGATCACCGGGAGCATCGTGACGCCGGCGGTCTGCTTGGTGAGCGTGGCCAAGGCCGCGGCGACCCCGGCGCAGGCCAGCAGCGGGAACGCCCGCGAGCCGCGCCGCCGCCGCGCGCTGTCGGCCAGCAGGAAGGCCGCGCACGTCCACGGCAGCATGAACACCTCGAACGAGGCCGCCTGCGAATCCTCCGGCGCCATCCCGGCCGACCCCAGCAGGTACAGCAGCCCGGCCCAGACGCCGTGCCGGCCGAAGCGGCGCTTGGCGATCTGGGTGATCAGCACGGCGGTGATGACGTGCATCAGGATCGCCAGGGTCCGGATCACCACGACCGTGGACAGCCCGTGGTCGCCGAAGAGCTTGAACACCCAGGCGTAGACATACGGCAGCAGCGGCGGCTTGCGGTCGACGATGATCTGGTAGAACTGCCCGTCCTCGGTGTTCAGCGCCCGGGCCTGGGTGGCCAGGAAGCCCTCGTCCGGGTTCCAGAAGGTGCGGCTGAACGCCGGCAGATGGGTGACGGTCGCCACGGCGAGGAACAGCGCGATGACCCGGCACCACGAGGCCTGCGGCGTGTTCCAGACACGCCGGAACCACGAGGGATCCGGACGGTCGGCCAGGCCGGGTCCGGATCTCGGAGGGGCATCAGTCGCGACCATCGCCGTGCTATTCCCCATCACCCATGTCGAAGAGGTTACCTCCCCCTCAGCTCTTCGGGGGGAGGTGACCATCTAAGATCTGCCCATCGCTACCGCGTCGTCACCTTCGGTGCGGAGCCGTTCGAGGAGGTGGTCGGCGAACCGTTCTGCGTGCCGTTCGCCGAGGTGACGGGCTTGCCGGCCGGCTTGAGCCCGGCCACCAGCCCGACGATCTCGTGCGCGATCCGCTGTCCGGTGAGCCCGACCTGTTCCAGCACGGTCCCGCGGTTCGCGTGGTCCAGGAAGCGCGGCGGGATGCCGAAATCGCGCAGCGGCGTCCGGACGTCGGCGTCGCGCAGCGCCTGGGCGATCGCCGAGCCCACGCCGCCGACCCGCACGTTGTCCTCGACCGTGACCACCAGCCGGTGCTCGGCGGCCAGCGGCGCCAGCGCCGGGTCCACCGGCTTGACCCAGCGCGGGTCGACCACGGTGGCGCCGATCCCCTGGTCGGCCAGGCGCTCGGCGACGTCCAGGGCCACCCCGGCCAGGGCGCCGACGCCGACCACCAGCACGTCCGGGGTGAGCGCGGTGCCCGCGGCGGTGCGCAGCACGTCCATGCCGCCGCACCTGTCGACCGCCGGGATGTCGTCGCAGACCGCGCCCTTGGAGATGCGGATCATGGTCGGGGCGTCGGCGACGTCCAGCGCCTCGCGCAGCTGGGCCCGCAGCTGGGCGCCGTCGCGCGGGGCGGCGATGCGCAGGTTCGGGACCACCTGGAAGATCGACATGTCCCACATGCCGTTGTGGCTGGCGCCGTCGTTGCCGGTGACGCCGGCCCGGTCCAGGACGAAGGTGACGCCGGCGTTGTGCAGCGCGGTGTCCATCAGCACCTGGTCGAAGGCGCGGTTCATGAAGGTCGCGTAGATCGCCACCACCGGGTGCAGGCCGGCGAAGGCCATGCCGGCCGCGGAGGTGACCGCGTGCTGCTCGGCGATCCCGACGTCGAAGATGCGGTCCGGGTAGGCGGCGGCGAACTTGTGCAGGCCCACCGGGTGCAGCATGGCGGCGGTGACCCCGACCACGTCGGCGCGCTCGGCGCCGACCCGGACCATCTCCTCGGCGAACACCCCGGTCCAGGAGGTCCCGGCCGGGGCCAGCGGCTGGCCGGTCTCCGGGTCGCTGTCCGCGGCGACCTGGTGCAGCTGGTCGTTGACGTTGTTGCGGGCGGCCGGATAGCCCTCGCCCTTGCGGGTGATGGCGTGCACGATCACCGGGCCGTGGTAGTTGCCGGCCCGGCGCAGCGCCGCCTCGACGGCGGCGATGTCGTGGCCGTCGACCGGGCCGACGTACTTCAGGCCCAGGTCCTCGAACATGCCCTGGGGCGCGACGATGTCCTTCAGGCCCTTCTTCACACCGTGCAGCGCTTCGTACAGCGGCGCGCCGATCACCGGCGTGCGGCCGAGCATGCCGCGGCCCCACTCCAGGAAGCGCTCGTAGCCCTGGGTGGTGCGCAGGGTGGCCAGATGGTCGGCCAGGCCGCCGATGGTCGGGGAGTAGGAGCGCTCGTTGTCGTTGACCACGATGATCACCGGGCGGTCCCTGGCCGCGGCGATGTTGTTCAGCGCCTCCCAGGCCATGCCGCCGGTCAGCGCGCCGTCCCCGATCACCGCCACCACCTGGCGGTCGGTGACGCCGCGCACCTGGTGCGCCTTGGCGATGCCGTCGGCGTAGGCCAGCGCGGTGGAGGCGTGGGAGTTCTCGATGACGTCGTGCTCGGACTCGGCGCGCGCCGGATACCCGGACAGGCCGCCCTGCTGGCGCAGCGTCGCGAAGTCGTGCCGGCCGGTGAGCAGCTTGTGCACATAAGCCTGGTGGCCGACGTCCCACAGAATCGTGTCGCGGGGTGAGTCGAAGACGCGGTGCAGCGCGATGGTGAGTTCCACCACTCCGAGGTTCGGGCCGATGTGCCCGCTCGTCTTCGCCACGGTCGGGATCAGATAAGCGCGGATCTCCGCTGCCAGCTCGTTGAGCTGTACGGAGCTGAGCTCGTCCAGATCGCGCGGACCCTGGATCCTCTCCAGCAGTGCCACCCGATCCTCCTTCAGTTCAGTTGGTGCAACGCTCTCTGGGCTTCCAAGGTATACGGCTCAGAGTCTAAGCCGGGCCCGAGCGCCAGCCTGGCGCTTGGTCGGGGGCTTCTACATCATCTTCACAGGGGCTGCCCCGGATGATCACCGGCGCCGGTGTACCGGCCCGCGCACTCCGAGCGGATCCTCCAGCAGCGGTGCGAAGGCGAGTTCGGCGGCGCTCAGCAGCCTGGAGTCGGCGCCGAGCCCGGCAGGACGAAGCGGACGTCCAGGCGCTGCGGCTGGAGCCCGCCGCCGCTCAGCGCGGCTGTTATCAGAGGAACGCTATGCGCGGTTGGTCCGCTCCCAGGATCCGCGCGGGATCGGCGCCGAGGACTTTGTCCAGCAGAGTCGCGTAGACGCTGCGGAAGTCGGTGGTGAACTTCAGATCGCCGTTGTCCAAGTCGGTCAGGGAGGGCTGCTCGCCGTAGAAGCCGCCGTTCACCGGCTCGCCGAGGACGAGTACGGGCCCGGCGGTGCCGTGGTCGGTGCCCTCGTTGGCGTTGGCCTTCACCCGCCGGCCGAACTCGGTGTAAAGCACCGTGACGACGTCTTTCCCGTGCGGGCCGGCGGTGATCGCGTTCTGGAAGTCGACGACGGCCTTGTCCACCTCGGCCCACAGCTGCGCCTGGGTCTGCTTCTCGGCGCTGTGGGTGTCGAAGCCGCCGAGCGAGACGCTGTAGACGCGGGTGGGCACCGAGGCGTTGATGCACTCGGCGACGATGTCGAGCTGCTGGGCCAGTGCCGCGGATTTGCCGGCCTTCCCGTTACCGCCGGTTTTGGTGCCGCCGGCCGCGTTCTTCGCCGATTCCAGCGCCGGTGTACAGGTCTTGGCCACGGTGAACAGGTCGCTGACGTCGCGGGCGGCGTAGGCGGCCATCGGCGAATCCTGCGCCGAGGACCGGCCCAGCGCCACGAATCCGCTCTCCAGCGGGCCGGGCTTGGGGAGGCGGAACTGGCTGATCGGCAGCGAGCTGCCGGCGGTCCGCGTTCCGCCGAGCAGCGGGGGGAGCGTCCCTCCTACCGAGATCGCCTTCAGGGCCCTGGTCTGGTCGTCGGGCTGTGCGTCCAGCCAGCGGCCCAGCCAGCCCGAGCCGGCCGGTTCGGTGGGCGAGGCGGTCTGCCAGATGTCCATGGAGACGAAGTGGCTGTGGTTCGGCTTCGGGTAGCCGACGCCTCGCACGACGGCGCACAGTTTGCGCTGCCACATCGCGTGCAGGCCGGTCATCGCCGGGTTGAAGCCCAGGCCGTCGCCGAGGTCGAGGACCTCCTTGTCGGTGAAGGCCAGGTCGGGACGGGCGTCGTGGTAGGCGGCGTCGGCGTAGGGGATCACGGTGTTGAGGCCGTCGTTGCCGCCGTAGAGCGTGACCAGGACCAGCACGCCCTGGCCGGGGTTGAGCGGCGCGTGCTGGGCGGCGGCACCGAGTTGCGCGGCGGAGGTCGTGGGACCTCCGGGGGTCATGGTGGTGACGCTGCTGTGGGGGTGGGCGGCGTCGGCACTGTGGCCATGGGAGCCCGAGCAGGCGGCGGCGAACGTGCCAGTGGTCAGTACGCCGGAGAGCTCCAGGAAGCGGCGGCGGGTCACTGTGTCCATGAGGTTCTTCCTACTCAGTTCACTAGGTACTCGGGCGCCAGCAATGCCAGGGTGACGAGCTGCTTCGGGTCGGCGACGACCTCGCGGAGGGCGGCGGCGGTGCGGTCGCTGTAGGCGTCGACGCCCAGGAGGTGCGCCACCGCGTCGATCCGTTGCGCGGGGCTGGCGTTCGCCACCTGCGACAAGTCGCCCTTGCCTACGGCCCACTCGGCGAAGACGAAGCGGGTCTGGGCGGCGGCGGTGGTCAGCCAGGCGGTGCCCTCGGGCCAGCCGCCGACATTCGGCGGGTAGAAGGGGATCTGGCCCAGGCCGGTCAGCGCGCTGCGCAGGGCTTGGGTGTCCTTGGAGTTCTGACTGGTGTCAATCTTGATGCGCAAGGCTCTGAGAACCCCGACGACGTATTCGACCGGCTGCTTCACCAACGCGTAGCGGGCTTGCGGGCCGCGGAAGGCCGGGTCGAGGAACAGGGCTCTGAGGAGCGCGGTGACGTCGCGGTTGGCACCGTAGGCCGCTTGGAGGCGGGCTGATATGTCGGCCGGGATTTGGCCGGGCATGCCGAAGCGGTTCCAGATGCGTGCCGTGATGAACTTCGGGGCGACGGGCTGTTGCAGAAGCCAGTCCACGAGCGAGGCGTCGTCGAAGTTCGCTGACTTGCCGAGAACGGTTTTGGAGGTGGTGTCATGCAGCTTCGGCACCGGGTTCGAGCCGCCGTTCGTGTCCAGCCGCCAGCCGGT
>JAEKKI010000287.1 GCA_019510485.1 Catenulisporales bacterium
CTAGCACCGGTCTCAAGCCCGTTTCCCGGTTCCCGATGAGGCACCCCGGGTTCGGGTAGCGTCAGTGTGTGCTGAGAAAGACTCTGGTGGCGGCGGGCTGCGCGGTGGCGCTGGTCGGCAGTGTGTCGGGACCGGCTGCCGCGCGCGCGGTGCGCGCCGTGGCTGCTCCGTGCCCTGATTCGCGGGTGGCGATGCAGGCTTTCGACGCCTCGCGGATGTGGACCGCCGCCGGCACCAAGGGCGGCGGAGTCACCGTCGGCGTGGTGGGGGCGCCGGACCGCGTCGCCGAGGTGGTGTGTGCCGTCAAGGCTTTGGCGCCGGACGCCGCGGTGGCGGCCGGGTCGGCGACCGGGGCGATCGTGGTCGTCGCCGACACGTCGGTGGATCCCGGTGGCGTGGGTGGCCCGGCGCTGGTGGTGGCGGCCGCCGGGGACACCGGCGGGCAGATGACCGCGCGGCCGCAGGGGGTGGTCAACGTCGCCGCCGCCGGTGAGTCGGGGGCGCGGCTGAGCTCGTCGTCATACGGTCCGGCGCTGGCGGTCGCGGCGTACGGGAACGACACCTCGACCGCGGCCGGGTACGTCGCCGCGCTGGCCGCGATCCTGCGGGCCGGGCACGCGAACTGGCCGGCGCGGCAGGTCGTGGCTCAGGAGGCGGGGTCGATCAACCCGTACTCCGGTTCCCAGCACACGAACGATCTCGGGTTCGGGGTCATCAACCCGGTGCAGGCGGTGAGCCTGCCGGCGGTGGATCCCGAGACGCTGCCGGGGTTCGACGCGATGTTCCCGGTCAACCAGCCGCCCCGGAGTGTGTCGCCGAGTGCGCGATCGCAGTCGCAGTCGCCGTCGCAGCCGTCGAGCGCGGGTTCCGGCACGACCAGCGCGGGATCGGCTGCGCCACCATCCGATTCCGCCTCCGCTTCGGGCCCGGCGGCGACCGCGGCGCCGAGTTCGGGGGCGACCGATTCGGCCGATGTCTGGCCGACGGCTCCCCTGTCCTCCGCGGGCTCTTCGAATCTGACCCATACCGCGACCGGGAAGGGCAGCGGATCAGGCGGCGTCAGTCCGGTGTTGTTCATCGGGTTGCTGGCGCTCGTGGGCGGCGGCGGATGGGTCCTGTGGCAACGCCGGCTCCGGTCCCAGGCGGCGCCGGTGAAGCCGCCGTCGGAGTGGGAGGCGCCCAGCGGTCCCCGCCATTCGGGATACAGTCCACCGGACGAATGACCGTCCGCTAAGTTTGATCCTATTGTGACCGACGACGACTCAGGCTTCGGGACGCCCCGGCGCCGCCAGCGCTTCCAGGGATCGTTCTCCGGTCAGGAGAGACCCGAGGAAGCGCCGACGGAAATGATCCCGCGGATCACCGACCAGGCGTGGGTCCCGGACGAGGACGCTCCCACCGACGTGATACCGCGAGTCGTCGTCGATCCCGCTGAGTCCGCGCACCGCGAAGCGCTCACCGAAGTGATACCGCGATTCGTAGACCCGCCCGCGCCCGCCGCGCCCGCCGACCCGCCCCGCAAACGAGCCGTCAGCAGCCGCTCCTCGCAGCGCGCGAAAGACCGTGTCAACCGCCGCGCGCAACGCAAACTGCGCATCTTGTCGGGCTTCGGCGAGGTGCTCATCTCGTTCGGCGCCGTGCTCGCGCTGTATGTCGTCTACACGTTGTGGTGGACGAACGTGGAAGCGCACAAGGCGGCGACCGCGGAGAGCAAGCAGATCCAGCAGCGGTTCCAACAGCAGCTGCAGACGCAGGGAAGCAACCCCGCCACGCTGCCGACGGTGTTCAAGCCGAGCGAGGGCTTCGCGTTGATGACCATCCCGGCGATCGGCAAGGCCGACATCCCGGTCATGCAGGGCACGGACAAGGAGAAGGTGCTCGACAAGGGCGCCGTCGGGCACTACACGACGCCGAAGACGGCGATGCCGTGGGACGCCACGGGGAACTTCGCCCTGGCCGCGCACCGGCGGACGTACGGCGAGCCGTTCCGCTACATCAACCAGCTGAAGGCCGGCGACCACGTGGTCGTGGAGACCGCGCGCGGCTGGTTCGTGTACACGCTCGACAAGGAGCTGCCGCAGACCGATCCGGGCAACATCGGCACCATCGCGCCGGTCCCCAAGGGCGGGCCGTACACCAAGCCCGGCAAATACATCACGCTGACGACGTGCACGCCGGAGTGGGCCTCGACGTACCGGCTCATCTGGTGGGGCCACCTGGAGCGGGTCGATCCGCTGTCCGGGCCGCCGCCGGCGGAGTTGAAGGATCCCGACCGCAGGGGCTGACGCAGGGGTCGCCAACAGCGGCTGACCTGCACGATTCGGGAAAACGCGCGGGTGACCGCTACTATGGGTCGACATCCAAGCGAACGCTGCGCGGGAACAGGTCACCTTACAGGCCGGTCGGTAACCGGCCTGATTCATGTGACGCAGAACGCAGTGGGGACCGGGGCCAGCCATTTCCCGGGTCGCCACTTCAGGCGCGGCTATCGCCTACCTGGTCGTCCAACACCGGGACCAGGCCGCCTTTGTGACCGTTCTGTACAACCGCTGCGGCGCACTCCATGCGCTCGTACGCCCATGAGGACGTGTCCGCACCTCGAAGGGCTTAGTAGAGCCATGTCCGAATTCACCCACGAGAACGATCTCACGCTCGCCGACGGCGACGTCGAGACGCTCACCGACATCACCGAGGTCTCCCCCGAGACCTCCCTTGAAGCCGCCCCTGAGACCTCCCTCGAAATCTCCGGCGCCGAAGTCGCCGACGACGCGGCGTTCACCGACGCCGAGCCGGTCGCGTTCACCGACCTGGGCCTGCCCGAGGCGCTGGTGAAGAAGCTGGCCGAGAACGGCGTGCACAACGCGTTCCCGATCCAGGCCGCGGCCATCCCGGACGCGCTCGCCGGCCGGCACGTGCTGGGCAAGGCCAACACCGGTTCCGGCAAGACGCTGGCCTTCGGGCTGGCGGCGCTGGCCAACCTGCAAGGGCGCCGGGCCCGCAAGGGCAAGCCGCTGGCGCTGGTGCTGGTGCCGACGCGTGAGCTGGCGATGCAGGTCAGCGACGCGTTGGAGCCGTACGGCTACGCCGTGGGCGCCGACATCGCCGCGGTCTACGGCGGCGCGCCGATGTACAAGCAGGTGTACGCGCTGCGGCGCGGCGTCGAGCTGCTGGTGGCCACCCCCGGCCGGCTCGCCGACCTGATCGAGCAGGAGGAGTGCGACCTGTCGGAGGTGGCGATCGCCATCCTCGACGAGGCCGACCAGATGGCCGACATGGGCTTCATGCCGATCGTGACGGAGCTGCTGTCCCAGACCGACCCGGCCGGCCAGCGGCTGCTGTTCTCCGCGACGCTGGACGGCGCGGTGGACGAGCTGGTGCGCCAGTACCTGACCGACCCGGTGCTGCACTCGGTGACCCCGGACAGCGACGAGCCGACCCGCATGGATCACCACCTGCTGGTCGTGGAGCCGAACGACAAGGCCCTGATCACCGCGGAGATCGCGGCCCGGCACACCCCCGGCACCGACGAGCGCCGCACCATCCTGTTCGCCCGCACCAAGCTGGGTGCCGACCGCATCGCGGAGAAGATCCGCGAGCACGGCGTCTCGGCCCTGGCGCTGCACGGCGGGATGACGCAGCGCGCCCGTACCAAGACCCTGGCCGACTTCAAGGAGGGCCGGGTGCCGGTCCTGGTCGCCACCGACGTCGCCGCCCGCGGCATCCACGTCGACGGCATCGACCTGGTCCTGCACGTCGACCCGGCGGGCGACGCCAAGGACTACCTGCACCGCGCCGGC
The DNA here is from genome assembly GCA_019510485.1 of Catenulisporales bacterium. Lineage (GTDB taxonomy): Bacteria > Actinomycetota > Actinomycetes > Streptomycetales > Catenulisporaceae > Catenulispora. The sequence continues at coordinate 3,798 of JAEKKI010000287.1, forward strand.
CGCACGGCCCGCGCCGGCGAGAGCGGCACGGTCGTGACGCTGGTCCTGCCCAAGCAGCGCAAGGCCACGCAGCGCCTCCTGGAGGCCGCTGGTGTCGACGCGGAGCTGACGAAGGTCGCCCCGAGCTCGGCGGCGCTGCGCGAACTGACCGGCGGCCGCCCGGTGGCGGAGTACGTCGCCGAGGCGGACGCGTACCACACGGCACGGCGCGCGGCGCGCGATGCGCGGACCGGCGAGGACGGCGGGCGCGAGCGCGGCGGATTCCGCGGCGGACGCGGCGGCTTCGGCGACCGGGACCGCGGTGGCTTCGGCGGCGAGCGGCGGTCGTTCGGCGACCGGGACGGTGCGCCGAGGCGCGAGTTCGGCGCCCGGGACCGCGGCGGCTACGGAGACCGGAGCGGTTCGCAGAACCGCGACTTCGGCGGC
>JAEKKI010000095.1 GCA_019510485.1 Catenulisporales bacterium
ACCCAGAACACGAACAAGCGATGCGCGCCGTCCTGGAAGCGGAATTCCCCGAGGCCGCCGTATCGCTGTCCTGCGACGTCCTCCCCGAGTACCGCGAATACGAGCGCTCGATGACCACCCTGGTCGACGCCGCCGTGAAGCCCACCGTTTCCCGCTACGTGAGCCGCATCCGCGAGCGCCTCGACGCGCTCACCGACCACCGGCGCCGCATCCCCTTCTACGTCATGAAGTCCAACGGCGGCGTGCTCTCCGCCGAGGAGGTGGTCCGCCAGCCGGTCACGACCGTGCTGTCCGGCCCGGCCGCCGGCGCGCTGGGCGCCGCCCTGATCTGCTCGCACGCCGGCTTCGACCGCATCCTCACTCTTGACGGCGGCGGCACCTCCACCGACGTGGCCGTGGTCCTGCACGGCGAACCCGCCGTCACCACCGAGGGCGGCGTCGGCGGCTATCCGTCGAAGATCCCGATGATCGACGTCGTGACCGTCGGCGCCGGCGGCGGCTCGGTGGCGTGGCTGGCGCCCGAGGGCACGCTGAAGGTCGGCCCGCGCTCGGCCGGCGCCGATCCCGGACCGGTCTGCTACGGCCGCGGCGGCACCGAGGTCACGGTCACCGACGCGCATCTGGTGCTCGGCCGCATCCCGGACGGCCTGCTCGGCGGCGAGGTGCCGCTCGACACGCAGGCGGCCCACACCGGACTGGCCACGCTCGGCGACAAGCTCGGGCTGTCCGAGCAGGCCACGGCTGCCGGGATCCTGGAGATCTCGGCTTGGAACCAAGCAAACGCCCTGCGACAGATCACGGTGAAGCGCGGGCTGGATGTCCGGGACTTCCTGCTGACGGCGTTCGGCGGCTCGGGCGCGCTGTTGGCTTGTCGTCTTGTCGATATTCTCGGCGTGCGGGGCGTGCTGGTGCCGCCGAACCCCGGGAACGTATCAGCCTTCGGACTCCTCACGGTCGATGTCCGCAACGACTACGTGCAGACCTACGTCCGACGCCACGACCGCATCGACGTGCCGCGTGTAAGCGGGCTGTTCCAACAATTGCGGACGATGGCGGCGGAAGCGCTCAGCGCGGAAGGCTTCGCCGCTCAGCAACAGGTGTTCAAACGCAGCGCCGATCTTCGCTACTTCGGACAGGCTTACGAGGTACGCGTGGCGGTACCGGACGGCGAATTCGGGCCGGAGGCCGCCGGCCAGGTGGTGGCAGCCTTCCACGACGCGCATGAGGCCATGTACGGCTACTCGTTCCGCGATGACGAGCGACAAGCCGTCGAGTGGGTCAACCTCCGCGTGACCGGCATCGGACCGATCCAGCGCCCGGTCATCGCCGAGGTCCCCGTTCGTGACGGCGGGCGTCCGGAACCGGTGAGCGAGCGCGCGGTGTGGTTCGACGACGAGCCCGTCCCGACGCCGATCTACGACCGCAGGACCTTGATGTACGGCGACTGCCTTTCCGGCCCCGCGATCGTGCAGGAATACGGCTCGACCGTCCCGGTGCACCCCGGCTTCCTCTGCACCGTGGACCGCTGGGGCAATCTGCACCTCACCTTGGACAACGCGGATCGAGCCGAGGAGGACGCCAGGTCATGAACCCCATCCTGCTGGAGATCGTCGAAGGCACGCTCACCTCCGTCGAACGCGAAGTCGAGACCGCGATCGCCCGCACCTCCCGCTCGCCGATGATCCGCGACGCGCACGACTTCCGCGTCGGCATCCACGACGTCAAGCTGCGCAAGCTCACCGGCCGCTCCTACTCGGCCCTCGTGCACCCCATCGTGCGCGACTATCCGATCTCCGACATGCGGCCCGGCGACGTGTTCTTCCACAACGACGTCTACCTCTCCGAAGGCGGCATAGGGCACCTGCCCGACCTGTGCGTGACCGTGCCGGTCTTCCACGACGGCGCCGTCGTCGCGTTCGTCCAGGCCTTCGGCCACCACGACGACATCGGCGGCGCCTGCCCCGGCTCCATGCCCTCCGGCGCGCGCAGCGTGTTCGAGGAAGGCCTGATGGTGCCGCCGATCCGGCTGTGGGACGCCGGGGTGCCCAACGAGGCCGCGCTGAAGATCATGACCCGCAACTCGCGGATGCCGGACTCGCTGGCCGCCGACCTGGACGCCGAGTGTTCGGCGTGCCTGATGGGAGCGCGGCGCCTCGGCGAACTGTTCGCCCGCTACGGCCGGCAGGCCGTCGAAGAATGCTTCGACGCCATCATCGACCACACCACCGAGACGTTCCGCCGCGAGCTCCTGTCCAAGATCCCGGACGGCACCTACACCTGGGAGGACTACGCCGAACACGACGGCGTCGATCCGCCGCGGCTGCACCGGCAGCGGATCACGCTCACCAAGCTGCCGGACGACGGCGGCCGGCTGGTCATCGACTTCGACGGGACCGGGCCGCAGGCCAAGGGGCCGATCAACCACTGCGGCGACTACGCGGACGGCAACTTCCTGAAGAAGTGGCTCGCACCGGTACTGCGCAACCTGGCCGACAGCCCGGAGCGGATGGCAGAGCTCGACGTCAACGAAGGCGTGGTGCCGCTGATCGAGATGCGGTTCCCGCCGCCGGGCACTCTGCTGACCCCGGTGTTCCCGGCGCCGACGAACGCGCGGACCTTCGTGATCCTGCGGTTGCTGGGCGTGCTGGCCGGGGCGCTGGCCAAGGCGACGGGCGGCCGGATGCCGGCGGACCAGGAGACCATCCGGTACACCGGCGTGTACGGGACGGACGCCGAAGGCCTGCCCTATCTGATGCGCGAAGTGCTCGGCGGCGGATCCGGCGGCCGGTACTACGCCGACGGCGAGGACACGATCCATGTGGTCCCCGACTCGCGGAACATCCCGGTGGAGTTCGCCGAGGCGCGGTGGCCGTTCCGGGTGGAGAAGCTGGGCCTGGCCGTGGACTCCGGCGGACCGGGCCGGTTCCGCGGCGGTCTCGGCTATGAGAAGCACATCAGGATGCTGCGCGATGCCGAGTTCATGAGCATCGCCGACCGGTCGATCCTGGCGTGCTGGGGCGTGAACGGCGGCCGGGCCGGGCAGCCGTTCGAGGTGGTGATCGACCCCGGCGGCCCCGATGAGCGCGTCGTCGACGCCCTGGCCGACGCCGAGCCGGTGCGGGCCGGCGAGGTCATCAGGATCCGGACGACCGGGGGCGGCGGGTGGGGCGATCCGCTGGAGCGGCCGCTTGAGGAAGTCCTCACAGACGTGCGATGGGGCAAGGTGTCGCTGGCGGGTGCGAAGCGTGACTACGGGTTCGTCCTGACCCCCGACCTCGAAGTGGACCTCGCGGCGACCGAGGAGGCGCGGCAGGAGATCGTGTGGATGCACGGGCAGAAAGCGTTCTTCGATCGGGGTCCGGGCTTCACGCGCCTGGCCAACGGAGCGCACTCAGCCTATTGCGATCTGCTGTGATGGTTATGCGGACCCTGATCGCACTGGGCGGCAACGCGATGACGGCGCCGGACGGCCGCGCCCGGCCCGAGGACCAGATCGCGGCGGTCGGCGTGGCGATGGAGGCTGTCGCGGACCTGATCGCAGGCGGCGTCGAAGTGGTGCTGACGCACGGCAACGGCCCGCAGGTCGGCAACCTTTTGGTGAAGAACGAACTGGCCGCGCATGTCGTGCCGCCGGTGCCATTGGACTGGTGTGGCGCGCAGACGCAAGGGACGCTCGGCTTCGTGATCGTGAGCGCGCTCGAAGCGTCGCTGACCGCGCGTGGGATCGCCAAGCCGGTGGCGGCTGTGGTGACCCGGACGCTCGTCGACGCGCACGATCCCGGCTTCAGGAAGCCCACCAAACCGATCGGGCGCTATCTGCCGGCGGACCAGGCCGCCGCCATGATCGCGCACGGCCAGACGTGGGAGGACCGGGGCGATCGCGGATGGCGGCGGGTCGTCGCCTCGCCGGAGCCGCTGGAAGTGCTGGACGCTCCGGCCGTCGCGACGCTGGTCGAGGCCGGGTTCGTGGTGGTCGCGGGCGGCGGCGGCGGGATCCCGATGGCGCGGGACGCCTCGACGCCCGGCCCGCGGGGCGTCGAAGCCGTCATCGACAAGGACCTCTCGGCCGTGCTGCTCGCCCGCGCGGTCCGCGCCGACCAGCTCGTCATCGCCACCGACGTCGACCACATGTTCCTGCGCTGGGGCCGGTCCGACGCCAGCGCCCTGCGTCGCGTCGGCGTCGAGGAGCTGCGGGCCCATCTGGCGGCCGGCGAGTTCGGCGGCGGGAGCATGGCGCCCAAGGCGGAGGCCGCATGCCGGTTTGTCGAAAGCGGGGGGAAGCGGGCCGTCATCGCCGCTTTGGGCAGTATTCGCGAAGCCGTTCTCGGGGAAGCCGGAACCGTAGTGGAGAAGGAGTCTTATAGTGCCTGAGGCGATCGAGGTCCGGAAGGTGCCGCTGCACCACGTCAGCGACGCCTCCGGGCTGGCCGACCTGATCAGCGCCGGGGTGGTGGACGCCGACCGGGTCATCGCCGTGGTCGGCAAGACCGAGGGGAACGGCGGCGTCAACGACTACACGCGCATCATCGCCGACCGCGCCTTCCGCGAGACGCTGCTGCGGCTCGGGACGCGGAGCGAGCAGGAAGTGGCGCAGGTGCCGATCGTCTGGTCCGGCGGCACCGACGGCGTGCTGTCCCCGCACGCCACCGTGTTCGCGACGGTGGCGGACGCAGAGCCCTGCGACGAGCCGCGACTGACCGTCGGCTTCGCGATGAGCGAACCGCTGCTGCCCGAGGAGATCGGCCGTTCGGCGATGATCTCGAAGGTCGCCGACGCCGTCCACGAGGCGATGAAGCGCGCGGGCATCGACGACCCGGCGGACGTGCACTACGTGCAGACCAAGACGCCGCTGCTGACGATCCAGACCATCCGCGAGGCCAAGGCGCGCGGGAAGTCGGTGTGGACCGAGCACACCCACGAGTCGATGGACCTGTCCAACGGCTGCACCGCCCTGGGCATCGCGGTGGCGCTCGGCGAGATCGAGATGCCGCCGGACTCCGCGGTGCTGCATGACAGGGGCCTGTATTCCTCGGTGGCCTCGTGCTCATCGGGCGTCGAGCTGGACCGCGCACAGGTCGTGGTCGTCGGCAACGCGCGCGGCGTCGGCGGGCGGTACCGCATCGGGCACGCGGTGATGGCCGACGCGCTCGACGCCGACGCCATCTGGGACGCGATCGGCTCGGCCGGGCTGGAACTGCCGGAGCGGCCGCGCTCGTCGGATCTGGACGGCCGGCTGGTGAACGTGTTCCTCAAGTGCGAGGCCAGCACCGACGGGATGGTGCGCGGCCGCCGCAACGCGATGCTCGACGACTCCGACGTGCACTGGCACCGGCAGATCAAGGCGTGTGTGGGCGGCGTGGCGGCGACGGTGACCGGCGATCCGGCGGTCTTCGTCTCGGTGTCGGCGGCGCATCAAGGCCCTGACGGCGGTGGTCCGGTCGCGGCGATCGTGGATGTGGGGCCGGGTGCGTGACCTACTTCCGATGCTGCTCGCCTGGCGCGCCGCCGGCGAGCCGTTCGTGCTGGCCACCGTCGTCGCCGTGAGCGGCGGTCCGCGCGAGCTGGGGGCGTCGATGGCGGTGCGGATGGCCGACGGCGTGCCGGGGGAGGTGGTCGGAAGCGTGTCAGGGGGCTGTATCGAGGCGAATGTGATCGAGGTGGCGGCGGAGGTGCTGGCCAGCGGGCGGCCGCGACTGGTGGCCTTCGGGCTGGACGATGCCGAAGCTGTGGGGCTGACCTGCGGTGGGACGCTGACGGTGTATATCGAGCCGTCGACGACGGGGACGGCGCATCTGGAGCGCGTCGGCGAGGCGGTGGCGCGCGGCGTGGGCGCGGCGGTCGTGACGGTGATCGATGGGCCGGTGGAGTTGGTCGGGCTGCATCGGGGCGATGGGTTGCGGGCCAGTGGGCTGACGGCGTTGGCCGACGCGGTGGCGCGCGATGCCGAGGCGCTGGTCGATATGGGGGAGTCGGCGGTGCGGCGGTATCGGCTGGACGGGTGTCCGGAGCCGATGACGGAGTTAGGCGGCGATGCGGTGTGGCCGGATTCGGACAGGTCAGCAGGCGAAGGAGCGCGGTCGGACCTGACCGGACCCGCGGAGTCGGCGGAAACCGTGACGGTGTTCTTCAACGTGCTGGCCGAGCAGCCCCGCCTGATCATCTTGGGCGCACTGGACCACGCGGCGGCGTTGGCGAGTATGGGGCGGTTCCTGGGCTACCGGGTCACGGTGTGCGACGCGCGGGCGGTGTTCGCGACGGCCGAGCGCTTCCCCGACGCCGACGAGGTGGTGGTCGCGTGGCCGCACCGCTACCTGGAAACCACGGCGATCGACGCGCGGACGGCGATCTGCGTGCTCACCCACGATCCGAAGTTCGATGTGCCGGCGTTGGAGATCGCGCTGCGCTCGCCGGCCGGCTACATCGGCGCGATGGGATCGCGGCAGACGTGCGCGGACCGGGTCGAACGGCTGCGTGCGGCCGGCGTCACAGAGGACGGACTCGCCCGCCTCGCCTCACCGATCGGCCTCGACCTCGGCGCCGTGACACCGGCCGAGACCGCCGTCTCGATCGCCGCCGAGCTGGTCGCCGCGCGCCGGCGGGGGAGCGGGGAGTCGTTGCGGCGTACGGTTGGACGGATTCACCGATGACGGTCAGCGGCGTCGTCGGCATCGTCCTGGCCGCCGGCGCGAGCACCCGCTTCGGGGGCGGCAAGGCGGTCGCACGGTTTCAGGGCGAGCGGTTGGTGGACCGGGCCGTCGCGACGCTCGTCGCAGGAGGCTGCGATCAGGTGCTGGTCGTGGTCGGCGCGTTGGACGTCGGTCCGGTGCGGCACGCGATTCTGGTGCTCAATCCGGACTGGCGAGCCGGGATGGGGAGTTCGCTGCGTGCCGGCCTGCTGGCGGCTGCGAACGCCGACGCGGTGGTCGTCACCCTCGTCGACCAGCCGCTGATCGGCGCCGCGGCTGTGGGCCGGCTCGTGGCGGCCTGGGACGACGGCGCTCCGATCGCCGTCGCCGCCTACGCCGGTCAGCGCGGCCATCCGGTGCTGTTCGGCCGCGAGGCAATCGCCGCGCTGCTCCCGACGCTGACCGGCGACGTGGGCGCACGGGACTTCCTCGCGTCGCGCAGCGATGTCGTAGTCGTCGACTGCACGGGAACCGGCCGCCCGGACGACGTCGACACGGTCCAGGACTTGCGGCGCCTCAGTCCTTAGCCTCTTTGGGCGGCAGTTCCTTGCGCCTGGCCTGCCGCGCTCGCTTGGCTTGCAGCGTCGGCGCCGAAATGCCGAACAGCGCGGCCCCGGCCGGTCCCGCGACCCACAGCGGCCACGGGTAGGGGAAGCTGACCGTGGTCACCCCGACCAGGAGCCAGACCACGATGTTGATGGACACGGCCGCGAACCACAGCGTCCACAACACTTTCAGCCCGGCCGGCAGCTCGGAGTACGCACCCCGGATCCCGGTTTGGGGCACCGGCGCCGGGCCCGCTGGAACCACCGTCGGTGCGGACGCCACGTGCGGGGCCGGGGGCGCTACGCGCTTGACCGGCGTCGCGGTGAGGGGGAGGTCGTCGTGCAACAGGGCCAGGTCGCCGACCGTGACCGCTTCGTAAGCCTTCCCCATGCGGTCGACGTACTCGTCCATCTTCAGCCGTCCGTCGTCGAGCGCCACCTTGAGCAGCTCGACGACAGCCTGCCGCTCCGAATCCGAGGCGCGCATACGCAGGCTCTTGTCACGATCGTCGTCCACGGACTTCCCCCAAACGGACCCGGCCTCAAGAGGCTCCGCAATTCCTGGGGAGAGCCTAGTACGGGTCAGCCGGGCCAGTCCGCAGCGACCAGCCGATGCAGAACTCCGAGAAAGGGACCCCACGTCACCCGCGCGTCCAGCAGATCGTCCTGGACACGCCCGGCGCCAGAGAGCTACTGAACAACCTTGCCGACTACGCTGGGCTACCCGCTGGACCTCAGGCCATTGCCATCGGGGGCGCCGGCGGGTAGCACCGTGCTGGTGCTCTTACTGAACTTCTCGGCCGTGAGCTGCGCGAACGCGGCTACAACGTCGAGGTCGAGCATCGCCACATCCACGTTCCCCGTGTCCTCACGCCGACCGCATCATGATCTTTGCTGCTTCCGACGCGTCGGACATGCCGGTGACGTACCGACACACCGCACACTGGAGACGTGGACTACGTCGCCGAAGACTTCACACCCGAGCAGATCGAGCGTTCTCGTGCTTACAAGCGCGCTGTCCGGCCCCTGATGATCGTCTCGTTACTCCTCGGGCTGGCGGTGCCGCTGGTGCTGGGGCTGACGCCGGCCGGTGCCGGGTTGGTCAGGGCGGCCGGGGACGTCGCCGGGGGTGGTTGGGTCGCGAAAGCGCTGCTCGGCAGCGTTGCGCTCTCGGTGCTGGGCTTGGTGATCGGGCTTCCTGTGCGGATGTGGAGCGAGGTGGTCAGTCGCCGGTGGGGTCTGTCCCGGCGCGGTTGGGGGCTGTTCGCCGCCGATACCGCGAAGGGCTTCGGGATCGGTGCGGCGCTCTCGGCCGCGGCGGTCGGTGGCCTCTATTTCCTGCTTCGGCATGCCGGCGACGGCTGGTGGGTGTGGGCGGGGCTCGCGGCGGCCGCGTTGGTGGTGCTGGGGTCGTTCATCATGCCGGTGCTGATCGAGCCGCTGTTCAACAAATTCCGGCCGCTGCCCGCCGGGCCGTTGCGGGAGCGGCTCATGGCGTTGGTCGCGGAGTCCGGTGTGCAGGTTCGGGAGATCCTGGTCAGTGACAGCTCCAGGCGCACTACTGCCGCGAACGCCTACGTCTCCGGGTTCGGGAAGACGCGTCGACTCGTCGTGTGGGACACCACTACCGACAGCCTCGACACCGATGAGGTCGCTGCTGTCGCCGCGCACGAGCTCGGCCACGCCGCCCGGCGTGACGTCCTGGTCGGCACCCTGCTCGGAGCGGTCGGTGCGGCGTTCGGGATGGCGGTCCTGGCTGCGGGGCTGCACTGGTCGCCGCTGCTTGACGTGGCGGGGGTCGCGCATGCCGACGACCCGCGGTCGCAGGCGTTGGCGCGCGCGGTCCTGGCGGTGATCGGGCTGGTGGGGGAGCCGTGGGGGCTGGCGTATAGCCGCCATATCGAGTCACGTGCCGATGGCTATGCGCTGGATCTGGTGCGCGATCCCGACACGGTGGTCCGCGTGGAGCGTGCGCTCGCCGTGCAGAACATCGCCGACCTGCGGCCGCGCCGGTACGAGATCCTGCTGCGCTACACCCATCCGCCGGTTGCCGAGCGGATCGCGCATGGGCGGCGGTGGGCCGCGGAACATGGTGTGCCGATTCCTAAGACGCTTTCAGCAGCGTCTAAGGAAAGCGGAGCAGGTTAGAGGTGGGACGAAAACCTGCTTGCTGGCAGAAGGAGGTGTGGGCCCATGGGACCTCGACCCTGGCATGGGCCAGGACACCATGTGCATGAGGGCCTCGGTTGGGGTGGCTGGGTTCTCTGGGCGCTGCTCGTGGCCGCGTTGTGGGTGCTGGTCGTCATGGCGATCGTGTGGCTGGCGCGCGGCTTGAGCGGACGCGGGCGTGGATACCGGGCTGCGGCGATGACGACCGGGCCGGCGGTGTGGCGGAGAAGTGGTACGGCTTCGGCCGAGCAGATTCTTGCCGAGCGGTTCGCGCAGGGGCAGATCGATGAGGAGGAGTATCGGGCTCGGCTTGGGGTGCTGCGAGGAGAGCAGGTGTCGGCGCCGTATCAAGCGCAGCCGCCGTCGCAGCCGCCATCGGTGCCGCCGCCGGTGCCGCCGTCGCCGCCGACCGAGTGAGGAGTCAGAAGAACAGCAGGGCTGGATGCCGGGGGTCGTCCATCCGCGCCGTCAGGGATGCGGTGCGGGCTGGGTCGGCCTCGGCTTCGTAGCGGGCGTACGCCGGAAGCGTCCACGCCATCGCCTCCGGCGTGCGCCGCGCCAGTGCGGCACGGGACAGCCAGAGATGGATTTCGACGTCGAACGGCAGGCCCTGCCCGAGCAGCAGGGGGCCTTCCAGGATCAGCACGCCGCCGGGAGGCAGCTCGACGTAGTCCGCACGGCTGGCCCGGTCGCGTTCGGCGTCCCACAGCGTGGGCAGCACGCGTCCGGAGCCGCCGGGCTCCAACGGCTCGAAGACTTCACGTCGCAGGCCCTTGACGTCGAGCCACTCGGTATAGAAGACATCGGGATCCTCGCGCCCGTATTCCAACCGCAGCGAACGCGGCCGCAGAAAGTCGCCAGCGGAGATCCGCAGCACCGGACGCCCGATCGCCACCAACTCCCCGCCAACCGCCGCCGCGAGTTCAGCCGTGCCCGAGCCGGGAGCACCGTCGATCGCCACGCGCGTCCACGGATCCGACACGTGCGCGGTCACCAACTCGGCGACCCGGTTCGCGAGCCGCTCCGGCGAGATGGGTTCAGCGCGCATCAGACCCGATCCGCGGAGGGCGTCGCATCGGGGTCCACCTCATGCCCGGCCCATCGCATCAAGCACCACCTCACATATGCGCGATAGCGGCCAGGATAAGCGCCGTTGGTTGACCGCATCGCTTCGCGGTCCGCTTTCGCTCGATCCGCTGGTCGCGCCGGGCCTCGCGTCGGGCCCACCGGGGTAGCGGGAACCAGGTCAGGGGGCAGGCGGCGCTGGCTCGGCGGACCCGGGAGGAGATGGCGCACCTGCGACGCGCGGATGACCATTGGCGCCCTGCGGTTGCTGCTGGCCGAGGCGGCGGTCGAAGGCGTCGGGGAGTTTCTGAGCCGCTGGTGAGCGTGGGTGTCGTGGGCCGTTCGGGTGATGCCGTGACAACGCCGGAGGGTACTTTTTACGTGCTCGATATAGCAGCGTCCGTCGAGGGCAGCGGGAACCAGGGCAGGGGCAGACAGGGCTGATGACTGAGTCAGCCTGCTGGAGAATCCAGGCGGGCCGATGCAATAAGACGCCGGCCCACCGGCTGTGACCATGGCGCGTCGCGCGCATCCGGCTGACCGTATTGTGCCGTGCCCGCCTTGCTCGGCGTCCGGTGACCGCGTCGCAGTGCGCACCGCTGGCCTGCGGTGTTGGTGACCTCGCGTTCGATCAGGAACACCTGGTCGCCGACATCGCCGAGGGCCACGATGGTGTTGACCCAGCCGAATACGGCGTCATCCAGCGCGTCGGCGCAGACCCCGACGCAGCACCCGGGCCGATGGCCGAGGCCGCCGGCCGTATCGGGTCGCCACCGAGCGCGGCCACCACGGCTGCGTCCGCGGTGGCGTGCCGGCGTGCGACCGCCGCGATCGGTCGGGCCCCGGCCGGCACCTCCAGTACCGCGGCTGCCAACAGGAACGGCAGCGCGAAACGCCGCCCACACACCGCGCGCGGATCCGGGACGTCGGCCAGGTCCTCCAGAAGCGTCGGCAGGCCAGGCAGCTCAGCGACCCCGCAAGGCAGCACCACGTCCTCAAGCTGGCGCGACAGGTCCTCGATCAGGGAAGACAGCGCGGAAAGCACAGCTCCTGTGAAGGTGCTGATTCGACAGGTTTCGGCCGATCCAGCTGTGACGCTGGGAGTGCGAGTCAGGCCTCGATGACCTCGGTGCAGGCGCGAGAGACGTTCGCTAACGTGTCGTCGATGACGACACGGGGCGACGGTGCCAACTACCGGGACTTGGACTGGGAGGGCTGCTGGAATGTCCGCGACTTCGGTGGGCTCCCCCTGGCCGGTGGCGGTATGACTCGACCGGGCAGGGTGGTGCGGGGAGACAGCCCGGACCGGCTGTCGTCAGCGGGCTGGGAGGCGTTGTGGGGCTTCGGTGTGCGCACCATCATCGACATGCGCCGTGTGGACGAGTGCGCCTCGGATGTGGTGCGGCCGCGGGGGCTGGACGTGTACCGCGTGTCCTGGGACGAGTATCCGGATCAGGAGTGGAACGAGCGTAATGTGCCGCCTGGTCTGCCCGGTAGCATGCGCGCCTTTCTCCGGGACTATCCCGTTGCGATCGCGGACACCGCCCGCCTGCTGGTGGGTTCGGCGCCGGGAGCGGTGCTGGTGCATTGCGCGGGTGGCCGGGACCGCACCGGGTTGTTCACGATCGTGCTTGGCGCGCTGGTCGGGGTCGAGGCGCAGGCGCTGTATGACGACTACCGATACAGCTTCGAGCGGCTCATCCCGTTGGTCCGGGAGCTGGGACGTCAGGACGAGATCGATTTTCTCGAATCCGAGTCCCATGCCGAACACCGCACACAGGTTCTCAACGAGGTGAGATCGGTGATCGATGAACTCGACGCCGCGGCGGCCAGGCGAGTGCTGTTGGACGGTGGGCTTGCCGACCGTGAGATAGACGCGCTGCATGGCCGGGTCGCGGGATCGCTCACCGCGGGTTGAGATCCTCGTCAGGCTGCGAGGTCGTGTTGACTCTGGTAACGGGCTTGGTGGTTGCGTTGGTGTTCGGCCCGTAGGTGGTAGGTCCAGTAGGTCGAAGTCGCCGTTCGAGATCAATGCCCGAAGTTTTAGTACGGCTTCAGCGCCGACAGGAACCAGCGGGCTCCGGTAATGTCCAGGTGGTTGACCAGGTGGCGGCAGGCGCCTTCGACGATGGCAATCGGCCAGCCGCGGGCCAGTGTGGTGTCGTAGCGCAGACGACGTCGGCGATAGTGTCGGCCATCCGGTAAGCCACCTGTTGCAGGCCTTGGGACCGTCGGTCCGCTCGTGGTCGGGATCGGCGGGCCGGTCTGGGTTGCGGCCGTTCTTCTCCCGGGCGGCCAGCCGAGTCTTCATCGCGTTGCCGCCGTCGGCCTGCTTGACCTCGGCGTTCTTGCGCGTAGACTCACGCAGATCTTTCGGCAGCATGTCGATGCCCTTGGCGTCGATGGACAGCGTCAGCACGTCGGCGGCGGCGCCGGCTGGTTCGGTGCGCCGGTAGAAGCGGTCGATGTCGACGGCCGCACGCATCGCGAGCTGCTCCACGACGGCTATCACCAGGTTCGACAGCTCGATGCGGGCAGCGTCCAACCGGTCGGCCGCCGCCAGCGCGTCAGCTCTGGCTTCCTCCACCCGGACCAGCGCTGCCGCCTCGCGGTGTTCCAGCAACTCCAGAACAGATCCGACCTGGAGGCCCCCTTCGTGCTCAACCTGTCGCCGCCCCGCCGGCCCGACACCACGCACGCTAGGAAGCCATCCCGCCCAACACATCAGAACACGGTCATAGATCACCCTCCCAAAATCGTTTGCGGCACAGCGCCGACTTCGCCAACTTCGGCACATGGCAGAACAGGACCCCGGCCGGGTGGAGCGGATCGGGGCGACGGTGCACCGGCCGGTCGCGCCATGGACCTCTGCGGTCCACGAACTGCTCCGCCACCTGGAAGCAGTCGGCTACGAACGGGCGCCCCGCGTACTCGGCTTCGACAACCGGGGTCGCGAGGTACTGACCTGGATCGACGGCGACTCCGGACCGGAAGGCTGGGGCAAGGTCGTCGACGACAAAGGGTTGATCGCCTTCGCGTGTCTGCTTCGCGGCTACCACGACGCTGTGGCGGGGTACCGGGCCGCGGACACTGCCCGCTGGTCCACCAAGACCGGTGGGCCGGTCGGTGATGAGGTGGTCTGCCATGGCGACTTCGGCCCGTGGAACACCGTCTGGCGCGGCGACCATCCGATCGGGATCATCGACTGGGACCACGCCCGCCCGGCACCCCGCCTGCACGACGTGGCCTACGCGCTCGAATACGCCGCGCCGTTTCGGGACGACACCGAATGCCTGAGGTGGCTGCGCTACCCCGAGCCGCCCCACAGGCGTCACCGCCTCGAGTTATTCGCCGGCGCTTACGGCCTCACCGACACCTCGGGGCTGGTCGACGCCGTGCTGGCAGTCCAGGCGGCCGATGTCGAAGCCGTCCGGCTCCTGGCCGAGCAGGGCCGGGAACCTCAGGCCACCTGGGTCGGCCAGGGCCATCTGGACGAGTTGCGAGCCCGCCTCGCCTGGAGTCAGGCCCACCGGCATCTCGTCGACTGACACCAGCCCGGCCGACCACCGACACCACCCCGCGCCGAGTCGCTCAACCAAGGGCTGGCCGGGGTCAGGAACCGAACCGAAAAGTGCCGGTGGCCCGTTGAACCTGTCCTGCGGGTGGGCCCGTTCAGACCGTCGAAGTGGCCCCGACACCACCGTCCAAACCACTGTCAAACCTCTACCATCGGCGGCCTCGTCCGAGCTCGCACCGCAGGTCACGCGAAGCGGCGTCTCAGATCACGAGAACGCTCCGGCAATGCCCACCGCGCGTGACCGCATCGTGTCGCGCGCGTCTTGCTGGCCGTATTGGCCCGGGCTCGCCTTGCCCGGGCTCGGGCGATCGCGCCGCAGTGCGGAAGGCCGTGCGCCGTCGGCTGACCGCACGGCAGCGCGCCCCAGGCCGCAGATCGCATCGCATCGCGTCGCATCGCGCCTGCCTTGCCCGCCGTCCGTGCGCGCGTCGAGTCGAGCCCGCATCGCATCGCACGCACGGGCAGCGCGCCCCAGGCTGCAGCCCGCATCGCATCGCATCGCATCGCATCGCATCGCATCGCATCGCATCGCATCGCATCGCATCGCATCGCATCGCATC
>JAEKKI010000242.1 GCA_019510485.1 Catenulisporales bacterium
AGGTAATGCGAGGGCACGCATGTCGCGTTTGCCGTACAGGCCTATCCACGCTGAAGCCGGGTCAAGGCCGCCTTAACGCGACCGGTCGACCGGCAACGCCTTCCCCGTGGTCAGCGGACGTCGAATCGATCGATCACCAGATACGTACCCCCCGTCTTCGTCAGCGTGAGCGTGTGCTGTCCGAGAGACAGCCCGCTGACGGTGTACACGGTCTGCTGGACGTTGCGGCTGGCGGCGTTGGCGTTGACGCTTCCCTGGGAGGCGCCGTCCAACGACACGCCTATCGTCCCCTCGTCGGAGTTGGTCTCGCTGATCAGGCTGATCCCGGTGCCGGTGAAGGTGACGGTGGCCGAGTCGCCGTTGGCGCCGGCGGCGTGGACGTCGTTCTGGTAGTCGCCGTAGCCGCGGTTGGCGTAGTACTGCCAGGAGCCGCCGGTGTATGTGATGGCGGGGGTGGTGTCGTTGTAGCTGCCGGCGACCTCGAAGCCGTCCACGGTGGTGTAGGTGCCGCTGCGCTTGACGACCTGGACGGTGTGGCTGCCTACCGGCAGGCCGCTGGTGCTGTACACGCTCTGCCGCACTTGGCGGGTGGTGGCCGAGGTGTCGAACAGACCCCGGGATGTGCCGTCGATGAAGACCTCGATCTGCCCCTGGTCGGTGTTCTTCTCGCCGATGACGGAGACGCCGGTTCCGGTGAACGTCAAGGTGGCGGTATCGCCGTTGGTACTCGTGGCGTGCAGGGCGTCGTTGAGGTCGCCGAGGCCGCGGTTGCCGCCGGCACTCCAGGAGCCGGTGTACGCGATCGCTGTGCTGTCGTCGTCGAGCAGGCCGTTGAGCGGCTGGTAGGCGGCTTCGGGTCCGGACGCGGCGATGATCGCCTGTGCGGCGGAGGGCCAGGCGCCGCCGGAGACGATCGTGGCCTGGTTGAAGGTGATGTTGGTGCCGTGGTTGTTGGAGGAGGAGGTGTCGGAGTAGTTGTCGTGGATGTTGATGTCATGGATGGTCGGCGTCCACATGCCGATCCAGCCGCCGCCGCCGGTGCGGGTGACGTTGTTGTAGGTGTTCCAGTAGGAGCTGCCCTCGTCCTGGTAGAGCCGGTTGTTGGTGTGGTTGGTGACCTCGACGAGGTTGCCCGCGAGTACCGAGGTGGTCGAGCCGTCGCCGTTGCCCTGGCCGCCGTTGGTGTAGATGGGGCCGCCGTCGTTGAGGATGTTCATCACGTCGTGCACGTGGTTGTTCAGGATCTGGTTGCCGCCGGCGTAGATGGTGCCGTGTGCGCAGGTTTTCAGGCCCTGGGCGGACTGCATGGAGCACGGTGAGGCGTAGCCCCAGCCCCAGCCCAGCGACATGCCCGAGTAGGGCGTGTGGCCGATGTCGTTGTGCGAGATGGTCAGGGTGCGGGTGTAGCCGGCCCAGATGCCGACCGCGTCGGAGTAGTCCTGGCCGACGTGGGAGATCCAGTTCTCGGAGACGGTGTCGCCAGAGGTCATCCGGCTGGTGTCGGTGAGGTAGTAGTCGTCGACCTCGCCGACGGAGACGCCGCCGCCGGAGGTGTCATGGATGTAGCTGCCGGTGATCGTGGAGTTCTGGGTGCCGTCGGCCAGATCGATGCCGGTGCCGCCGGTGTGGGCGATCTCGTCGCCGGTGAAGGTGATGTTCGAGCCGCGGTGGACCTGGACGGCGGCGGGGATGCGGATCGGCGCGTGGGAGCTGCTGGCGTCCCACAGGACTCCGGCCTGGTTGTCGATGTAGCCGGCCGTGGAGGGCAGCGTCCAGGTGGCGTAGTCGAACGCCAGCCCCTGGAAGGTGATGTCGTGCGCGGGGGTGATCGCGTCCGGGACGACGGTGAGCGCGTCCACGAGCAGGTAGGTGCCGCCGGTCTTGACCAGCTTGACCGTGTGCTGTCCCTTCGACAGACCGCTGACGGAGGCGATGACCTGCTGGGCCAGTCGGGATGAGGCGAGAGCGGTCACGCTCTGGGTTTTGACACCGTCGACGTAGACGTCGATGCCGCCCTCGTCGCTGTTGGTCTCCGACAGCACGTCGATGCCGGTACCGGTGAACGTGTAACTCATCGAGTCGCCGTTGGCGGTGGTGTAGTGCACGTCGTTGCCCAGGTCGCCCACGTTCCGACCCGTCGAGGATCCCCACGAGCCGCTGTACGCGATGGCCGGATCCGTGTCGTTGACCGGGGTGAGATGGCCGGGGGTGCCACTGACGTTCAGCAGGGTCTGCTGGGTGGGCAGTTCCACATCGGCGGTGCTGAGGTTCTCACCGCTGCGCGGCATGTAGTAGACGAAGCCGGCACCGGAATCGAGGTAGAACTCACCGGGCGTGTCCAGGAGCTGATACGCGTTCTCCACGTAGCTGATCGAGCTCAGCTTGGGCAGGCCGGCGCCGTTGAAGGGGAATCCCCGGTTGGGCACGGAGGTGTTGTTGTTCGCGAAGCAGGCCGGGTCGACGTTGAGGCTGGATCCACCGCCGCTGGGCACAGTGATGCTCGCCAGCGGGCAGCGCATCTGCTTCCACTGCGCGTTGTCCACCACCTCCACCGCGGACGCGTTGGTGAACGAGGCATAGGAGGAATCGCTGGTGCTGAAACTGGAGCCGGACAGGGTGAAGCCGGAAGGATTCAACGGCCCGCGGGCCCGCTGTGCGCGCACGCCGCTGACGAACAGCTGCCGGCTCTGGGTGCCGGCCGGCACGGCGGCCCGGTAGATGTTCTTCGAGCTGTCGAACAGCGTGAAGCCGGTGACCTGGGTCGCGCCGCTGAGGATCGGCGTCTCGCCGGGATAGGCAGACCACAGGACCTTGTGGCCATTCCGTCCGGAGTCCGCGACCCCCAGGGTGAACGTCTGCGACCGGCGGTAGGTGCCGCCGCGCAGGGTGACGTCGATGTCGGCGGCCATGCTCGGGGCCAGGCCCTCCACGACGCTCTTGACGCCGTCCAAGCTGCACGGGGCGCTGAGCGAGCAGCTGCTTCCCGAGCCCGAGGGCGACGCGTACAGCACGGTGGCTGTCGCGGCGGATGCCGGACTCGGCGCAATCAACCCGGCGCCCAGAAGCACGCCGAGCGCACCTGTGATGGTGGCTTTCGAGCGGAACGGTTGCACAGATCTTCTCCTTCGGGGTGGGGGGAGGAACCCGCTATAGATCCGATGACCCCGTGGTGAAGGCCGCACGAGCGCGGGCTTTACCGAGTGATTTCGAAACATTCATCGGATGACTGTGGGGAGACTACGGCGTCACATCCTGGTTAGCAAGAGCTCACGCCGATGCGATGATATTGGTATGGCAGTCACCGGCGAGGCGATCGACAAGATCAAGGACATGATCACGAACGGCCTCCTCCGGCCCGGCGACCGGCTGCCCAAGGAGGCCGACCTGGCCTCCGAGCTGGGCCTGTCGCGCAGTTCGCTGCGTGAGGCGGTGCGTGCGCTGTCGCTGATCCACGTCTTGGACGTACGCCAGGGTGACGGGACGTACGTCACCAGCCTGGAGCCGGCGCGGCTGCTGGAGGCGATGAGCTTCGTGGTGGACTTCCACCGCGACGACACCGTCCTGGAGTTCCTCGAAGTACGGCGCATCCTGGAGCCGGCCGCCACGGCGATGGCCGCAGAGCGCATCACCGATAGACAGATCGCGGACCTGCGGGCGCATTTGGCCGCTCTCGGATCGGCGCCGACCGTGGAGGACCTGGTCAGCAACGACCTGGAGTTCCACCGTCAGGTCTGCACGAGCAGCGGCAACACGGTGCTGGCCTCGCTCCTGGACAGCATGTCCGGGCCGACGACGCGCGCCCGCGTCTGGCGGGGGCTGACGCAGGAGGGCGCGCTCACGCGCACGATGTCCGAGCACGAGGCGATCCTCGACGCGCTGGCGGCGCACGACACCGAGGGCGCGCGGGCGTGGGCGACGATCCACATCGTGAGCATCGAGCAGTGGCTGCGCAAGACGTTGAACGACAGGGCGTAACGGCTGGCCGGCACAGGTCGCGAGCGTGTGGGGCCACGCTCGCGACCTGCTCCCCCTTGCCCACCGCACGTGCTGGCCGCTAATCCTGTGCGGCTCCGGAGGTGTACCGCGACACGATCAGCGCGACCAGGATCACCACGCCGTTGAAGAACTCGATCTTGTCCGCCGACACGTGGCCGAACACCAGCACGTTCTCGATCAGCTTCAGCGTCAGCAC
>JAEKKI010000096.1 GCA_019510485.1 Catenulisporales bacterium
GGCGCCGGCGATGCCTTCTGTGCGGCCCTGGCTGTCGCCCTCGGCTCCGGCGTACCGCTCGCCACGGCCCTACGCCGAGCCTGCGCCGCCGGGGCCCTCGCCACGACCCGCCCCGGCGCCCAATCCGCACTTCCGACGAACGCTGAGATCAACCAACTGCTGAGCCGCTGACCGACTGCGTCCGTTACCGCTCGCTCCAACGATCCGTCTCCGCACTCGAACAAATCCGGGTCCGAGTTCCTGGGAGCCGTTACCACGACCCGGAGCTAGAAACGGGGGATACCGACGCGTCCAGGGCTGAACCGCACCGCGCGGCGGCCATCGCGAAGGCGGGCCGGCGCGGTCGCCAAGTCGGTACTGTCTCAGGACGCCAGTACCGACCATCCGGGCTCTTCACCCGGGCGCGCGCCGACCCGCCAGCTTTTCGAACAGCTACTTCAAGGCCGCCTCAAGGCCGGTCGCCTCACGGCATCGCCGCCAGGTGCGGCGCCACCGTGTTCACGAACCCCCACCCGCTGCTCGCATCCCAGTTCACCGACCACGTCATCGCGCCGCGGATGGCCGGCCAGGTGCTCGGTGGGACGAACGAACCGCAGCTGGTCTTGGCGGCCAGGCAGTCCAGCGCGTTGTTCACCAGGGACGGTGAAACGTAACCGCCGCCGGCCGCGCTGCCGGAGGCCGGCAGGCCCAGGCCCACCTGGTCGGGGCGCAGGCCGCCCTGCAGTTGGACGCACGCCAGGGCGGTCATGAAATTCTCCGTGCCCTCGGCGTAGACGCCCTGGTCGCAGCCGTTCATCGTGCCCGAGTTGTAGTACTGGGTGTTGACGATGGTCAGGATGTCCTTGACGTTCAGCGCCAGCTGGAAGTACGCCATGCCGGTCGACTGCATGTCAATGGTCTGCGGCGCCATCGTGATGATCAGGCCGGAGCCCGCCTTCGCCGACAGCGAGCGCAACGCCTGCGCCATGTACGTGGCGTTGACGCCGTTCTCCAGATCGATGTCGACGCCGTCGAAGCCGTAGCTCTGCATGAGGCTGTAGACGCTGGTGGCGAAGGTGGTCGCGGCGGTGGAGTCGCCGACGCTGATCGCGCCGTTCTGGCCCCCGACCGACACGATCACCTTCTGCCCGCGGGAATGCAGGGTGCTGACGTCGGCCTTGAACTGCGCGTCGGTGTAGCCGCCGAGGGCCGAGGACAGGCCGGAGTCGACGCTGAAGGTGACGCCGCCGGGGTGGGCGGAGTCCGCGTCGGCGAACGCCACGGCGACCAGGTTGTAGCCGCTCGGAACCGCCGACAGCCTCAGCGGCTTGGCGCTGTTGACGAAGTCCTGCCAGTAGCCGGTCAGCATGTGCTTCGGCAGGGTGCCACCACCACCGCCGCCGGTACTGGACGTCGTGCCGCTGACCGCCGCGGACTTCGCCGACTCGCCGGCCGAGTTCGTCGCGGTGACGGCGTAGCTGTAGCTGGTGGAGGCCGTCAGACCGGAGTCGGTGTACGTAGTCCCCGTCACGCTCGCGATCTTCGAACCGCCCCGATAGACGCTGTACCCGGTCGCGCCCGAAGACGCGTTCCACGACAACGACACCGAACTCGACGTCGTCCCGGTCACGGCCAGACCGGTCGGAGCGGATGGCACCTGAGCCGTGCCACCCGGTCCGGCGAGCGAGACGTCGTCGGCGTAGTACGTTCCCTGCGCGTACCAGCCGTGCAGGTAGATCTGGACGCTCGTGGTCGCGGCGCCGGTGGTGAAGCTCGTGGACAGCTGCTGCCAGGAGCCGGCCGACGGCGTCCAGGTCGAGCTGTAGCCGGTGGCGCCTATGTAGACGTAGTTGCCTTCGACATACGCCGACAGGCTGTACGTCGAATTCGGCTGCACCGCGACGGTCTGCGTGCACTGCGCATCGTCGGAGCTGTTGGCGGCGCCGGCCAGCGCGTGGCCGCCGCTGTGCACCGGTGACGACACCACGCTTCCGGTGCCGCCGGTACACGTCCACGGGCTCAGGCTTCCGGTCTCGAAGCCGGGGTTGACCGCCAGGTTGCTGTCGGCACGTGCGTGGGAGGCACCCACGGCCAACGAGGCCATCGCGGCGATCAGGGTCGCGGCCAGCACGGCCGCCAACGCGCGCACGCGCGTTTTCACACAGGTCAATGCACACCTCTCATGGGGATGTGGTCTACACCACAGGGGCTGAGTTCAAAATGGTGTAGACCTCAGGCGGTGTCAAGGGTCTGAGCACGCGGGGATTCCTAAGGGAACGCAAAGGTTCGCCACGACTGGCCGAGAGGGGCGGATGGTTCCTTGGTGCCAAGGCAAGGACCCATCACGGAGAGGACGTCCCATGACGCTTCACAGAAGGCTGATCCCGATCACCGCCCTGGTCGTCGCGATAGGTGCCTCGGCGGCCGGCGCGGCCACCGCGGCCGCGACCAACGGCAGGGGCGGCGGCCCCGCGACGCCGAAGCCGCCGGCGCCGATCGTCAAGTGCGGTGTCGACGTCGTCGACAAGGGCAAGGAGAAGGGCAAGAGCCCGGACGGCAAGAAGGACGGGTCCGACGTGGCGAAGGCCGCGGCGGCGCTCGGCATCACCGAGAAGCAGCTCGACGACGCGCTGATCGCCACCAAGCAGTGGTTCGGCGAGAACGGCGAGCAGCCGACTCCGGACGCGTTCCTCCAGCACGTCGCCGACCTGCTGCACCTGCCGGTCGCGCAGGTGACGAAGGTGCTGGACGAATCCGGGATCTTCCGGGCGGACCAGACGGACAAGAAGGGCCAGCACGGTAAGACGGATCAGTCCGGCAAGCCGGCGCCGAGCGGCAAGTGACGCTCTCAGCACCGTCTCAGGCGTCGCGGACACACTCTGCGCCATGCGCATCCTGGTAGTCGACGACGACCCGGCCGTCCGCCGCGCGCTGGAACACGCGCTGCGGCGTGACGGCTATCAGGTCTCCCAGGCCGCCTCGGGGGCCGAGGCGCTGGCCGAGCACGCGCGCGCCGCGCCGGACGCGCTGGTGCTGGACGTCATGATGCCCGAGCCGAACGGCCTGGAGATCTGCCGCCGGCTGCGCGCGGCCGGCGACGGCACGCCGATCCTGCTGCTGACCGCCCGCGACCTGATCGACGACCGGGTCGCGGGCCTGGACTCCGGCGCCGACGACTACCTCGTCAAGCCGTTCGCCCTGGCCGAGCTGCGGGCCCGGCTCAGGGCTCTGCTACGGCGCGCGGGCTCGGCGGGCGCCGACGGCGTCCTCACTTTCGCGGACCTCGAACTGGACACGGCGGCCTGCCGCGCGACGCGGGCCGGCTCGATCGTGCCGCTGACCCGGACGGAGCTGGCCTTGCTGGAGATGTTCCTGCGCAACCCGCGCCGCGTGCTCAGTCGCGGCCAGATCTTCGAAACGGTGTGGGGCTACGACTTCGGGCCGGACTCCAACGCGCTGTGGGTGAGCATCAGCTGTCTGCGATCCAAGCTGGAGGCCGAGGGCCGGCCGCGCCTGATCCAGACCGTTCGGGGGCTGGGGTATGTGCTGCGGGAAGACCCGTGAACCTGCGGACGCGGGTCGCGGTCAGCGGGGCGGCGACGGTCATAGCGGCGTTGGCGGTCGTGGCGGCGATCGAGTATCCGGCGGTGGATGCCGGGATGCGGGCCGACGTCGACGCGCAGCTGGCCAGCATCACCTCGGGCAGCTCGGACGATTACAACTCGATCATCGCCAAGCAGACCGCCTCCGGGGAAGACGTCCCGACGTTCACCATGAACGTCAGTGGCCGGCTGGTCGACCTGCTGCTCACACCGGTCGCCGGCGAATTCGACAAGTTCGCCCCGGTGGCGGCGCGCGACGTGGCCGTCGGTGAGGGCACCGCCGCGCCGTACTACGAGGACCTGCGGCACGAGGACGCGCTGTACCGGGTGTATGTCGCGCCGATTTCGCTCAGGGGCTATCCCGACGCCGTGGTCCGTATCGCGGAACCCGAATCGGACCGTACCAAGACCCTGCATCAGTTGGCGTGGCTGTTGGCCGTGCTGATCCCGGCAGCCGGGCTGCTCACGGCGGTCGGCGCGCGATCGCTGGCGGCCCGGGTCCTCCGTCCGGTGGCGCGGTTGACGTCGGCGGTGGAGCACGTGACGGCGACCGGGGACCTGGCCACGCCGATCGCCGTCACGGGGCGCGATGAGGTGGCACGCCTGGGGCGGGCGTTCAGTGCCATGACGTCCGCGCTGGACGGCTCGGTCGGGGCGCAGCGGCGGCTGGTCGCGGACGCCTCGCACGAGTTGCGGACGCCGCTGACGTCGATGGTGACGAATCTGGAGCTGCTGGCCGAGCGGCCGGACGATCCACAGGCGCCGCGCTTGATCGACGAGGCTTTGCGGCAGGCGCGCGAGCTGACCGTGCTGACCAATGATCTGGTGGATCTCGCGCGCTTCGGCGAGGCGCCGGGGCGGGACGAGGTGGTGTATCTGGATCAGGTGTGCGCTGAGCTGGCCGAGCGGCGGGGCGCGCGGTTGCGGGTCGGGCCGGGGCCGTTCTTCGTGCGCGGGGATCCGACGGCTTTGGAGCGGGCGGTGGCGAATCTGGTCGACAACGCTTTGAAGTTCGGCACCGAGGCGGTGGTGACCGTGTGGGCGGCGGCAACTGGTGCGGGCAGCGCGTTCAACGCCGCCATCGCAGCCGGCCCGGTCATCGTCGAGGTCTGCGACGACGGCCCCGGCATCCCGGCGGCGGACCTGCCCTACGTCTTCGACCGCTTCCACCGCTCCGAGGCCGCGCGGGCGCTACCGGGGTCGGGGCTCGGGCTGGCGATCGTGAAGCAGATCGTGGAGGCGCACAACGGTCGCGTCGAGGCGGTACCCCGGGAGCGCGGCGCGTTGCTGCGGATCACGCTTCCGGCCGTAGCAGCACCGTGAACGGCACGCCGATGCGCCGCCACGCCTCGGCCGCCTCCTGCCAGATCTCCAGCGCCATGTCGTAGGCGTCCAGGTCGGCGCGGGCGAAGGCGTCGCCGTGCTCGAACACGGTCAGGATGCCGGCGCCGGTCCCGACCTCCGGCGGCGGCAGCCAGCTGAGGTCGAACAGGCAGTCGGCGAGGGCGTCCCAGTTGTGGCCGAAGTAGTCGGGGAACCGGTAGGCACGCTCGCATTCGTCGAGGAAGGAGGCCTTGTCGGTCGCCGCCGGGCCGTCCACGACGACACAGCGCCAGCCGATCTCCTCGGCCTCGGCACGGATGCGACTCAGCGTCCGCTGCGAGTGCCAGACGTGCACTCCGGGTCCGGCCTCGCCGAGAACGTGGGCCAGCGCTGTCATGTCGCGTCTCCTCGCAGTACCCATAGGAAGGAGCGGTGGTCCGGGGCGTAGTAGAGCTCGCCTTGGCGGCCGAGGACCAGCCTTTGTGGGCCGCGGTCGGGGGTGGTCACAGGCGAACCCTAACGCACGGTGATCATCAAGGCACGCGGGTGTGGTGCGGCGCCGGCGCGAGTCCGGCGGCGGCGCAGGATCCCACCCGCGCCCGACCGCCGGCCGCCTGCCCTACGCACGCGGAAGCGACTCGGACTGCTGCGTCGCCACGAGCCATCATCACCGTGGTGCTCGCGTCGTAAAGATGCTTGTGAACCAACAGCCCAACCATCACCCGACCACGGCGGCGACCACGCGCAACGCCAGTGTCCGGGCCACCGCCATCAGTGCCCCGGCACCACACAAACCGCATCGATCCCCAACACGTGATTCAACCTCCCGAACGCCAGCCACGAGCCCAGGCACATCGTCAGCTCCACAACCTCAGCCTGCGAATACGCCGCAAGCATCCGCGTCCAGAACTCGTCGTCCAGCCCGTGATGATCCAGCGCGTAGCGCTCCGCGTACTCCGCTGCCAGCCGCGTCCGCTCGTCGAACGCATCCGTGGCACGCCAGTCAGCCACCGCCGCCTCGAAGCCCTCCTCGACCTTCGTTCCGTCGCGGTCGGTGCGCCAGTCCAGGCAGAAGAGGCACCCGTTGATCTGCGCGACGCGCAGGCGGGCGGCCTCGAATTCGCGCAGGCCCAACGTCGCGTGCTCATACACCGCCATCGCGAACGTCGCCGCCGCCGGGCCGATGCCGGGGACCATCTCGCCCCAGACGTAGCCGATCGGTTCCTTGCCTTCCGGCAGGTCGATGATCACTGCGTTCCGCCTCCCCACAGTCCGGTCGCCGGGCGTAGCGGGACGTCCAGCGCGTCGTAGATGCCCGGTTCCTGCGACGCGAGCCACCCGATGGCGTTCACCAGGCGGCCGACGGCGGTCGCGTTGCCGCCGGCCGAGCGGTTGCCGTCCTCGTCGCAGGCCTCGATCGTGACCTCGATGCGCGGCCGGCCCTCGATCACCACCCGGTGCGCCCCCACGCCGTCAGGAGCCTGCGGCCATTGAGGTGCCACCGAGGGATGGATCCGTGTCACGTGCTCGATCACGATTCGCGGTACACCCCCTACGATTCCCCGCACCTCGAACCGCACGCCGCCCTGCGTCCCGGCCTCGAAGCGTCCCATCGTCTTCGTGTCGACGGCTTCGGTCAGCGCCGCGCGCTCCACGTGCTCGCGGATCTCCGACGCCTGAACGCCGAGAGCGCGCGCCAGCAAGCGGATCTGCCCGCCCCACACCATGGTCGGGACCGTCGGCGCCGTCATCGGCGGCTCGTAGTCCATCGGCTGGCCCATCCCGACCAGGTAGCGGACCGAGTTCTCCTGATCGTAGGTGGAGTAGTCGAAGATCTCCTGGCAGCGGATCGCGTCGACCTTTGTACCGAGACCGCTGATCAGCAGCGGCAGGACATCGTTGGCCCATCCCGGATCGATGCCCGACACGAACAGCGATCCGCCGCCGTCCGCGACCGCCGCCAGCACCTGCGTACGCTGCTCGGCCGGCGCGCTCAGCGGATCGTAGAACGCGTACAAAGCCGGGGTGACGACCACAGCCCCGGCGCGGACGGCGAGGCAGCAGTCGCTCAATGCCTCCTGTGGCCGCATGTCGCCGGACGCGGCGTAGACGACGGCCGAAGTCCCGCCACCAGAGCGAATACCAGCCAGCGCCGCCGCCACATCATCCGTGGCCATCACCCCCAGCCCCCGCCCCAACCCCGCGATCTCCCCGGCATCCCGCCCCACCTTCGCAGGACTCCGCACCACCACCGCACCCAACTCCAACCCCGGATGCGCGGCGACCGCCCGGATCGCCGCGCGCCCGATGTTGCCGGTGCCCCACACCACCGTGCGGATCATCCTCATCCGCCGTTGGCGATGATGTTCTCGATGTTCCGCTCGGCCAGCGCGGTGATCGTCACGAACGGGTTCACCGTGGTATTGCCCGGAATCAGCGCCCCGTCGATCACATACAGCCCCCGGTACCCGGCCAGCCGGCCGTAGTTGTCAGTGGCCTGGTTCAGCACCGCGCCGCCCAGCGGGTGGTAGGTCAGAGTGTCGTTCCACGTCTTGTAGACCCCGAACAAGTCGGTGCGGTAGATCGTCCCCTCGGTGGAGTTGATCTTGTCGAAGATGGACTTCGCCATGGTGATGCCGTCCTGCTTCCACGCCTGCTGCCAGCTCAGATCGACCTGCTGCGTGCCGGCGTTCCAGGTGAACTGCGCACGGTGCCGGTTGTTCGTGATCGCCAGATACAGCGACGCCCAGGTCTCGATCCCGGTGGGCAGCGGCGCCACCTCGGCGAACGCGCCGCCGGCGGTCCAGTTGTCGATCCCGCCGCACGGCACCGTGGACTGCTTGGAACCGGTGGGGTCCCAGATCTGGTTGGCGCGGCCCACCATGACGTTGCCGTTGTCGCCCCAGTTCTGGCCGACGTGGGCGTTCAGGTTCGGCAGCCGGCCGGTGTCGCGCAGCCGCACCAGCAGTTTGCTGGTGCCGACGCTGCCGGCGGCGAAGAACACCTTGTCGGCGGTGACCTGCTTGCTCGTGACGACGTCGCCCGAGGTGTCCAGCTGGTCGATCAGCACCGTGTAGCCGCCGCCGGGGGCCGGGGACACCGAGGTCACCTTGTGCAGCGGGGAGATGTTCACCTTGCCGGTGGCCACCGCCGCGGGGATATACGTCTTCTGCAACGACTTCTTGCCGTAGTTGTTGCCGTACAGCAGCTCCTGCCCCAGCGCCGAGCGCGTCACGGTCCCGGCGTCCTCCTGCTGCATGTAGTTCCAGTCGTACACGTCCGGCACGAACACGAACGGGAACCCCGAGCGCCCGGCCTGCTTGCGGCCCACGCGGGCGAACTGGTACCAGTCGGTCTTGGTGAACCACGTCAGGTCGACCACGCCGACCCCGAGACCGGCGTTGGCCCGCGGGTAGTAGACGTTGTACATCTCGTCGGCGCCGACCGACGGCAGGATCATGCCGAAGTTCTCCCGCTTCGGCGTCACCGCCATGCCGCCGTTCACCAGCGACCCGCCGCCGATGCCACGGCCCTGATACACCGTGATCCCGGCGAAGTCCTCGGCGTCCAGGATCCCGGTGTGTTTCGGGATGCTCCGGTCGATCGGGAAACCGAGGAAGTAGTCGACCGGCGCCTTGGTCTGCGTGCGCAGCCAGTAGGAGCGGTAGTCCGGGCTGGTCAGGTCGCAGAAGATCTTCCCGTCCGGGCCCGGCGTGTCCCAGGCCATGCCCATCTCGACCATCTCCACGCCGACGCCGGCCTGCGCCAGCCGCAGCGCCGCGACCGAGCCGCCGTAACCGGTGCCGATCACCAGCGCCTGGGCGTGCGCGCCGTTGCCGATAGGGGTGCCGAACCGGGACGCGGCCGGGGCGGCCGCGGCGTGCGCGGCGGACAGCCCGCCGCCGAGGGCCGCCGCGCCCAGGACGGAACCTGTTCCCGCGAGGAATCCGCGCCGTGACAGCTTCGAAGTCCCCGGTCCCGGCTTTGACGTTGCGCTCATGTGACGCTCCTCACACGGGGCGGATTTGAGAACTTGTTCTACTACCGCGGGCGTGAGAAGTCACTGGCTTACTGACAAGTAATATGACGAGACGTCAGATGGGTGGCGCCAGGTGGACCGCACCGCGCGGCCCACTAAGGGAAATCACACGTTGACCAGCGGATAGACCGCCTCCTCTAGCGCGGGTGCACCTTGCCGCGCCAGCCGACGCCCCCGGTGCGCCAGCGCGACAGCGAATCAGAGCTCGGATAACGTCACCGGCGCGCGGCACCGTCGCCTCGTACCAGGAGGTGCGCGGGGCCACGCCACCATTCCCTTTCGGGTAAAGAAGGGCTACGCGATGTCAGGAACCTTACACGGCTGGCGCAGGGTGCCGGCATTCTTCGGAATGCTCGCACTCGTGCTCGCCTCGCTGGCGTTCGGGCCGGCGGGCAGGGCACACGCCGCCGCGAACGTCTCGGTGGAAGTCGGCTACGCGGACACTCTGCGGGCCAACCCGAACAACTTCCCGACGCCGTGGTCCGGTGCGCCGGGTGTGGTCTACGACGGCTGCGCCGTCAGCAGCTGCAGCTACGACGGCGGCGCGATCCGCATCGTCAACAACACGGGCATCACAGTCCACGTCGACTCCGTGACAGTGCACTTCGGCACCTGCGTCTTCGACCTCTGGCAGAAGAACGTGCCGCTGGGCGCGAACCAGAGCCTCATCCTGGCGCAGACGGCCAGCGGCGCCAACTCCGGTTGCGCCGCCGACGGCACCTTCGACACCTCCGATGTCGGCCCGAACGGCGCCTCGTGGGCCGGGGTCTGCACCCCGTCCGGGGTGATCCCCGTCGTCGACGTCTCCATCGACGGCACGCCGTCCAGCCTGCAGGACGCCGGCCAGATCCTGAACACCCTGGGCGTCGACGGCGCGGACTGCGGCATGGGCAACGAGTCCCAGCAGTGGGCTCCGATCGGCAGCGTCTCCTGCCCGGGGTCGACGCTAGCCCTCGCGCCCCCGACGCAGACCGACACCGTCGGGATCGCCGCCACCGTCACGGCGACGCTGGCCAACAGCTGCGGGGACCCGTTGCAGGGCGCGCTGATCTCCTTCGCGGTCGCCAGCGGTCCTGACGCCGGCCATACCGGGAGCGCGGTGACCGACGCCGGCGGCAAGGCGAACTTCACGTATACCGGCACGGCGGTCGGCACCGACGTCGTCGGCGCCTCGACGACCAACCCGGCCGGCACGATCACCTCGAACAGAGTGAACGTGGTGTGGATCAAGCGGGCCTCGAAGCTGACGATCTCGCCGTCGTCGACGACCAGTGACTTCAACGACCCGGTGACCGTCTCCGGCACCTTGACCGACAGTGCGGGGCCGATTTCCGGCGCTCCGGTGACGTTCACCCTCAACAGCGCGGAGACCTGCACCGGCACGACCACCGCCAACGGATCAGTGTCCTGCTCCATCACCCCGCGCGAGGCGGCCGGTTCCTACACGCTGACCGCCGGCTACGCCGGATCCGCCGGCGACCAGCCGGCCTCGGCGTCCGCACCGTTCACGGTCGCCCACGAGGAGACCACGCTGACCTACACCGGCAGCACGCACGCCGCCAACGGCCAGCCCTACACCCTGTCCGGCACGTTGAAGGAGGACGGCGCCACCCCGATCGCCGGCCGGACCGTCACGTTCACCCTCGGCGGCGGCGGCTCGGCCCAGACCTGCTCGGGCACGACCGACACCGCGGGCAACGCCTCGTGCACCATCGCCGCGGTGAACCAGCCGAACGCCGCGACCGTCCCGGCCATCGCGGTCTTCGCCGGCGACGCCTACTACAGCCCGGCCTCGGCCAGCGGTGTCGTCACCTTCCTGACGATGACCGGCCACGCCTTCGGGCTGTCGTCCTCCGGCCTGGTCGGCATCTCGCCGACCCCCGAAGCCGGTCCGGTGTCGACCACGGTGCCCGGCACCAGTGCGCCGCCGTGCGTGGCGACCATCAGCGGCCTGGTCAACGCGGGCACGCTGTGCGCGAGCGTGTCGACCGCCGTGAACCCGAACTCCTCGACGGCGAACGCCTCGGTGCAGCGCGCCGGCATCGGCGTGCTCGGCATCCCGGCGATCCAGATCGGCGCGGTGATGTCGACCTCGCACATGGTCTGCTCCGGCGGGACCGGTGACGCGACGGTCGCGTACATCACGGTCGGCGGCGTCGCGGTGCCGGTGAGCGTGCACCCGGGACCGAACACCACCGTGAACGTCCTGGGGGTCAAGCTGATCCTGAACGAGCAGATCCCCACCGACACGGCGACCGACCACACGCTGACGGTCAACGCGGTGCACGTGATCGTGCCGGGCCTGTTGAACACCGTCGTGGCGTCGTCGACGAGCGACATCCACGGGTGCTACTAGCGGGTAGAGAGGCGCTGAAGCACGGGAAGCAGTGACAAACGCCGGACGGCCCGGCCGGGGTGATCCCGGTCGGGCCGTCCGGTACGCAGCCGTCCTGCGATCTCGCGCCGGGGCCGATCGTCAGCCGATCATCAGCTGGTGCAGGCCGTCGCCATCGCGGTGGCATCGCTCATGATCGAGCTGGTGTCGGGTGCCTTGCCCTTGCTGACGCCGTCCGCCATGCCCACGTAGTCGTCGCCGAGCTTCTTGATCGCGGCGGCGGCGCTGGGCTTGGTGGACGTCTTGGCGTCAGCGTGCAGCTTTTCGCCGATCGCCTTGATGCTGGCGATCGCACTCTTCGGATCGCTCATGTTGAGCCCGGACATGGCGTTGGCGCCGGCATCGCTCAGCGCCGCCTTGCATCCGGGGTCGTCGCTCATGCCGCCGATGCTGCCCCCGGACGAGCCGCCCGAGCTGCTCGACGAGGAGTCGTCCGACGGCGAGCTCGACGAATCGCTGCTGCTGGCGGACGAAGACGAGGAGGACGAGGACTTGTCGGCTGCCGACGTGCTGGTGGACAGACCGCCGCCCGAGCTCGCCTTGGCGCCGGTGCTACCGGACGAGGCGCAGCCCGCGAGCAGGAATACGGACGAGGCCAGGGCCACTCCGACGAGAGTGCGTATGCCACCCGTGGTGGACATGGTGTGTTACCCCCATAGTGTGCGAATCGTTCGTGCAACGTGCGCCCGCCACGCTACCGCAAGGGTTCCGGGCCCCCTCCCCGGATTCGGGGCTTGCTACTTAAAGACCCGGTAAAGACAGAACGCGTTCACCGCTTCCCGTGTTCTCCCCGAATCCACCATCCGCGACTACCTTCGACGGGAGGACGACATCTCAATATTCTGACGGGAGAACAAGGCATGTCGCTGACCCGCCGTCGCCTCCTCACCACAGCCGCCGCCACGTCGGCGCTGTCGCTGCTGCCGCCCTCGCTCACCAAGGCGATGGCCGCCTCGGGCCCGGACAACCGGCTGCACTCGCTCGACCAGATCGAGCACGTCATGATCCTGATGCAGGAGAACCGCAGCTTCGACCACTACTTCGGGACCATGTCGGGGGTGAAGGGCTTCGACGACCGCGAGGCGATCTGCCTGCCGAACGGCCGCTCGGTCTTCTACCAGCCCGATCCGGCCAACCCCGACGGGTACACGCTGCCCTTCCGCGTCGACACCACCACGACCAGCGGCGCCAAGTACCCCAGCACCGACCACAGCTGGTACGGCCAGCACACCTCGTGGAACCACGGCCGGATGGACGGCTGGATGGCCGCGCACCGCACGGCCGACCACGGTCCCTGGGCCATGGGCTACCACACCCGCGAGGACGTCCCGTTCCACTACGCCCTGGCCGACGCCTTCACGGTCTGCGACCGCTACCACTGCTCGGCGTTCGGCCCCACGCACGCCAACCGGCTGTTCGCGATCACCGGCACCAACGACCCCGACGGACTGGCCGGCGGCCCGGTGGTGAGCAACGCGATCCCGGCGCCGTTCCGCTGGACCACGTACGCCGAGCGGCTGGAGGCGGCCGGCATCAGCTGGCGCTACTACGTGGCCAACACCAAGGGCTCGGACCTGGGCTGGTTCCAGCAGTTCCAGAGCGCGCCGCAGACCTCCTCGCTGTGGATCAACGGCATGCGGCCGCGCCCGCCGCAGGCCATCGCCGACGACATCGCCAACGGCGACCTGCCCGCCGTCAGCTGGCTGAACTCGCAATACCTGCCCTCGATCGGACTGCCGGAGGCCAGCGAGCACCCGCCGGCGCTGCCCGGCGCCGGGGCGCAGTACATCTGGAACGTGCTGGACGCCCTGGGCCGGCACCCTGAGGTGTGGCGCAAGACGGTGCTGTTCATCACCTACGACGAGAACGACGGCCTGTTCGACCACGTGCCGCCGCCGACCGCGCCGCCCGGGACGCCGGGGGAGTGGATCACGGTGGACCCGCTGCCGGCCGAGTGTCAGGGTATTGCCGGGCCTTCCGGTTTGGGCTTCCGGGTCCCGACGATCGTCGTGTCGCCGTGGAGCGCGGGCGGGTACGTGTGCTCGGAGGTGTTCGACCACACCTCGACGCTGCGGTTCCTGGAGCGGCGCTTCGGGGTGCGGGAGCCGAACATCAGCGCGTGGCGGCGGCGTACGGTCGGGGATCTGACGGGCACGCTGCGTCTGAACAAGCTCAATCCGGCGTTCCCGACGCTGCCGGACGCGAACGCGTTGTATCAGAAGGAGCTGGACGAGGTCGCGACGCTGCCGGCGCCGGTGCCGCCGACGGTGCAGACGGTGCCGCACCAGGAGCCGGGGCATCGGCGGCACGTGCACTGAGCCACGCTGAGCCACTTCCGCGCGGGCCGGCGGAGCCATCCATTCGGACGGCGCCCGCCGGTTCGGCGTCGGCAGCGTCGTCTAACGTGGCCCCATGAGCGCTACGCAGGAGCGATTCGCCGAACTGGTGGCACGCTACCTCGGTGTCGAGGGCGTGACGTGCCCGGGAACCGAGCCCGGCGCGCGCGGATTCGGCCGCGGCGGGCTGAAGGTGAACGGCAAGCTGTTCGCCATGGTGAGCCAGGACCGTCTGGTGCTGAAGCTGCCGAGCGAGCGGGTCGACCAGTTGTCGGCCGACGGCGCCGGCGATCGCTTCGATCCGCGTAAGAACGGTGTCGAGATGCGCGAATGGCTGGTCGTGGACCCGGATAGCGATGTCGACTGGGAAAGACTGGCGGAGGAGGCTCGGGTGTTCGTCGGGGCCGGTGGTAAGTAGGGTCAGCGACCTGCCGCCGTCGCCGGCCGCGACGCCGCGACCTCTGCCAGCACGCGCCCCAGCAGCGTCTCAGCGTCCTGCTCCGCGGAATCCAGCACCAGATGCGGCTCTGTCCACGGCTCCCACAAGCCCTTCATACGCAGCACGTGTTCCCACGGCACCGTGGCGTGCCACCCGGGGATGCCACGGTCCCGTCCCGCCACCCGCGCCTGATGCGCCGTTTCGTCCGAGCACACGCACTCCACACCGACGAACCGCGCGCCGAGGCTTTCGGCCACCCGCCGATACCGCTCCCGGGCTGCCACCTGATGCCCGGTCACGTCCAGCACCACGTCCAGCCCGAGCTGTAGCTGTCGCGCGACTGGCGCGACAACTGCCATCTCCGCCAAGGGCTCGACGTTCTCATCCGTGAGGACGCGGAACGGCGTCAGCGCCCCGAGCTGCCA
>JAEKKI010000243.1 GCA_019510485.1 Catenulisporales bacterium
CTCCACAACCCGGAACGTCATCGTTCAGTTGAAGGCATTGATCGCCGAGCGGAGCTGGCTGAACGTTCACCAGCTGCCGCCCTACGCCCCGGAGCTGAACCCGGTGGGTCACCAGCTTCTTGCCTTACTGGGTCCATTTCAAAGTCTCAAACTCACGTGCGGACCAACCAGCCGGACGACCATGTCGCCGCCCAGCGATCGCCTCGGACGCCGGCGACGCCGGCTCACTCGACAAACCCTGAAACCGACCGACTCACCAGGCTTGACACGTTCCGCGTCTCGTGGTCGACCAGCGCGAGGCCGCCGCGAGCCGGGTTCTCCGCGCGCATGGCGGGCTCGGCTTTGCACCGAGCCCGCCGCTGCAACTCCACCCGTCCTGATCGCTCGCTGTGACGCTCACCCGGTTCGGCTACGTCGTTGCCCGCGAATGTCAGGAACACCAGGACTGCCGTCACGCCACCGGCTAGGGCTGCAAAGTCCGCATCAGCCTCACAGTCCGAGGTCCCGGGAAGCAGTGGACTTCCTGCGGCTTCTCCGCACGACAACAGCAGTACCGAAGGCCAGAACGGGGATCCCGAGAGCCGCTATCGGCAGGATGGGGACGGACGAAGCGGAATCGCTGCTGGCGGCATGGGCGGTGGCCGGCTTGCTCGCCGCGTCATGGGCGGCTTTCCATCCGTCGTAGGCCGCGAAGAAGGTATCGGGTGCGTCGCTGAGCCCCTCGCCGCTCAGCGCGCGGCCGGGTCGGATGATGCCGAAGCCGGTCTGCTGATCCTTGCCCGCAGCGCCCACATCGCGGCACGAGGCGATGATGCGGTGCACCACTTCACGAGCGGGCATGTCGGGGTACTTGGACCGGATGAGCGCCACGGTCGCGGAGGTCAGGGCCGAGGAACTGCTGGTGCCCCCCGATGAGGTGTGGAACTTGCCGTCCCTGAGTACGGCCCCGACACCCTCGGCCGGCGCCGCGACCGTCACGTAGGGCTGCCGCTCGGTACCCGACCAGGGGACGAGCGACTGGCCGGAAACGCCGATCCCGCCCACCGCGAGCACGCCCGCACAGTTGGCGGGGCTGTCCGAGGGGTTCCCCTCGGCTCCCTCGTTGCCCGCCGCCGCGACCACCACCACGTTGTGGTCGAGGGCGTAACCGACGGCCTGCTGGAGATCCTCCCAGCAGGGTGCTGACACCGCCTGCGAGATGTTGATGACCCCGGCACCGTGGTCGACGCCGTAGCGGATCCCGGAGGACAGGGCGGAGGAATCGCCATGGAAGTCGATCGGAAGGATCTTGGCCTGCGGCGCCAGTCCGAGGAAGTGTTCGGGTCCGCCGCGCCCGGCGATGAGCGTGGCCATGCCGGTGCCATGCCCGAAACCGTCGGCGTCCGTGTCGGTCCTGCCGTCGCCACCGCCGCCGGAGAGGTCCACACCCGGTAGGACCGCACCAGCCAGCTCAGGGATGTCGGCCTGGACGCCGTTGTCCAGGACGGCCACGATGGTGCCCTCGCCCTGCGACAGCGGCCACACCTGGTTCTGAACGTCCCAGGTGGTGAACCACCATTCGTCCTCGCGGGGAGCCGGGTACCGCGGGTCGGCTCGCGCCGGAGTGCCCGCCACCGATCCGGCGAGCCATACGCACGCCAGCGCGGCAAGAAGACGAACCGAACGACCTGAAGCCCCGCGCAGCACCATATTGAGTCTTACCTCCCCGTACCGACAAACAGCGTCTACGTTAGCCCGCGCGCGGAGACGATCTCAACGTTTTGATCGCAGCGTCGGCTGATCGAGGCGGTCCGCCGACCACACCGCACGGTCGCTCCCCTGCGACACCAGCGGTCCCCATTGTCGGCGGACCCTCCCCGATCCCAGCGGCGATCAGCCGGCCATCAGCTCGCGGAAACCAGAGTCCACTGCTGGTTGGTGCTGCTGGAGCTGCTGTACTGCCCCAGATCGGAGCCGTTCGCGGTGCGGCCCATACCGTCGAGGTACAAGCCCGTCGCACGGTTCTGGAAGCGCACGCCGCCGGCGGCGCTCACCTCGGTCCACTGCTGGTTGTTGCTGGTGGAGCTGCTGTACTGACCGGCCGCCGAACCGTTGGCCGTGCGGCCCATGCCGTCGAGGAACAGGCCGGTGGCGCGGTTCTGGATACGGACGTAACCCCCGCTGCTCACGATGGCCCACTCCTGGTTGGTGTCGCCCGCGACGCAGCCGGACTGGCCGGCGTTGGCACCGACTGTGGTACGGCCCAGACCGTCAACGCACAGGCCGCTGGCCACATCACGGATCTGGACGTACGTCCCGCCACCACCGCCGTTGCCGATCCCCCACGCGTACTGCAGCCGGTCCAGCCCGGAGGCGTTCACCAGCTTCAGCGCGATCGACGCACCGGTACCGGTCTTACTGGTCAGGCTGTACCAGTCGCCGTCACGCAGCCCTGGCCAGTACACGCTGCCGACACCGAGCGTGCGCAGCTCGCTGCTGACGCCCCGGACGTAGGCGTCGAAGAAGTTCCCGCCCGGCACGTCATAGTTGATCGTGTCGTAGTAGACGCCGTTCTTGGTGCCAGGACTCATCGGCGCGCCCCACTCGGTGGCGACAGTCCGGCTCGCATACTTGCCGATCTCGCCGGCGATGCCGTTCGCCCAGTCGGATTCGTTCGTGGACGTTCCGGCAAAGAACGTGTAGTAGTGCACTGCAAGCAGCGTGTTCGCCAGCCGGCTGTCGCCGCCGACCCCCGAGATGTTCGTGGCGTCACCCGTACCGTCGAGGATGACCTGACCGCGAGGCACCGAGGAGTAGCGGTTGAGCCAGGTGTTGTACATGTTGTTGAGGTCCGAGCTGCTGTACCCGTAGGGCTCGTTGATGACCTCGAAGTACGCGTTCGGATTGCTGCCGTACTTGCCGACGATCTTGTCCCACATCGCGTAGAACGCGTTCGTGTCAGTCGGCTTCCCGCCGGTGTAGGCCCAGTAGGCGAGGATCACGTTGCCCTTGGTCAGTGCCGTGTCGATCGCACCGGTGTACGTGCCCCAGTAGTTCGACACCGTCGGCTCGTTCACCGGCATCCGCACCGTGTTCGCCCCGCTGATCGAGTAGAGCTGCCCGACCACCCGGTCCGCGACCGTGGCCGCCGAAGAGTACGTGTCGGAGGAGCTCAGCCCCGACGGATACAGCACACCGTTCACGAAGTTGTCACGCTGGTCGGCCCAGTTGATCCCCCTGAACTGGGAGGTCGAGGTGGTCGCGGCCACCGCGTGACGCTGGCCGCTGAGCGTCAGCACCCCGGTCAAGGCGAGCACGCCCGCCAGGAGCCATCGGAGCGATCTCATTGGTTCATCCCTTCAGTCGGTTGAGCAGTAGGGGAGGTGGAGAGCAGGTGGCGAGTGTTCGCCCACACCACGTAGAGCGCGGGTGCGGGAAGCAGGAAGAGCCCGAGCGCGGGCTGGGAGACGACCGCCGCCAGCAGCACGCCGAGCACGACCAGATCGGCCAGCGCCAGGTACCACTTGCGAAGCGACAGATACGCGGCGGCCAGCACGGAGCGTCCCGAGAGCCGCCAACCGGCCGCGAGCATCGTCGTGGTGACGGTCACCACCACCACGAGAAGCACCGCGAGCAGCGGCGTGACCGCACTGAACCGTGTGCCGACCGCCTGCTGGAGGTCTACGCCGACCACTACCACCAACGCGGCCGCCGCTCCGGAAACCCCCAGCGCACGGGCGAATCCCGCACGGTAGCCGGACCAGAACGCCCGCCCGACCCGCGCCGGATCGACGCCCATCGCCTCGAACGCGGCGAACGCCCCGGCGGCGGCCGGCCCGCACAGTACCGACAGCGCAGCGAAGAACGGCCACGCCGCGAGCGGCTCGCTGGTGAAGGCGAGCACGACCAACAGCGGCGATACCGCCGCGAGCAGACACAGGTTGATCCGCAGCCCCGCGTACACGGTGCTGAAGATCGTGTCGTAAGGGACCTTGGACACCGGCTTGGCAGAGCCCTGAGCCGCACTCGAAGCGCCCACCCCGCTCACCCCTTCATCCCGGACGTCGCGATGCCCTCGATGAAGTAGCGCTGCCCCAGCAGGAAGATCACCAGGATCGGCAGGACGGACAGCACCGAACCGGTCATCATCATCGCGTACTCCGAGTCGTACTGGCCGATG
>JAEKKI010000097.1 GCA_019510485.1 Catenulisporales bacterium
GGACCAGCAGGCTCAGTTCCGTCGACTGCTGGAGCATCGCCAGGAAGTTGTCGCCGGTCAGGAAGTTCGGGGACTCGATGAAGCCGATCAGGATCAGCAGCCCCATCGCCGGGATCAGCGAGAACTCACGCAGCCAGCTGGTGGTGCGCGAGCGGCGTTTGGCGGACGCGGCGGATCGCGGGCCCGACTCGGCGGTCTCGGTCATCGTCGTGGCCTCACTCATGGCCGGTCCTTTCTTGTTCTTCCAGGGAGTCCGGCCGCGAGCCGGTGTCGCCCAGGCCCTCGATCGCGGCGATCAGCTCGGCGTCGCTCCACCCGGGTTCGAACTCCGCGACCAGCGCGCCTTTGAACATCACCAGCACGCGGTGTGCGATCCGCAGGTCGTCGAGCTCGTCGGAGACCAACAGCGCGCCGCAGCCCTCCTCGGCGGCTTGGCGCACCGTTCCGAGCAACGACTCCTTCGACTTCACGTCCACCCCGGCGGTCGGCCGGATCAGCACCAGCGCCTTGGGGGAACTGGCCAGGGCGCGGCCCATCACGATCTTCTGCTGATTCCCGCCGGACAGCGCGCTGACCAGTTGCTCCGGTCCCTCGGCCTTCACGTCGAGCCGCTGCATCAGGGCACTGCCGGCGCGGCGCAGCGACTCGTTGGTGTAGAAGCCGCCGCGGCCGAGCCGGTCGGTGGCGGTGAGCGTGATGTTCTCGGCGATCGGCCGGAGCGGGATCACGCCTTGGGCATGCCGGTCTTCCGGGACGAAGCCGAGCCCGGCGTGCAACGCGTCCGGGACGCTTCCGGTGCGGACCGGCTTCCCGGCCACTTCCACGGTCCCGGCGGTCGGCCGGTGCAGTCCGGCGACGGTCTCGCCCAACGTCACCGCGCCCGAGCCGCCGGCGCCGGCCAGGCCGACGATCTCGCCGGTGGCGACGGTGATGTCGACGTCGGTGAACGTGGTGGCGACGCTCAGCCCGCTGACACGCAGCGCCGGAGTCGCCGTCGTGGCCGGGATGTAGTGCACGGCGGCGAACTCGGCACGCGCCGAACGGTCCTCACCGGTCATCGCCTCGATCAGCTGCTCCTTGTCGAGCCCGGCGACCGGGGCGGTGATGATGTGCCGCGCGTCGCGGTAGACGGTGACGGTTTGGCAGACCTCGTAGACCTCGCTGAGATGGTGCGAGATGAACAGGAACGCGACACCCGAGGCCTGCAGGCGCCGCAAGCGGTCGAACAGCGCCGTGAT
Source organism: Catenulisporales bacterium (assembly GCA_019510485.1). Lineage (GTDB taxonomy): Bacteria > Actinomycetota > Actinomycetes > Streptomycetales > Catenulisporaceae > Catenulispora. Next base: position 1,239 of record JAEKKI010000097.1, read on the forward strand.
CTTCGCGCCGTCGAGTTGCGCGGTGGGCTCGTCGAGGATGATGAACCGCGCCCCGAACGACAGCGCCCGGGCGATCTCCAGCACCTGCCGCTGGTCCACGGCGAGCGTGGCGGCCGGTGCCGTGGGATCGACGTCGATGTCGTACTCGGCCAGCAGGCCGGCGGCGCGAGCGCGCAACGCCTTCCAGCTGATGCGATGCGACCCGGAGGCCTGCCGGTTCAAGAAGAGGTTCTCGGCCACCGACAGGGACGGGATGATCGTCGACTTCTGATAGACGCACGCCGCGCGGGCCTGCCAGCCGGCGCGGTCGGTCAGCGGCGGGGCGGGCCGGCCGTCGAACTCGATGTGGCCGTCGTCCGGTTTGGCCAGGCCGGTGAGCAGCGAGACCAGCGTGGACTTTCCGGCGCCGTTGCGGCCGACCAGGGCGTGCGACTCGCCGGGGGCGACGCGGATACCGACGTCGATCAGCGCCCGCGTCGCTCCGAAGCTCTTGGACACGCCGATCGCCTCGGCGACGGCCACGGCGTCGGAGCCGGGGACGGACTCGGTATGGGGGACAGGGTCGGGGCGACCGGGATCCCCGGCCGCCCTCGGGTCGTGCTGCGTCATGCGATCACTTGCCGACCTGGTTGCCCCACAGCGCGGGGTCGTTGACGTTGTCGATGGTCACCAGCGGCGCCGGCAGCTGGTCCTCCAGGCCGTTGGGCAGCTGGATGATGTTCGAGCCGTGGTCAGTCGGCCCGGGGGCGAAGGTCTTGCCCGCCAGGGCCTGCTGGGCGTAGAAGAGCCCGTATTTGGCGTAGCTGTCCGCCGGCTGCGAGACCGTGGCGTCCATCTGCCCGGCCTTGATCGCCTGGAGCTCGGCCGGGATGCCGTCGTTGGAGACGATGAAGATGTGCTTGGGGTCGGTCGGCGGCACGATCAGGTTCTTCTGCTGGAGCACCGACATGGTGGAGGCCAGGAACGCGCCGCCGGCCTGCATGTAGATGCCGTTGATGGTGCCGCCGTTCAGTTCGTCCTGCAGCTTGGCCGCCGCGACGTCGCCCTTCCACTCGGTGGCCTCGGCCCGCACCTTGATGCCGGGGTAGTTCTTGCTCATGCAGTCGCCGAACGCCTCGGAGCGGTCGCGGCCGTTGACCGAGGCCAGGTCGCCCTCGAACTCCACGACGGTCCCGGTGTTCTTCAGCTTGTCGCCGAGGAACTTGCACGCCTTCTCGCCGTATGCCTTGTTGTCGGCGCGCACCACCATGTAGACCTGGCCCTTGTCCGGGCGGGTGTCCACGCTGACCACCGGGATCTTCTTGCTCGCCAGGTCTTCCAGCGTGCTGGCGATCGCGCCGGTGTCCTGCGGGGCCATGACGATGGCCTTGGCGCCCTGGCCGACCAGGGTGCCGACGTTGGAGACCAGGACGTCGATCTTGTTGTTGGAGTTGGTCGGGGTCAGGGTGTCGATCTTGTCCTTGCTGATGTCCTGGTTGACGTACTTGGAGTAGCTGTTCCAGAAGTCGGTGTCCGAGCGCGGGAAGTCGAGCCCGATCTTGCCGCTGGAACCGGAGCCGGAGCCGGAGCTGGACTTGCCGGAGCGCCCGCAGGCGCTGGCACCGGCCCCGAGCGCTACGACGGCCACGACGGCCAGAACGGTTCTCGACGTGCGGTGATGCCTCATATCCGACCTCGCTGGGAGAGTGTCTGTGGTGTGGGTCACGCGTCTTCAGTCATCCGATGTATAGCGGCCCGTGGGAGCGCTGGCAAGAGTTCTTAGCTCATTCGTAACCAGATTCGACGAGATCATCGATTCTAGGTTCGACAGGAAAGGCCAGGCCGGGGTGGAAAACCGAGCGAGAAAACGATCTTGGTTCCCTTGACGATAGATCCGATGTTTGCCTAGAGTCTCGAAGCGTGAAACTTCTCCGCCTCGGCGAGCCCGGCCGCGAGCGCCCCGTGCTGCTCGCCCCCGACGGCCGCCATCTCGATCTGACCGGTGTGGTCGGCGATCTGGATCGTGCGTTCTGGCTGGACGGCGGTCCGGACCGGGTCCGCGCGGCATTCGACACCGGCGCGCTGCCCGAGATCCCGGCCGGGGAGGTCGCCGGAGCGCGGCTCGGCTCGGCGGTGGCGCGGCCGGGGAAGGTGGTCTGCATCGGGCTGAACTACCGCGACCACGCCGAGGAGACCGGCGCGCCGATCCCGCCGCGGCCGGTGGTGTTCATGAAGGACCCATACACGGTCGTCGGCCCGAACGACGACATCCTCATCCCGCGCGGCTCGGTGAAGACCGACTGGGAGGTGGAGCTCGCCGTCGTCATCGGCAAGCGGGCCCGGTACCTGGAGACGGACGCCGAGGCGCTGGAAGCCGTCGGCGGCTTCGCGATCAGCAACGACGTCTCCGAGCGCGAGTTCCAGCTGGAGCGCTCGGGGCAGTGGGACCTCGGCAAGTCCTGTGAGACGTTCAACCCGCTGGGTCCGTATCTGGTGACCGCCGACGAGGTCACGGACTGCCAGAAGCTCGGACTGCGGCTGTCGGTCAACGGCGAGCGGCGGCAGGACGGCGACACCGCGAACATGATCTTCTCGGTGGCCGAGGTGATCCGCTACCTGTCCCAGCACATGGTGCTGGAGCCGGGCGACGTGGTGAACACCGGGACCCCGGCCGGCGTCGCGCTCGGCATCGCCGGGAACCCCTACCTGCGCTCGGGCGACGTGGTGGAACTCGAGATCGACGGTCTGGGATCGCAGCGTTCGAAGCTGGTCCCGGCATGAGTCGGATCACCGGTATCGAGACCTGCGACGTCCGCTTCCCCACCTCGCGCGAGCTCGACGGCTCGGACGCGATGAACCCCGACCCCGACTACTCGGCGGCGTACCTGATCCTGCGGACGGACGCCGGCGACGGGCTGTCCGGGCACGGGTTCAGCTTCACCATCGGCCGCGGCAACGACGTCCAGGTGGCGGCCATCGAGGCGCTGCGGGAGCACGTCGTCGGCCTGGACGTCGAGGCGGTCTGCGCCGACCCGGGCATCGTCAGCAGGGCCCTGATCGGCGACAGCCAGCTGCGCTGGCTGGGGCCGGAGAAGGGCGTCATGCACATGGCGATCGGCGCGGTCGTCAACGCGGTGTGGGACCTGGCGGCCAAGCGCGCCGCGGTACCTCACCGACGCGCTGACCCCGGACGAGGCGCTGGAACTGCTGCGGCGCGGCAAGGAGGGCGCGGCCGGGCGTGAGGCGCTGCTGCGCTCCGAGGGCTACCCCGCGTACACCACCTCGCCGGGCTGGCTCGGCTACTCCGACGAGAAGCTGACCCGGCTGGCGCACGAGGCGGTGGCCGCCGGCTTCCAGCAGATCAAGCTGAAGGTGGGCGCGGACCTGGCCGACGACGTCCGGCGGTGCCGGGCCGCGCGGGCCGCGATCGGCCCGGACATCCGGATGGCGATCGACGCGAACCAGCGCTGGGACGTCGGCGACGCGATCGAGTGGGTCAAGGCGCTGGCGGAGTTCGACCCGTACTGGATCGAGGAGCCGACCTCCCCGGACGACGTGCTCGGGCACGCCGCGGTCCGGGCGGCGGTGGCGCCGGTGAAGGTGGCGACCGGGGAGCACGTGCAGAACCGGATCATGTTCAAGCAGCTGTTGCAGGCCGGGGCGATCGACGTGCTCCAGGTGGACGCCGCGCGGGTCGGCGGCGTCAACGAGAACCTGGCGATCCTGCTGCTGGCCGCCAAGTTCGGCGTGCCGGTGTGCCCGCACGCCGGCGGGGTCGGACTGTGCGAACTGGTGCAGCACCTGTCGATGTTCGACTTCGTGGCGCTCACCGGCACCCGCCAGGACCGGGTCATCGAGTACGTCGACCACCTGCACGAGCACTTCCTCCACCCCACGGTGATCGCGGGCGGCGCCTATCAGGCCCCGACCGCACCGGGCTTCTGCGCGGAGATGTTCCCGGCGACGCTGGAGGCGTATTCGTTCCCCGACGGGTCGTTCTGGCGCGCGGACCGAGGAGAAGCGTGAGATGCGGGACTACGAAGGACTGAAGGCGATCGTCACCGGCGGCGGCTCCGGCATCGGCGCGGCCACCGCCCGTCTGCTGGCCAACCGGGGCGCCGCCGTGGCGGTCCTCGACCTGGACCCGGAGGCGGCGATCGCGGCCGGACTGCACGGTTTCAAGGCCGACGTCGCCGACGACGCGTCGGTCCGCGCCGCGGTCGCCTCGGCGGTCGAGGCGCTGGGCGGCCTGGACGTGCTGGTGAACAACGCCGGCATCGGCGCGACCGGCACGGTCGAGGACAACTCCGACGAGCAGTGGCTGCGGATCTACGACGTGAACGTGGTCGGCATGGTGCGGGTCACGCGCGCGGCCCTGCCGGCGCTGCGCCAGTCGGCGCACGCGGCGATCGTGAACACCGGCTCGATCGTCGCCACCGCCGGTCTGCCGCAGCGCGCGCTCTACTCGGCGACTAAGGGCGCGGTGATGTCGCTGACGCTGGCCATGGCGGCCGACCACGTCCGCGAGGGCATCCGGGTGAACTGCGTGAATCCGGGCACCGCCGACACGCCGTGGGTGGGGCGGCTGCTGGACGCCGCCGAGGACCCGGAGGCCGAGCGCGCGGCGTTGGAGGCGCGGCAGCCCCTGGGGCGTCTGGTGAAACCGGACGAGGTCGCCGCCGCGATCGCCTACCTCGCCTCGCCGGACGCGGCCTCGGTGACCGGCACGGTGCTGGCCGTGGACGGCGGGGTGTTCGGGTTGCGGCTACGCCCCGTGGCACAGTGAGGGCCATGCAGACGAGCGTCGACCGCACCATCGGCCGTGGCGTCCAGCTGACCGAGCTGGCGTTCGGCGGCGCGGGACTTGGCAACCTGTTCACCGCGGTGAGCGAGGAGGAAGCCCGGGCGGCTCTGGACGCCGCGTGGGACGCCGGGATCCGGGTGTTCGACACCGCGCCGCACTATGGGCTCGGGCTGTCGGAACGCCGGTTCGGGGCGGCGCTGCGAGGTCGGCACGGATTCGTGCTGTCGACCAAGGTCGGGCGGATCCTGGAGCCGGTCGCGGAGCCGCGGGGCACTGATCCCGAGGGGTTCGCGGTGCCGGCGGCGTTCCGGCGGGTCTTGGACTACTCCGCCGACGGTGTCCGGCGCTCGCTGGAGGCCAGTTTGGAGCGGCTGGGCGTCGACCGCATCGACATCGCGCTGATCCACGATCCCGACGACCACGCGGACCAGGCGCTCAACGAGGCGTTCCCGGCGCTGGCGAAGCTGCGGGACGAGGGAGTGCTCGGGGCGGTCGGGGTCGGGATGAACCAGTCCGGGATCCCGTTGCGCTTCGTGCGGGAGACCGACATCGACGTGGTGCTGCTCGCCGGGCGGTACTCGCTGCTGGACCGGTCGGGGGCGGAACTGCTCGACGCGGCGGCGGAGCGAGGGGTGGGCATCATGATCGGCGGGGTGTTCAACTCCGGATTGCTGGTGGATCCGAAGCCGACGTCGACGTACGACTATCGGGCGGTCGCGCCCGGCGTCCTGGCGGAAGCCCTGCGGCTCAAGGAGATCTGCCGGCGGCACGAGGTCCCGCTGCGCGCCGCCGCGCTCCAGTTCCCGCTCCGCCATCCGGCGGTCAAGTCCGTCCTCATCGGCGCGCGGTCGCCGGAGGAAGTGCGGGACTGCGTCGCCATGACTCATCTGCCGATCCCCGACGACCTGTGGGCAGGGGTCTGAGATGCGCGTCGCGCTGTTCATCACCTGCTACAACGACGCGCTGTTCCCCGACACCGGCAAGGCCGTCACCGCCGTCCTGGAGCGCCTCGGCCACAGCGTCGAGTTCCCGCAGCAGCAGACCTGTTGCGGTCAGATGCACTACAACACCGGCTACCGCCGCGAAGCCGAATCGCTGGTCGGCGCCTTCAACGACGCCTTCCGCGGCTACGACGCCGTCGTGACGCCGTCGGGCTCCTGCGCCGGCCACGTCCGGCACCACCACGCCACCGAGACCGCGCCGAACTTCTACGAGTTCTCGGAGTTCCTGGTCGACGTCCTCGGCGTGACCGACGTCGGCGCCTACTATCCGCACCGCGTCACCTACCACCCCACCTGCCACAGCCTGCGGATGCTGCGCGTCGGCGACAAACCGTTGCGGCTGTTGCGGGCGGTGGCGGGGATCGACCTCGTGGAGCTGCCCGAGGCCGAGTCGTGCTGCGGGTTCGGCGGGACGTTCGCGATGAAGAACTCGGAGACGTCGATCGCCATGTTGCGGGACAAGATGGGCAACGTCGGCAAGACCGGCGCGGACACGCTCTGCGCGTCCGACAACTCCTGCCTGATGCACATCGGCGGCGGCTTGAGCCGGATCACGTCGGGTGTCAGAACCCTGCACCTGGCCGAGATCCTGGCGGCGACGCGATGAGGGACGAGGCCGGTGTCAACGTGGTCTGGCTCGGCTCGCCGACGTTCCCCGAGGCGGCCCACACCGCGCTGCGGGACGGCCAGCTGCGGCGCAATCTCAAGCACGCGACCACGACCATCCGAGACAAGCGGCTGCGCGCCGTCGCAGAGCTCGACGACTGGGAGACGCTGCGCCTGGCCGGCTCCCAGATCAAGGACCGCGTGATGCGGCATCTGGACGAGTACCTCCTGCGACTGGAAGCGTCCGTCACGGCGGCCGGCGGCACGGTGCACTGGGCCAGGGACGCCGAGGACGCCAAGCGGATCGTCACCGAGCTGGTCCGGGCCAAGGGCGCGGACGAGGTCGTGAAGGTCAAGTCGATGGCCACCCAGGAGATCGGCCTCAACGAGGGGCTCGACGACGAGGGCATCACCGCGACCGAGACCGACCTCGCCGAGCTGATCGTGCAGCTGGCCGACGACCGTCCTTCGCACATCCTCGTCCCCGCCATCCACCGCAACCGCACCGAGATCCGCGACATCTTCCTCCGCGAGATGGGCAAGCACGGGGTGCCGGCGCCGGACGACCTCACCGACGAGCCGCGGGTGCTGGCCGAGGCGGCGCGGCTGCACCTGCGGGAGAAGTTCTTGCGGGCCAAGGTGGCGATCTCCGGCGCCAACTTCGCGTGCGCCGACACCGGGACCGTCGGGGTGGTGGAGTCCGAGGGCAACGGCCGCATGTGCGTGACGCTGCCGGAGACCCTGATCACCCTGATGGGCATCGAGAAGGTCCTGCCGTCGTTCGCGGACCTGGAGGTCTTCCTCCAGTTGCTGCCACGATCCTCGACAGCCGAGCGGATGAACCCTTATACCTCGCTGTGGACCGGCGTCACACCGGGCGACGGGCCGCGGGAGTTCCATCTGATCCTGCTCGACAACGGCCGGACCGCGACGCTGGCCGACCGGCAGGGCCGCTCGGCGCTGCACTGCATCCGCTGCTCGGCGTGCCTGAACGTCTGCCCGGTCTACGAACGGACCGGCGGACGGTCGTACGGATCGGTGTATCCGGGCCCGATCGGCGCGGTGCTGACGCCGCAGCTGGTAGGGGTCGGGACATCGAAACACGCTGATTCGCTCCCGTTCGCCTCGACGCTGTGCGGCGCCTGTTACGACGCCTGCCCGGTGCGGATCGACATCCCGGAGATGCTGGTGCACCTGCGGACCAAGGTCGTGGACGCGCATCGCGGCGACCGGGTCCCGAAACCGGAGGCGGTGGCGATGAAGGCGACGAAGCTGGTGTTCGCCTCGCCGCGCCGGCTGGCGCTGGCCGAACGGCTCGCGGCCGTCGGCGGTCGGGTCGCCGGGATCCGGGGCGGACGCTGGCTGCCGGGCCCGGCGCGCAAGTGGACGGCGGCGCGCGACGTGCCGGTGCCGGCGCGCGAATCGTTCCGGGCCTGGTGGCGGAAGGCAGGACGCTGATGGAACCGGTCGCGGAGTACAAGGCGGAGGTTCTGGCGCGGATCCGCGCGGCGCTGCGGGATGTGCCGGATGAGGAGCGTCCCGAGGACGTGGCTGTCACCCGGGAGTACGTCGACAGCCATGTCACCGGCGATGTCGTCGATCTCTTTGTGGAACGCGTGGAGGACTACCGCGCCACGGTCACGCGCGTTGCCCAGGCCGATGTGCCGGCCGAGATCGCGCGCATCCTGTCCGCACGCGGCGTCGAGAACCTGGTGGTGCCGCCGGGCTTCCCGGAGGAGTGGCTCAAGGCGTATCAGGGCTTGCGCTTGTCCGATGAGCCGCCGCTGACCGCCGCGGAATTGGACGACTCCGACGGCGTGATCACCTTGGCCGCCCGGGGGATCGCGCTGACCGGCACCATCGTGTTGGACGCCGGGCCAGGCCAGGGGCGCCGTGCGCTGTCGCTCGTGCCCGATCTGCACCTGTGTCTCGTCCGTGCTTCGCAAGTGGTCGCCGACGTCCCGATCGCGATCCGCGCGCTGGATCCCACCCGGCCCACGACGTTGATCTCCGGGCCCTCGGCGACCTCTGACATCGAGCTGGACCGGGTCGAGGGCGTCCACGGTCCGCGCACCCTGGACGTGCTCGTGGTTGTTGATTCCTGATTGAGTCTGTTTATTTCTGAGATCTCGGCTACGCTGGAGGCGGTACATCCGACGGCGGCAGAGAGGTCTGGAAAGCATGCGATTGCTGGTCACTGGGGGCGCGGGGTACGTCGGGTCGGTCACGGCCGCCGTGTTGGCACAAGCCGGACACGACGTGACCGTCGTCGACGACCTGTCCACCGGGCACCGGGACGCCGTCCCGGCCGGCGTCGCGTTCCATCACGCCGACCTGCTGGACCAGCGCCAGCTCGGCGACGTCCTGCGCACGGTCACCGCCGGCGGCCCGATCGACGCGATCCTGCACTTCGCGGCGCGCTCGCTGGTCGGGGAGTCGGTGGCCGAGCCGGCCCGCTACTTCCGGCACAACATCACCACCACCGCGAACCTGCTGGAGGCGATGCGCGACCACCGGATCGGCACGATCGTCTTCTCCTCGACCGCGGCCGTGTACGGCGAGCCGCCGTCCTCGCCGATCACCGAGGACATGCCGACGGTGCCGACCAACCCCTACGGCGCCTCCAAGCTGGCCGCGGACCAGCTGCTGACGTTCGCCGCACCGGCCTACGGCATCGCGGCGGTGTCGCTGCGGTACTTCAACGTCGCCGGAGCGCAGGGCGCGCAGGGCGAGCGGCACGAGGTCGAGACGCACCTCATTCCGCGGCTGCTCGATGTCGCCGCGGGCACGGCGCCGGAGGCCTCGGTGTTCGGCACCGACTACCCGACGCCGGACGGCACCGCGATCCGCGATTACATCCATGTGCGCGATCTGGCCGAGGCACACCTGCTGGCGCTGGGCGCGGCGAAGAAGGGCGAGCACCTGATCTGCAACCTCGGCACCGGGACCGGGTTCTCGGTCTACGAGGTGCTGGAGGCGGTGCGCAAGGCCACCGGTAAGGAGGTGCCGGCAGCGGAGAAGCCGCGGCGCGCGGGCGATCCGGCGCGGCTGGTGGCGTCCGCGGAGCGGGCCCGCACCGTGCTCGGCTGGCAGCCGGAGCGGACCGATCTGGTCGGGACGGTCGCGGACGCCTGGACGTTCTACCAAGAAAGCCGATAGCACAGCGAAGCCGTATCCGGTGCGATGCCCGGATACGGCTGCGGTGTTATAGCCCGTTCGCCCGCTCAGCACGGGAAACCCTTACAGCGGACGGACGTCCTCCGCCTGCGCGCCCTTCGGACCCTGCGTCACTTCGAACTCCACGCGCTGGTTCTCCTCCAGCGAGCGGTAGCCTCCGGACTGGATCGCCGAGAAGTGCACGAACACGTCCGGGCCGCCCTCATCCTGCGAGATGAAGCCGTAGCCCTTCTCCGCGTTGAACCACTTGACTGTCCCCTGAGCCATCCTGCTCTCATTTCCTGCTTGAAGAACTGTTGTCGGCCTGCGGTTCTAGACGAGAACGGCCCGGCGGAATTCGATCCGCTGGGCCTTCAACACCGCGAACTTACGACCTTGACTGCCGAGTGTACGCGATCATTCCCGGCCGGGCGAGAGGCCGGATCACGCTGCTTGATCACGATGCAGCCACGATGCGATCACGCCCGGGAGGTTTTGCTCATATCGCGCGCACGATGATGCACGCGTGCGGCGCCGCCGGGCGGTGACGCCGGTCTACGCTTGGCGCACAGTGTTCGGCAGTATTCGGCAGTCCGAAGGAGAACCGCCCGTGTCCGCCTCGCCCAGCGTGTCCAATTCCATCACCGTCCGCCTGGAGGCCCCTTCCTACGGCAACGCGGTGAGCGGGATCACCAGGGTGGTGGAGGACGCCGGCGGCGTCGTCACCGGTCTGGACGTCTCCGGGTCCGGCCGGGACCGGATGCGGGTGGACGTCACCATCGCCACCAGCAGCGAGGAGCACGCGCAGGCGGTCACCGAGGCGCTGGGCAAGATCGAGGGCGTGGAGGTCGGCAAGGTCTCCGACCGGGTCTTCCTGATGCACCTCGGCGGCAAGATCGAGATGAGCTCCAAGGTGGCGCTGCGCAACCGCGACGAGCTGTCCATGGCCTACACCCCCGGGGTGGCGCGGGTCTCGCTGGCACTGGCCGAGAACCCCGGCGACGCGCGCCGGCTGACTATAAAGCGGAACACCGTCGCCGTGGTCACCGACGGCTCGGCGGTGCTGGGCCTGGGCAACATCGGCCCGATCGCGGCGCTGCCGGTGATGGAGGGCAAGGCGGCGCTGTTCAAGCAGTTCGCCGGGGTGGACGCCTGGCCGCTGTGCCTGGACACCCAGGACACCGAGGAGATCATCTCGGTGGTGAAGGCGATCGCCCCGGGCTTCGCCGGGATCAACCTGGAGGACATCAGCGCCCCGCGGTGCTTCGAGATCGAGCGGCGGCTGCGCGAGGAGCTGGACATCCCGGTCTTCCACGACGACCAGCACGGCACCGCGATCGTGGTGCTGGCCGCGCTGACCAACGCGCTGAAGGTGGTCGGCAAGAAGATCGACCAGGTGCGCATCGTCGGCTCGGGCGCGGGCGCCGCGGGAACGGCGATCCTGAAGCTGCTGATGGCCGCCGGCGCCACCGACATCACCGTCGCCGACTACCACGGCGTGGTGCACTGCGGACGCGACGATCTGGACCGGGACCCGGAACTGCGGTGGGTGGCCGAGCACACCAACCCCTCGGGCCTGAGCGGGACGCTTAAGGAGGCGCTGGCCGGCGCCGACGTGTTCATCGGCGTCTCCGCGCCGCGGATCCTCACCGGCGAGGACATCGCCACCATGGCGCCGGGCGCGATCGTGTTCGCGCTGGCGAATCCGGAGCCGGAGGTGGATCCGGACGAGGCGCTGGCGCACGCCGCGGTGGTGGCCACCGGGCGCAGCGACTATCCGAACCAGATCAACAACGTGCTGGCCTTCCCGGGTGTGTTCCGCGGCCTGATCGACGCGCAGTCCAATCGCATAACGCCGCCGGTGCTGGTGGCGGCGGCCAGGGCGATCGCGTCGACGGTCAACGACATCGATCTGAACCCCAGCTACATCGTGCCCAGCGTGTTCCATCGGGACCTGGCCAAGACGGTGGCCGAGGCCGTGGTGGAGGCGATCAAGGGGGAGTAGGTTCCCTTCGCCGTCACCGGGCGGTGGCGGACCGTGGTGATGGGGCGACACCCGGAGTACCGTCGCCGTCATGGGTACTGAGACGAAACCGGACGGGCGCCCCGCGGGGCGGGCTCAGACTCTGCGGATGCAGGGCCTGGTCAACGTGTTGATGCGCACGGCACTGAGCACGCCGGGCATGGCCAAGGGCATCGGCAGGCGCATGATCCTGCTCTACGTCGTGGGCCGCAACACCGGCAAGCGGTACGCCATCCCCGTGGCCTACATGGAGTACGAGGGGAAGGTGCTGCTCGGAACGCAGTTCCCCTGGGTTCGTAACCTGCGGACCGGCGAGCGCATCGAGGTCCGGTACAAGCGCAAGGTCCGCACCGCCGAGGTCGAGGTGGTGGAGGAGGAGGACCGCGTGGTCGAGCTGTTCGAGATCATGTGCCGGGACAACCACGCGTTCGCGAAGTTCCACAACATCGATGTCGACGGCAAGGGGGAGCCGGATCCGGCGGCGGTGCGGGAGGCCTATCGGTTGGGGGCTCGGGCGATTCTGCTGACGCCGACGAGGTGAGGTGTTCGGTGTTCGGTGTTGACCGAACACCGAACAGTAGGGGATCATGGGAGTGTGGCAGCTCGTAACCCGGAAGCGATCCACGCGTTCATCGACGCCGTGGAGGCCATCGGCCTGCACGTCGCAAGGCCGACGGTAATCGACGAAGCTGTGGAGGCTCTCGGCCTGAACAGCGCATGGTCGAAGGCAACCGACAATGGCACGGCTGACGTGGTGTTGGATCTTGACGGGCGCCGTGTTCCAGTGGAGATAAAGTACCGGGCCACGTTGATGCCATTGGACGTACCACGGTTGAAATACAAGTCAACAGCTCCAGGAGGCTTGCGGGTCTTGATCGCGGACCGGATCGCCGCGTCCACACGTGAAACGCTAAATAGCCAGGGTGTCGGGTGGCTCGATCTTCGCGGGCGCCTTCGGATCGCGGGCTCAGGCGTCTTCGTCGATACCGATGTACCGGCGATGGCGACGCGCTTCGAGCGAGTTGACGCCTTCTCGGGGACGGCGGGGGTCGAGGTGGCGTGTTCGCTTCTTTTGCACCCGGACCGTCCTCCCAAGGTGAGGGAACTGGCCAGGGAGCTCGGCAGGTCTCCGAGTACTGTTTCGGAGATCTTGAAAAGACTGCGAGAACAGCGCCTTATCGACAGCGACGGACACCCCATGATTCCTGATCTATTTTGGGAAACTGTTCAGCCGTGGGAGACCCGGCCAATCGCCATCGCGCAGTATCCGCACCCGACCGGCGATAGTAGGTTCGCGGGCGCGCTTCAGCTCGGGCTTGGAGACCTGGAATCCCCGGGATGGGCGCTCACCGATACATTGGCGGCCGTAGAGTACGGCGCGCCGCTCGCGGCCGGTTCCGCCTATCCTGCCGACTTCTACGTTCCAACGAGTGCGGTTGTGAAACGAGCTGTCCAAGTCTTCGGCGAAGCGTCCGAGTGGAATAGTCGACGCGCGACAGTGAGAGTGGCGCCGATTTCCGCTGTGTGCGACGCGCGTGTGGAAAGCACGGGCACGTGGCCTTTGGCGCAACCGCTGTTCGTAGCACTCGACCTGGCATCCGACCCGGAGCGTGGACGCGAGGTCCTCGACGGGTGGACTCCGCCATCGCCGTGGCGACGCGTCTGGTAGGGCGGCGATGATCCCAAGCGTCAGCCTCATGGGCTCGTCCATGCTGGCGGTCACTCAAGCGATTCCCGAGCTGGAGAAGCGACTCGGACGGCCGATCACGGTCATCGGCGGGCTCGCCGTCATGTGCCGACTTGCCGGCGCCTACCGGGTCACCAGTGATCTCGACACTGCGAATCGGCGTTCGGCGAACGAGCGGCCGCAGCTTGATGTCCTCCTAGCGACCGGTGCGGCCCGAGCCGACGCGGCCGGGGCGTTCGTTCCCACCCCTGCAGGCCTCGTCAGGGTCGACATCCTTGAGGTGTCGGATTACGAAGTTGAGCACTTGCCTGAAGACCCGAACGACCGCCTTCATGTCCTCTCCCACGCCTGGGCAGTGGCAACGGCCTCGCCGGTCGCGATCGAAGTCGGGCACGGTGTCCGTTCCGACGGCTACCGAGTCACCACGAGGGTTGCCGAACCCGGACCGCTCGTGGCCATGAAGCTGCAATCGGTCATGAACAGACCCGTCGCCAAGGAAGGCACCGACCTCCTCGACATCGTCCGCCTTGTGCTCGACGCGAACACCGGACCCGCCGTGCGGGCTCAATTCGACGCGGCCGATCCCGTTCTTCGCCAGGACGCCGGGCTCCACGCCGAAAAGTGGTTCGTCGAGCAGCGCGACAAGACGCTCCGGAAGATTACCGCCATCCCCGAGGGGCGGGGCATCGATGTCGACACCCTCGACTTCGTCGCCCAGCTCTTACCCCTGCCCTAGCTCAGCGCGCGGCTCCCAACTCCACATCCGCCCCCAGCGCCGAAAGCTTCCCCTCGAAGTCCTCGTAACCACGGTGAATCAAGCTGATCCCGTGCACCGTCGAAGTCCCCTGAGCCGCCAGCGCCGCGATCAGATAGCTGAAACCGGCACGCAGATCCGGAATGGTCAACTCGGCGCCGTGCAGCTTTGTCGGACCGGAAATAACCGCCGAATGCTGAAAGTTGCGCTGCCCGAACCGGCAGGCACTGCCTCCGAGGCACTCGCGATAGAGCTGAATCTGCGCCCCCATCCGATTCAGCGCCTCAGTGAACCCCAACCGCTGCTCATACACGGTCTCGTGCACGATCGACAATCCTTGAGCCTGCGTCAGCGCCACCACCAGCGGCTGCTGCCAGTCGGTCTGCAATCCGGGGTGCACGTCCGTCTCCAGCGCCAGCGCGTGGGTCGGCCCGCCGGAATGCCAGAACCGGATCGAGGGGTCGCCGGGGTTGTCGTCGACCTCGAAGTCCCCTCCTATCCGCCGGAAGACGTTCAGGAACGTCATCATGTCGCCCTGCCGCGCGCCGACCACGCGGATGTCGCCGGCGGTGGCCAGGGCCGCGCAGGCCCAGGATGCGGTCTCCAGGCGGTCCGGGAGCGCGCGGTGGGTGAAGCCGCCGAGGCGGTCCACGCCTATGATGCGGATCACCCGGTCGTTGTGGACCGAGACGATGGCGCCCATCTTCTGCAGCACCGCGATCAGGTCCACGATCTCCGGCTCGGTGGCCGCGTTGGAGAGCTCTGTCACGCCCTCGGCCAGCACCGCAGTCAGCAGCACCTGCTCGGTGGCGCCGACGCTCGGGTAGGGCAGCCGGATGTGGGTGCCGCGCAGCCGCTCGGGGGCCAGGATCAGCAGGCCCTCGGGGCGCTTCTCGACCACGGCGCCGAAGGCGCGAAGCGCGTCCAGGTGGAAGTCGATCGGCCGGTCGCCGATCTTGCAGCCGCCCAGGTCCGGGATGAACGCGCGGCCCAGCCGGTGCAGCAGCGGGCCGCAGAACAGCACCGGGATGCGGCTGGTGCCGGCGTGCGCCTCGACGGCGGCGTCGCTGGCCCGCTCCACCGAGGCCGGGTCCATGATCAGGGTGTCGGTGCTGTCGCCGCGGGTGACGGAGACGCCGTGCGCCTCCAGCAGGCCGGTGACGATGCGGACGTCGGAGATGTCCGGAACGTTGTGCAGGACCGAGGTGCCGTGCCCGAGCAGCGCGGCGACCATCGCTTTGGGCACCAGGTTCTTCGCGCCCCGGACGCGCACCTCGCCGGAGAGGGCGGCGCCGCCGTTCACTGTCAGGACGTCGGAGGCAGTGCTCGGGTCCATGGTTCTCCAGATGTTCTCAGCAGTTCTCGGCAACGAAGCCGCGCCGGTGGGCAGCGGCGCGGGGCGGGTCGGCGGCCGATCCAGCGTACTCGAACATATGCCGCGCGCGGTCGCAGCACGCGAGCGTGCGTGCGATCGCGGGACCCCGGCGACGGCGGGCCGCCCGCGATGCCACGCGACGTGTCGGTTCGAACGCTGAGAGTCGCCGATCACGGCCCGGTCGCGGCGCTGGTGGAGCCGGTTCGGTTCGCCTTCGGTCAACTTCGGTCAACAGAGCGTCAAGACCGCCCGGCCAACGCGCGGCTCTCGGGCAAAAGGCGCCAGCGGACCGCCGGGTGCGGGATCATGTCTGCCATGACGGACGCAGGGCGCGATGCGGGGGAGCAGGACGGCGGCCGCACGCCGCTGGAGCGGCTGACCGGCAAACTGCTGGTCGCCACCACGGTCCTGGTCGATCCCAACTTCGACCGCACGGTGGTGCTGGTCGTCGACCACGACGACGACGGGACCCTGGGCGTCGTCCTCAACCGGCCCGGCAGCCTGGAGGTCGGCGACGTGCTGGAGCCGTGGGCGCCGCTGGCCGCCGAGCCCCCGACGGTCTTCCTCGGCGGCCCGGTGGCGCTGGACTCCGCGCTCGGCATCGCGTGCGTGCGCCCGGAGGCGACCGTGCCGGGCGAGGAGCCGCTGGGCTGGCGGCAGTTCTCCGGCCGGCTCGGCCTGGTGGACCTGGACGCGCCGCCGGAGGTGCTGGCCCCGGATCTCACCGCGCTGCGGATCTTCGCCGGGTACGCGGGCTGGGGCCCGGGGCAGTTGGCCGGGGAATTGGCGCAGCGGGCGTGGTACGTGCTGGAACCGGAACTCGGGGATGTGTTCACCACGGAGCCGGAGGACCTGTGGCGCCGGGTACTGCGCCGCCAGGGCGGGACGATCGCGATGGTGGCGAACTGGACCGAGGATCCTGAGTTCAACTAGCTGACGTGCGGACAGGCGACGGCTCCGGTATTGAGCGCAGTGAATGCGATACCGGAGCCGTTCACTGTTCAGGAGAACCACCGATAGGGGCTATCACTGCTGCTGTTGCGAGCTGAGCGCTCCGCCGATCTCCTTCATGCTCGGGATCTGCGAGCCGATCGCGCCGGTCTTGAGCAGGATGCCGTAGAGCACGACGGCCAGCCCGAGCACCAGTGCGGCCTGGGCGAACGCGCGGGAGTGGAGCCTGTTCCGCTGTGCGGTCCACAGGCCGAGCACCAGCAGCGCCAGCAGGACCGCCACGAGACCCAGGATGATGTGCGCCCAGGACTGGTACTGGATCCAGTCGCGCTGGACGCCGAACGGGTCCTGCCGGGCGCGCGGGACGTTGTTCTTGAAGTCCGACCAGGTGCGGTTCGCGTCGCTGGCCTGGACCAGCGGGTAGACGAGCAGGTACGCGCCGGCCGCGAGCAGGCTCAGCAGCAGCGCGAGGATCGAACCGGCGTCGATGCCCGGCAGGAAGGTGGCGGCGACGTCGGTGTCCGGGGCGTTCGGGTCGACGGGTTCGCCGAACTCGGTGTCGTCCTCGGGGGCGGTCCAGGAGTCTTCCGGGGTGGGCTCCCGCTCCGGCTGCCCTGGCTGCCCTAGCTGTTCCTGCTGGGCTTCGGGAGCAGGCGGGGTCGGCTTCGCAGGCTCCGGCGGGGTGTTCTCGTTCTCTGTCACGATATCAGTCCATTCAATGAGGTTCGAACCATTCTGACCGTATCGGGCACTTCAGCGGGAAGCGGCGCGCTGGTGAACCGGCCGTGGAGGCTGAACGAGCTGGAGATCGCGTACCTGCACCGCTGATCACGACTCTTTGAGATGCGCTGTACTCATCTCCGGATCGCCAGGTGGGCGGCGCGGCATAGACTCGACAGCATGAGCACGCCGACTTTCGAACCGGACACGGCCGGCTCGACGATCGTCGAGGAACGCGTCGAGTCCGACTATCGCTACGACCCGGGTGACGAGGAGCGCTTCGCGCACTACGCCGAGCGGGACAAGATCATGGAG
>JAEKKI010000098.1 GCA_019510485.1 Catenulisporales bacterium
AGGGCCCGTCTCGCGAACGAGACGGGCCCTGGTCGCCGATGCGGTCGGGAACTACCGCTGCGTCCGTTCCTTGACTTCGGCGATCCGCGCCAGCAGCCCGTTGACGAACTGCGGTGAGTCGTCGGTCGACATCAGCCGGGCCAGCGACACCGCCTCGTCCAGGACCACCGCGTCCGGGACGTCGGTCTGCCACAGCAGCTCGAACACGCCGATCCGCAGGACGTTGCGGTCCACCACCGGCATCCGGTCCAGGGCCCAGCCCTCGCTGTGCTCCTCCAGCAGGTCGTCGATCCGGTCGACGTGCTCCAGCACGCCCTCGACCAGGGTCGCGGCGTACGGCTGCACCTGCGGGATGGTGCCCTCCGGGCCCTGGGACCGCACCCGGGCCTGGGTGTCGGCCAGCACCGTGCGCGGGTCGATGCCCCGCAGATCCGCCTCGAAGAGGATCTCCAGTGCCCGCTGTCGGGCCTTGCTGCGCGCCGACGCCATCAGCTGCTGACGCGGCCCAGGTAGGAGCCGTCGCGGGTGTCGACCTTGACCTTCTCGCCGGTGGTGAGGAACAGCGGGACCTGGATCTCGTGGCCGGTCTCCAGCTTGGCCGGCTTGGTGCCGCCGGTGGAGCGGTCGCCCTGCAGGCCCGGCTCGGTGTACTCGATCACCAGCTCGACGGCGGCCGGGAGCTCCACGTAGAGCGGGACGCCCTCGTGCGTGGCCACCAGCGCCATGGTGCCCTCCAGCATGTAGTTGGCGGCGTTGCCGACCACGTCGCCGGAGACGTGCAGCTGGTCGTAGGTGTCCATGTCCATGAACACGAAGTCGGTGCCCTCCTGGTACAGGTACTGCATGTCCCGGCGGTCGACGCTGGCGGTCTCGACCTTGATACCGGCGTTGAAGGTCTTGTCGACGACCTTGCCGGAGAGCACGTGCTTGAGCTTGGTGCGCACGAAGGCGGGGCCCTTGCCCGGCTTGACGTGCTGGAACTCCACGACGGACCACAGCTGTCCGTCGAGGTTGAGCACCAGGCCGTTCTTCAGATCGTTCGTGGTCGCCACGTCGGTGAGCACTCCTGCCGTTGCGACTGCCGGCCCTGGCGAGAAGACCGTCCGCGGCCTACAGCACCAGCAGTTCCTTGGTGGTAATGGTGAGCAGCTCCGGGCCGCCCTCGGCCTTCGGCCTGACCACCAGCGTGTCCTCGATGCGGACGCCGCCCCGGCCCGGCAGATAGACCCCGGGTTCGATGGTGACCGGAGTGCGATCATCCAGTGTACCCGGCAGACCGGCGCCCAGACGCGGGTCCTCGTGGATCTCCAGGCCGACGCCGTGGCCGAGGCCGTGGCCGAAGAACTCGCCGAAGCCGGCGCCGGTGATGACGGCGCGCGCGGCGGCGTCCACGTCGGCGCACGCCACCCCCGGCGCCAGCGCCTGCCGGCCGGCCTTCTGCGCGGCGAACACCAGGTCGTAGACCTCGACCTGCCAGTCGGCCGGGGCCCGGCCGACCACGAAGGTGCGGGTCACGTCGGCATGATAGCCCTGATACATCGCCCCGAAGTCGATCTTCAGGAACTCGCCCTCGCCGACCCGCCGCTCCCCGGGCCGGTGGTGCGGCACCGCCGAGTGCGGGCCGGAGGCCACTATGGTGTCGAAGGCCCGGCCGTCGGCGCCGTGGTCGGTCATCCGGCGCTCCAGCTCCTGCGCGATGTGCCGCTCGGTGCGGCCGATCAGGATCGACTCGGTCAGCTCGGCCAGGGCCCGGTCGGAGATGGCGCACGCCTCGCGGATCAGCGCGATCTCGCTCTCGTCCTTGACCCGGCGCAGCTCTTCGACGACGTGGCCGAGGCCGACCAGCTGGGCGCTGGGCGCGGCGGAGCCGAGCTCGGCGGCCAGCTTGCGGTGCTCCTCGACGGTGATCTCGTGCTCCTCGACCGCGATGCGGCGCAGGCCGTCCTTGGCCGCGCGCTCCACCAGCGCCGGCGCGCAGTGCCGGACGATGATGCGCTCCAGGTCCGGGACCTCGGAGGCGGCCTGGGTGTCGTAGCGGAAGTCGGTGCAGAACACCGCGCCGTTGCGGGTGATGAGGATCGCGCCGTTGGAGCCGGTGAAGCCGGTCAGATAGCGGACGTTGACCAGCTTGGTGACCAGCGCGGCGTCCGCGTCGGCCGCCTCCAGCCGGGACCGGAGCCGCTCGCGGCGCGCTGCGTAGGCATCGGGTTCGATGGCGGCGGGGACGGAAACGGTACGGTCTGCGGTCATGCCACCCAGACTACGAACCCCGGTTCACTCTGGCAGCTCAGACAGGGCCCTCAGCGCGAGAAGATATGAATTGACGCCGAAGCCCGCGATGGTGCCGGAAGCGATGGCCGAGATGACGCTGGTGTGGCGGAAGGATTCGCGGGCGTGGGGGTTGGAGATGTGCACCTCGATGAGCGGCGCGGTGCGCTGCGCGGCGGCGTCGCGCAGGGCGTAGGAGTAATGGGTGAAGGCGGCGGGGTTGATGACGACCGGGATCTTGCCGTCGGCGGCCTCGTGGAGCCAGCGGACGAGTTCGCCCTCGTCGTTGGTCTCGCGGACCTCGACGGCGAAGCCGAGTTCGGCGCCGGTCTGCTCACAGGCCTTGACCAGGCCCGCGTAGGAGGTGGAGCCGTAGACGTCGGGTTCGCGGCTGCCGAGGCGGCCCAGGTTGGGGCCGTTGAGAACCAGGACCCTGCGCAGCTCGCTCACAGGTCCACCACTCCCCCGGCGCCGTGCCGCCCGGACTCCTCGGCGACCTCGCCGTAGGCGGCGACCAGCAGCGCCGGATCCGGTCCGGCCAGGACGGCGGGCTTGGCCAGGCCGTCCAGGACGATGAAGCGGAGGGTGTCGGCGCGGGACTTCTTGTCGACCCGCATCGTCTCCAGGAGCTTGGGCCAGGCGTGGGCGTCGTAGCCGGTGGGCAGGCCGAGGGCGGTGAGGATCGCGCGGTGCCGGTCGGCGGTCGCGTCGTCGAGGCGGCCGGCCAGCCGGCCGAGTTCGGCGGCGAAGACCATGCCGACACTGATCGCCGCGCCGTGCCGCCAGCGGTAGCGCTCGTTGCGCTCGATGGCGTGGCCGAGGGTGTGGCCGTAGTTGAGGATCTCCCGGCGGCCGGACTCCCGCAGATCGGCGGACACCACGTCGGCCTTGACCTGGATCGCCCGCTCGATCAGCTCGCGGGTGTGCGGGCCGTCGTGGCGTCTCGCCCCGTCGATGTCGGCCTCGACCAGCGTCAGGATCTCCGGATCGGCGATGAAGCCGCACTTGACGACCTCGGCCAGACCGGCGACGAAGTCGTTCGGCGGCAGCGTCTGCAAGGTGTCCAGATCGCACAGCACGCCGGCCGGCGGATGGAACGCGCCGACCAGGTTCTTGCCCTCGGCGGTGTTGATGCCGGTCTTGCCGCCGACCGCGGCGTCGACCATGCCCAGAAGCGTGGTCGGGATCTGCACGACCCGCACGCCGCGCAGCCAGGTCGCGGCGGCGAACCCGGCCAGATCGGTGGTGGCGCCGCCGCCGAGGCCGACGACCGCATCGGTGCGGGTGAAGCCGGACTTGCCGAGGACTTCCCAGATGTAGGCCAGGACCTGGACCGACTTGGCCTCCTCGGCGTCGGGGACCTCGATGGTCAGCGCCTGATACCCGCCGTGCTCGATGAGGTCGTCGCGCACAGCCTCGGCCGTGGCGGTCAGCGCGCGCGGGTGGACGATCGCGACCCGCGCGGCCTTGGGACCGATCAGCGCCGGCAGCTCGCCGAGCAGGCCGTGGCCGACCACGACGTCGTAGGGGGCGTCGCCGCCGACCTTGATGCGGGTTTCGGTCACTTCTTCAGGCTTTCGACGATGTCGGCCGCGATCTCTTCGGGCTCGCGGTCGGTGCGGACGGTCAGGACGGCGACCTCTTCGTAGAGCGGGCGGCGCTCGTCCATGAGCTTCATCAGGGTGCCGCGGACGTTGCCGAGCAGCAGCGGCCGGTCGCGGTTGAGACCGACGCGGGCGGCGGCGTCCGGCAGGGTCACGTCGAGGAAGACGACGCGGTGCGCCTTGAGCAGGACCCGCGTGCCGGCGTCCAGGACGGCGCCGCCGCCCAGGGCCAGGACGCCGTCGTGGCCGGCCAGCGCCTCCTTGACGGCGGCCTTCTCCAGCGCGCGGAAATACGGTTCGCCGTGATCGACGAAGATGTCGGCGATCTTCTGGCCGGCGGCGGCCTCGATGTCGGCGTCCGAGTCGCGGAAATCCACGCCGAGCCGGTCGGCGATCAGGCGTCCGACGGTCGACTTGCCGGAGCCCGGGGCGCCGACCAGGACGACGACCGGGCTCACGCCTGCGCTCCCGGGATGTGCTGGGGTCCCGCCACCTGGACCGGGAGCCCGGCGATGTAGCTCTCGTAGTTGCGGCGGGTCTCCCGGACCGAGTCGCCGCCGAACTTCTCCAGCACGGCATCGGCCAGCACCAGCGCGACCATCGCCTCGGCGACGATCCCGGCGGCCGGGACGGCGCACACGTCCGAGCGCTGGTGGTGCGCGACGGCCGCCTCACCGGTGGCGGTGTCGACGGTGCCGAGGGCGCGGGGAACGGTCGCGATCGGCTTCATCGCGGCCCGGACCCGCAGCAGCTCCCCGGTCGACATGCCGCCCTCGGTCCCGCCGGAGCGGCCGGAGCGGCGGCGGACGGCGAGCGGGTCGTTCGAGGCGACCTCCATCTCGTCGTGCGCCTGCGAGCCCGGGATGCGGGCCAGCTCGAAGCCGTCGCCGACCTCGACGCCCTTGATCGCCTGGATGCCCATGAGCGCCGCGGCGAGCTTGGCGTCCAGCCGGCGGTCCCACTGCACGTGCGAGCCCAGCCCCGGCGGCAGGCCGTAGGCGAGGACCTCGACCACCCCGCCGAGCGTGTCGCCGTCCTGGTGCGCCTGGTCGATCTCGGCGATCATGGCCGCGCTCGCCCCGGCGTCCAGGCAGCGGACCGGATCGGCGTCGAGCTTGTCGACGTCGGAGGGCAGCGGGATCACCCCGCGCGGCGCCACGGCGGCGCCGATGCCGACGACGTGCGAGACGATCTCGATGCCGACGGCCTGGCGCAGGAAGTCCCGCGCCACCTCGCCGAGGGCCACGCGCGCGGCGGTCTCGCGGGCGGAGGCGCGTTCGAGGACGGGGCGCGCGTCGTCGAAACCGTACTTCTGCATCCCCGCGAGGTCGGCGTGCCCGGGACGCGGCCGGGTCAGCGGCGCGTTGCGGGCCTGCGCGCCCAGGACCTCGGCGGGAACCGGATCGGCCGCCATGACCGTCTCCCACTTGGGCCACTCGGTGTTGCCGATCTGCACGGCCACCGGGCCGCCCTGGGTCAGTCCGTGCCGTACGCCGCCGAGAATGGTGACCGCATCCTGCTCGAACTTCATGCGCGCACCGCGCCCATAGCCGAGGCGGCGCCGCGCGAGGGCGTCGGCGATGGCCTTGGTGGACGTCTCGACCCCGGCCGGGAGTCCCTCCAGGACTGCCGTGAGGGCGGGGCCGTGGGATTCCCCTGCGGTGAGCCAGCGTAGCGACATGGTGTGATTCTTCCATGTCCTGAACGGCGGCCCGGACCATGTCCGGGGGACGGACCCGGGTCTTCACCGGTGCCGGCCAAATCCCGTTGCGCCCCCGCACGCGTCACTGGCACAGTGCCAAGTTCGCCCCGGAAGGACATGACCGTGCCCCTCTATGCCCTGATCGCCCGCCAATCCTTTCGCCGCTACGTCGCCTACCGGGGCGCCATGCTCGGCGGCATCGTGGCGAACACCGTGTTCGGGATCATCAAGGCGCTGATCGTCACCGCCATCTGGCGGCAGCGGGCGGTCATCGGCGGGTACGACCTCGCCGACGTGCTCACCTACACCTTCGTCGCACAGGCGATGATCGGGCCGATGTCGGTTCTCACCAACAATCTCGACATCCCTTCCCGGGTGCGGTCCGGGGACATCGGGACCGACCTGTTCCGGCCCGTGGACTTCCAGGCGTACTGGCTCGCGCAGGACCTCGGCCGGGCGGCCTTCTCCGTGGTCGGGCGCAGTGTCCCGCCGTTCGTCGCCGGCGCGTTGCTGTTCCGGGTGCGGGTGCCCCTTGATCCGCGGGTCTGGGCGGCGTTCGCGGTCGCGGTGGCGCTCGGTGTCCTCGTGAGCTTCGCGTTGCGGTATCTGGCGGCGATGTCCGCCTTCTGGCTGCTGGATGAGAAGGGGGTCACCGGGTTCATGAACATGCTGACGATGTTCTTCGGCGGGCTGACCGTTCCGTTGGTCTTGTTCCCGGGGTGGTTGGGCGACATCGCCACGGCGTTGCCGTGGGCGTCGCTGATCCTGGTGCCGGTGAACGTGTTCCTGGGCAAGTTGTCCGGGGCGGCTCTCGGCGGCGCGTATCTGTTCGAGGCGGCGTGGGCGGTGGCGTTGCTGGCGGCGGGACGGCTCGTCACGATCCGGGCGCGGCAGCGGGTGGTGATGCAGGGTGGGTGAGCCGCCGGGGCCGGTCGGCACGTATCTGGCCACGGTGCGGATGTGGGGCCGGTCGGCGATGCAGTACCGGGCGTCCCTGATCCTGCTGATGGTGAACGGGACGCTGATCGCGGGGCTGGAGCTGGTCGCCCTGCTGGTGGTGTTCGGCAACGTGCGGTCGCTCGGCGGGTTCACGCTGTCCGAGGCGCTGTATCTGTACGGCGCCGCGCAGGCCGCGTTCTACATCAGCGACCTCATGTTCACCGGGACCGAGTATCTCGGGGAGCGGATCCGGATGGGGACGTTCGACGCGTTGCTGGTGCGTCCGGTCGGCGTCCTGCCGCAGGTGTTCGCCGACCAGTTCACGCCGCGGCGCTTCTGTCCGCTGATCCCGGCCGGCGGCGCGGTGGTGGCCGGGCTGGTCGGGGCGCCGATCCACTGGACCTGGCTGCGGGCCGCGCTGGTGCCGTACACGCTGCTGACCGGGGTCGCCGTGTTCGGGGCGATCTGGGTGTTCGTCGGCGCCTTCCAGATCATGGTGACCGACGCCTCCGAGGCGATGAACGTCGTCACCTACGGCGGCCAGTTCATGAGCTCGTATCCGCTGGCGCTCTACGGCCGGAACCTGATGCTCTTCCTGACCTTCGGCGTGCCGTTCGCGTTCGTGAACTGGCAGCCGACGTTGTACGTGCTGGGGCATGCGGATCCGCTGGGTCTGCCCCTGCCTCTGCGGTTCGCGGGGCCGCTGTTCGCCGCGGCTTTGTGGTGCCTCGCCCTGTTCGCCTGGCGCGCCGCGCTCCGCCACCACCGTTCCACCGGCAGCTAAGCGACCTCCAGCAAACTCCGGGAGCCGACATTGCTCATCGAAGCCGAGAACCTGTCGAAGACCTACACCCTGCACCGCAAGACCGGACGTCTGAAACGCGAGCGGACCACCGTCGAGGCGGTCCGCGACCTGAACCTGTCCGTCGCCGAGGGCGAGCTGCTCGGCTACATCGGGCCGAACGGCGCCGGGAAGTCCACCTCGATCAAGATGTTCACCGGAATCCTCTCGCCGTCCGGCGGGACGCTGCGGGTCGCCGGCCTGGAGCCGATCCGGGATCGCAAGCAGCTGGCCCGCCGCATCGGCGTGGTCTTCGGGCAGCGCACGACCTTGTGGTGGGACTTACCACTAAGGGACAGCTTTGCATTGCTGCACCGTATGTATGCGATCCCTGATACGCGCTTCGCGCACAATCTCAAGCGCTATGTGGACTTGTTGGATCTGGAGGCGCTGCTCGACACGCCGGTACGGCAGCTGAGTCTGGGACAACGTATGCGCGGGGATCTCACCGCGGCGCTGCTCCACGACCCGAGCGTGCTGTACCTGGACGAGCCGACGATCGGGCTGGACGTCACCAGCAAGGCCGTCGTCCGCGAGTTCCTCGCCGAGCTGAACCGCGAACAGGGCACGACCATCGTCCTGACCACGCACGATCTGGACGACATCGAGCGGCTGTGCCGCCGGGTGGTGGTGATCGACCACGGCACGGTCGCCTACGACGGGGAGCTGGCGGTGCTGCGGTCGCGGGTGGCCGCGGACCG
Organism: Catenulisporales bacterium; assembly: GCA_019510485.1. Classification (GTDB taxonomy): domain Bacteria; phylum Actinomycetota; class Actinomycetes; order Streptomycetales; family Catenulisporaceae; genus Catenulispora. The sequence continues at coordinate 8,056 of JAEKKI010000098.1, forward strand.
GACGCTGGTGGTGGACCTGGCCGCGCCCGGGCCGCCGCTGGAGGTGCCCGGAGCGGTGGTGACCAGGGTCGACGGACCGCGCCAGTGGCTGGCCTTCCCCGCCGACGCCAACGCCGCGGAGCTGGTGTCGGCGGTCGCGGCGCGCTATGGGCTGGTCGACGTGTCGATTCGTGAGCCAGACATCGAAGAGGTTATTAGGCAGCTTTATTCCAGCTGATATAGCGTGTGCTCGCACAACTGGAGCGTTGCTGCTGAGCAGGGGGAACGCACGTTGACTGGTTGGACTGTACCCGGCTACACCGAAACCGCCTCGCTCGGTTCCGGCGCCACCGGACTCGTCGTGTCGGCGGTGGAGGACACCACCGGCATGCCGGTGGCGATCAAGTACCTGAGTTCCAGGCTGAGCGGGGACGAGGCGTTCCTGGAGCGGTTCCGCGCCGAGGCCGAGTTGCTGGCCGGCCTGGAGCACCCGAACGTCGTGCGGTTCCACCGCTATGTCGAGACCGACGACGGCGCCGCGCTGGTCATGGAACTGGTCGCGGGCTCGACCCTGCGGCGGGCGCTGAAGATGGCGGCGCCGCTGACGCCCGAGGCGGCACTCGCCGTGATGCGGGGGTCGCTGCTCGGGCTGGACGCCGCGCACGCGCTGGGCATCGTGCACCGCGACTACAAGCCGTCCAATGTCCTGCTCACCCTCGACGGGGACAGCAAGCTGGCGGACTTCGGCATCGCCGAACGGGCCGGGACGGAGATGCCGGCGCTCGGAACGCCGGCCTACATGGCGCCGGAGCAGTGGGAAGGCGCGCCGGCGCTGCCGGTCACGGACATCTACGCGGTCACCGCCTCGTTCTACGAGTGCCTCACCGGCCGTGTGCCCTTTAAAGCGGACACCGTGATCGAGCTCGAAGAGCTGCACCGCAGCGCACCGATCCCGTTATCCGAGGTGCCGCCGGCGGTGCGCGGGCTGGTGGCACACGGGCTGGCCAAGGACGCCGGGAACCGGCCGGCGAACGTGGCCGCGTTCATCTCCGAGGTCGAAGAGACGGCGATCGCGGAGTACGGCGTGGAGTGGGAAGAGGAAGGGAAGCGGGACCTGGCGGCCATCGTCTGGCCGCTGTCCGGCAGCCTCGGGGCGGGCGCGGGTTCCGCGGGGCGGATGGCGGAAGGTCAGGGCGCTGCGCTCCCGGGCTCCGGCGGCGACTGGTTCGGCGGCATGGCCGAGGAGGGGTCCGGTGCGGGGCCGGAGGAGGAGAAGCGCGCTTGGAAGCGAGCCGGGCGGGGAACGAAGACTGCCCTGGCGGCGGCGGTGGTCGCCCTGCTGGGGAGCACGATCGCGGCGGTCGCTTTCGGGTCCGGCGGGTCGGGTTCGCCTCCGGTCGCCGGGAGCACTGGGGTGACGTTGTCGGCGTCGTCGGCGGCGCTCGCCGAGACGCCGTCGTCGACGCTGGCGGCGGGTGTGACCGCGCCGGGCTCGGGTACTCCGAAGCCGACTCCGACCCCTACTCCGACGCAGCCCACGAGCACTTCGGCGACGAGTGGCACGTCTTCTCCGACGCTGAGCCAGTCGAGTTCTGCGAAGCTTTCGGGTCCGTCTTCCACGGCGGGGTTGCCTTCGGCGCCGTTGAGTTCGGTGAGCAGCGTTCCGGGGTCGAGCGCGCCCTCGACGTCGGTTTCGACCAGCCCCACGACGTCGGCCTCGACGCCGTCCTCGACGCCGACTACGACTCCCAGTCCGAAGTTGACGATCGTCGCCCAACTGGAGTCGACCTGCCCGGCAGAGGCGAAATCGCCGGTATACGTGGTGACGTTCACGGTTCGGGGGCTGCCCGCCGGGAGTACGGTGCTGATCACCTATAACTGGCACTTGGTTCGCGCAACGTCCACCGAGGGCACGGGAAGCGTGAACGCGGGCCCAGATCCGACCTCTGACGAGTTGCAGGGTGTCCCGAGGACCACGCGGACCCAGGATTCCGTAGTAGTGGACTGGAACGGGAACGGGCAGCACGGAACCACGAACTCGGTGCCGATCAGCAACAACTGCAATCCCATCCCCTGATCGGCTCGCCGCCCCGGCTCACGGCAGCACGACCACCCCAGCCACCACCCGCCGCACCTCCTCCAGTTCCGGCGGCTCGTCGCCATGATCGGCGTACGTCATGTGCAGCGTGCCGATGAGCATCAGGGCCATGAGGTCGACGTCGGTGTCCGGGAGCAGGCGGCCGAGACCACGCTCGGCCGCGAGGTAGGCGGCGAGCATCTGCTTGCCCTCACCGAGGATCGGGACGCCGCGCGCACCTGAGGCCCGTAGGCGCGAGCGCAGGCCGTCGCGGAAGGTGATGAGGGCGACGATGCGTGTGGTCAGCGGCGTGAACAGGGCGTGGAGCGCCTCGGCGAGGTTGTCGATGACCGAGGCCTGACCGGCGCGGGCCCGGAAACGCTCCTCCAGCTCCGTCACCCCGCGCGCCTGCTGCTGCACGTACTCGGTAAGGAAGTCGTCGAAGTCAGCGAAGTGGCGGTGCAGCACCCCCTTGGCGACACCCGCCTCCTCGGTGACCGCGCGGCTGGTGAGGGCTTCCGGGCCGGAGCGGAGCAGGACCCGCTCGGCGGCGGCGAAGAGCTGCTCGTGGGGGTCGCGGATGGCGATGCCGGTCGGCACGGTGGGGTGGTTCCCTTCGGCGGCCTGGACGAGTGGGCGGTTGCCCATTAGAGTGGGCGCATGGTCACTATAACCGATGACAACGCTGCTGAGCAGCCCAGCAGGCCCATTTCGGAGGCCTTCGGCGAAGATCCCGCGCGGTACGACCGAGCCCGGCCGCGCTATCCGCGGGAGTTGGTCGACCGGGTGGTCGCGGGCCTTCCGGGGCGGTCGGTGCTGGACGTCGGGTGCGGGACCGGCATCGTGGCCCGGCTGTTCCAGGCGGCGGGATGCGAGGTGCTCGGTGTCGAGCCGGACGAGCGGATGGCCGCGTTCGCGGCTGAGCGTGGACTGCCGGTGGACATCGCGAAGTTCGAGGACTGGGACCCCGCGGGCCGCGCCTTCGATGCTCTGGTCGCGGGCATGACCTGGCATTGGGTCGATCCGGTGAAGGGCGCGCAGCAGGCGGCACGAGTGCTGCGGCCCGGTGGGCGGGTGGCGCTGTTCTGGAACGCATTCCAGGTGCCGGCGGGCTTAGCGGAGGCATTCGCCGAGGTCTATGCCAGGCTGCTGCCGGATCACCCGATGTATCAGCACGGGCTGAAGGCCGGCCGCGGAGTCTATGCACCGTTCCTCACGAGCACGGCCGACGTTCTGCGCGACACCGGCGCGTTCGACGAAGCCGAGCAATGGCACTTCGACTGGCAGCAGGCGTATACGCGCGATGAGTGGACGGACTTGGCGCCGACATTCGGCGGTCACGCGCTGCTGCCCAAGGCGAAGGTGACGGAGCTGATGGCCGGGATCGGCGCGGAGGTGGACAACGCGGGCGGGTCGTTCGTGGCCGAGTACCGGACCGTGGCGGTGACAGCGGTTCGGAAGAACAGCTGAGGCCGGGGTCGAGGCATCGACAGGGCCAGGTCTGGGCGAAGCGTCGGTAGCCGAGGTCGGTTGAAGCGCCGACAGCCGATGCCGCGCAGGAACTCGGTCTCCGGTGCGGGGCAAGCTGAAGGCACCTCACCGCGCAGCGAGCGCGGCCTCCCCCGCCGCCCGCATCGCCGCCAGCGGCGCGGGCGCCCGCCTGGTCATCAGCTCCACCTGGAGTACCGCCTGGTGCACCAGCAGATCCAGACCGCCGAGCACAGTCCCGCCGCGCCGCGCCCAGGCGGCGGCCAGCGGCGTCGGCCACGGATGGTAGAGCACGTCGAACAGCGTGCCGGGCTGTTCCGGGACCGAGGGCGCCAGTTCGTCGGTGGCCCCGGCCGGGGTGGTGCTGATGACGAGTTCGGCCTCGAAGGCGTCCGCGGCCTCGGACCAGTCCCGGATGCGCACAGCGGTGCCGACCGCCTCGGCGATCGCATGTACCTCGGCATCGCGCGCGCGGTTGCGGATGTAGACCTCGACCTCGCCCTTGGCGATGCCGGACAGTGCCGACAGCGCTGAGGAAGCCGTCGCGCCGGCGCCGAGTACCGAGGCCGCCACGTCCGTCGTCACGCCCCGTTCGGCCAGGGCGTTGACCAGGCCGGGCACGTCGGTGTTGGTGCCGACGCGGGAGCCGTCGGCGCGGAAGAGCACGGTGTTGACCGCCTCCACCGCGCGCGCCGTCGGGCCCACCTCGTCCAGCAGCGGGATGACTACGCGTTTGAGCGGCATGGTCAGTGACAAACCGACCCACGAAGAGTCGAGCCCGGCCAGGAAGGCGGCCAGCGAGGCCTCGTCGACCTCGTGCGCGTCGTAGGACCAGTCCGTCAGGCCGAGCGCGGCGTAGGCGGCCCGGTGCAGGACCGGGGACAGCGAGTGCGCGATCGGCGAGCCCAGGACGGCGGCGTGGGTGGTCGGCATCAGCTGATCGGCTTCGCCTTGCAGGGGTCGAAGTTCGGGACCTTCTTGAGGCTGGCCTTGGTCACGAAGTATGTACCGGTGTCGCCCGAACACCAGCCGTAGGCCTTGACGTCGCTCGGCTTGAGCACCGCGGCGATCGTGGCCTTCGACGGGATCGCGACCGGGGTGGGCGGGAAGCCGTGGTGCGGCGCGTAGGTCGAGTAGTCGCCCCCCTTGTTCGCCACATCATCATGCGAGGGGTTCTGAATGTGGCCGAGCACGAACAGCGATGTCGAGTCGACGTCCAGGTACTCGTTGTCATACAGCCGGGCCAGCACCGCCTCGGAGAGCATCTTGGCGTCGTCCGGCGTCTTCACCTCGGCCTCGGCCATCGAGGCCAGGATCAGCACCTGCTCCGGCGTGCACGGCACGGTGCTGCTGCATTTCAGCTGCTTCGCCTTGTTCTCGAAGTCCATCGCCTTCAGCTCGTCCATGCGGTCGGACACCATCTGCTTCAGGACCGACTCCGGATTGTCGGTGGACGTCAGTTCATACGTCCCCGGCGCCAGCATCCCCTCGATCGTGAACTGCTTGGTCCGCGAGTCCACCGACCACGGGGGCAGCCCGATCTTGTTCTGGCTGATCGCGGCGTCGAAGTCGGCCTGCTTCCAGTTCCGCTTCTTGATGAGCTTGGCGATGACGTCCTTGCCCCACTCGTGCGGTTCCACGATGATCTGTGAGGCGTCGGACAGGTTCCCCTTCTTCAACAGCTCCAGCACCGCCTGGGCGCCGGAGATCTGCGTGCACACGTCGTACGAACCGGCGGTGATGCCGGTGGAGCCCTGGTTCTGGTTGGCGGCGTTCAGGTACGCGCGCTCGCTCTTGATCACCCCGGCCGCGTACAGCGACTTGGCGATGTCGGCTCCGGTGGCGCCCTTCTTGACGTCCACTGTGACCTTGTTCTTGGCGTCCTTCGGACAGTTCGTCGCCGTGTAGTCCGGGGCGGGGCCGAACTTGTTCTTGTAGTAGGAGTAGCCCGCGAAGACACAGCCGCCGAACAGGCTCAGGATGCCGACGAGGACGAACAGCGGGGCCCAGGCGCGCAGCTTGCCGCCGCGGCGGCGCGGGCGCTCCTCGTCGAAGAAGCCTTCCTCGTCGTTCCAGCCGTCGCCGCCGCCCTGGTCGTAGTCGTCCGGGGCGTAGCGGTCGCGGCTGCCGTCGTCCCAGCCGCCGCTGGCGTGGTTGGCGTAGCCGCGGTCGTCGGCGTAGCCCTGGCTGGTGGCTCCGGTGTCGCCCCAGCCGTCGTCGGCGTAGGGGTCGACGACCTCGCTCTGCACCACCTTCGGGCCGCCCCGCGGGGCCGCGCGGCGGCCGCGGCGCGGGTCCGGGACGCCGGCCGGAGCGGCGACCGGCGCGGTCGGCGCGCTCGGCGCGGCCGGGGCCTGGGGCTGCGGATATCCCGGCTGGGCCGGCTGGCCGTAACCGGGTTGCTGGTGACCCGGCTGCTGGTAGCCCGGCTGCTGGCCGTACTGTCCGTTCTGGCCGTACTGGGCCGGCCGGCTCTGCTGGCCCTGGCCGTATTGCGGCTGCGCGTAGCCCCGCTGATCGCCGTACCCCGGCTGCTGACCGTACTGATCGTAAGAAGGCTGAGGCTGCTGCCGGCCGTAGCCCCGCTCATAGCTGGGCTCCTGGCCGGGCTGGCCATCGGACGGACTCTGGCCGTGGGGATCCGACGGCGGCTGCCCGGCGGCCCGTCGGCGACCCCGCCCCTGGGAGGCGTCGCTCCCGTACCAATCGCCGTCGCTCATAGGTTGCCGTCCTCCAGCTGGACCGTCGTGCCGGGCGGACGTCCGGACATCCGCCTGCCTTTCTTGGCCTTGACCCCCGAGGCGCGCATCCCCTGCGTCGCGGTGACCGTCGACAGGCGCTCGTCGACCAGGCGGACCGGGACGTCCGCGCCGAGCCGGCGGGCCAGTTCGCGTGCGTAGGCACGGATCTTGACCGCCGCCGGGCCCTCGCCGCCGGACAGCGAGCGCGGCAGGCCGACCACGACTTCGAAGGCCTCGTATTCGGCCGCGAGCGCCGCCAGGCGGTCCAGGGAGGCGCGGCGCGGCTCGGCCTTCACCGTCTCCACCGGAGTGGCCAGCAGGCCGTCGCGGTCGCTGGAGGCCACGCCGATGCGGACGGTGCCGACGTCCACGCCCAGGCGGACGCCGCGGCGCATGACGCGCTCGGGTTCGCTCATCGGCCGCGGTCCTCCCTCTTCTCCTCGACGCGGGCCCCACTTCGTCACGCGGAATCGCCACGCGTAATCGTGACGCGTCCGTGACCGTACCTGGTTCCGGCGTCCGCTGTCGCATCCGGCGAGCATGTCCGATGTGCCTGACACGTTATGACAAGGCCCGAATTGTCCGGGCATGGAGCGGGCCCGGAACCATCGGTTCCGGACCCTTGTCCGTTTGGGAAACGGAGCTCAGGCCCCGACCTTCTCCGCGACCGCGCGCCCGATCTCCGCCAGCGCCGCCGGGATCGCGGAGGTGTCCGTGCCGCCGCCCTGCGCCACGTCGTCCTTGCCGCCACCGCCGCCGCCGAGGGCCTTCGCCGCCGCGCGGACCAGCTCGCCCGCCTTCAGGCCCAGGCCCCGCGAGCCCTCGTTGGTCGCGATGACCACCACCGGCCGCTCCCCCGCCGCCGCCGCGACCGCGACGACCGCCGGCCGCGAGCCGAGCCGGCCGCGCACGTCGAGCACCAGCTTGCGCAGGTCGTCCGCCGACGATCCGTCCGGCGCCCGGTGCGCGACCACCGCGACGCCGTGCACGTCCTGCGCGCCGTCCGCGAGCGAGCCCGCGATCTGCAGCAGCTGGCCCGCCTTGAGCGCGGAGATCTCCTTCTCCGCGTCGCGCAGCTTGGTCATGATGCCGCCGACCCGCTCGACCAGTTCCTCCGGCCGCGCCTTGACGACCTCCGCCAGCTGCGCCACCAGCACGTGCTCGCGCGCCAGGAAGTGGTACGCGTCGGTCCCGACCAGCGCCTCAACGCGGCGCACGCCGGAGCCGATGGAGGACTCGCTGAGCAGCTTCACCAAGCCCAGCCGGCCGGTGGTGTCCACGTGCGTGCCGCCGCACAGCTCGTGCGCCCAGTCGCCGACCGAGACCACGCGGACCCGGTCGCCGTACTTCTCGCCGAACAGCGCCATCGCGCCCATCGCCTTCGCCTCGGGCTGGCTCATCACGTGCGCGGTGACCGACAGGTCGTCGATCAGCAGCTCGTTGACCCGCTGCTCGACGTCGTTCAGCACCGAGTGCGGCACCGCGCCGGGCGAGGCGAAGTCGAAGCGGAAGCGGCCGGGCGAGTTCTCCGAGCCCGCCTGGGTCGCGGTCTCGCCGAGCAGCTCACGGAACGCCTTGTGCACCATGTGGGTCGCGGTGTGCGCGCGGGAGATCGCCGCGCGGCGCGCCACGTCGACCTCGCCCCACGCCTCCGAGCCCACGACGACCTCGCCGTCGCGGACGATCGCCCGGTGCGCGATCAGGTCGCCGACGGGCTTCTGCACGTCCACGACCTCGGCCAGCGCGCCGTTGCCGAGCCGGATCAGGCCCTGGTCCGCGAGCTGGCCGCCGCCCTCGGCATAGAAGGGGGTGCGGTCCAGGATCAACTCGACCTCGTCGCCGGGCTTCGCCGACCGCCCGACCTGGCCGTTGACGAGCATGCCCTTGAGCCGGCCCTCGGACTTGGTCTCGTGGTAGCCGGTGAACGCTGACGGCCCGGAGCCGTCCAGCAGCTCCCGGTACGCCGACATGTCCGCGTGGCCGGTCTTCTTCGCCCGCGCGTCCGCCTTCGCCTGGTCCCGCTGCTCCTTCATCAGGCGGCGGAAGCCCTCTTCGTCCACGCTCAGGCCCGCCTCGGACGCCATCTCCAGCGTCAGGTCGATCGGGAAGCCGAAGGTGTCGTGGAGCTTGAACGCCTCCTTGCCGGAGAACATCGTGCCGCCGGACTTCTTCGTCTCCTGCGCGACGGTCTCGAACATCGTCGAGCCCGTACGCAGCGTCTGCAGGAACGACGCCTCCTCCGCGACCGCGACCGCGACGATGCGCGAGGCGTCCGCGACCAGCTCCGGATACGCCGCGCCCATCTGCCCGATCGTGGTCTCGACCAGCTCCTTCATGGTCGCGCCGTGCGCGCCGAGCAGGCGCATGTTGCGGATCGCGCGGCGCATCAGGCGGCGCAGCACGTAACCGCGGCCCTCGTTGCCCGGGGTGATGCCGTCGCCGATCAGCATGGTCGCGGTCTTGACGTGGTCGGTGACGACCCGCAGCGACACGTCGTCCTTCTCCCCGCCGGCGCCGCCGTAGGTGACGCCGCTGATCGCCGCCGCCTTGTCCAGGATCGCGCGCGAGGTGTCGATCTCGTAGAGGTTGTCGACGCCCTGCAGGATCGCCGCCAGCCGCTCCAGGCCCAGGCCGGTGTCGATGGACTTCGCCGGCAGCTCGCCGAGGATCGGGAAGCCGTCCTTGCCGCCGCCCGCGCCGCGCTCGTACTGCATGAAGACCAGGTTCCAGATCTCCAGGTAGCGCTCGCCGTCGACCGCGGGGCCGCCCTCCTTCCCGAAGGCCGGGCCGCGGTCGTAGAAGATCTCCGAGCACGGTCCGCAGGGCCCCGGCACGCCCATCGACCAGTAGTTCTCCGCCATGCCGAGGCGCTGGATGCGCTCGGCCGGGAAGCCGATGCCCTTCCAGATCTCCTCGGCCTCGTCGTCGTCGAGGTAGACGGTGACCCAGATCCGGTCCGGGTCCAGCCCGAAGCCGCCCCGGTCGACCGGCGTGGTGCACAGCTCCCACGCCATCGGGATCGCCTTCTCCTTGAAGTAGTCGCCGAAGGAGAAGTTGCCGCACATCTGGAAGAAGGAGCCGTGCCGGGTGGTCTTGCCGACCTCCTCGATGTCCAGGGTGCGCACGCACTTCTGGACCGAGGTCGCGCGCGGCCACGGCGCGGGCTGCTCGCCGAGGAAGTAGGGCTTGAACGGGGCCATGCCCGCGATGGTGAGCAGGGTGGTCGGGTCGTTCGAGATGAGCGACGCCGAGGGGACGACGGTGTGGCCCTGCTTCTCGAAGAAGTCGAGCCAGCGGCGGTGGATCTCCGCGGATTCCATGAGCTTGTCAGCCTTCTGGGAAAGCGGCGCGCGTCGGGCAACTCCCTCCGCGCCGCGATGGATGTCGGGGCGTCGGAGTGGGCCGGGTCAGCCTCAACCGGTGGCGGGCGACCGGCCCTAGATAGCTCGCGCCTTCTTGGAGATACCGTCGTCCTCGCCCGCGCCCGGGGGCACGTCGATACCCAGTGCGACGTTGAGCTCGTCCTCGCGGTCGTGCGCCAGCTCGCGCACGTCCTCGAAGAACTCCTTGACCGAGTCCAGGAGCGACCCGCCGGAAAGGGAGACCCGGTCCGCGATACCCGCGGGAGTGAGCTCCCTGGCGGTCGCGGTCACCTTGCGGAAGACGAGGACGCCCGCGGTCGCGCCCATGGACACCCAGAAGAGACGGCGCACGGTTCCGGTGAACATCAGCTCGTCATCCCTTCTTCTCGGCGCGGCGGGCCTTGCGGTCGGCCTTCAGCTCGGCCTTGACGCGCTTGGCGACATCCTCATTCTTGCGCGAAGTGATGGCCGCGCGCACACCATAACTGAACGAGGCCACCTTGACGAGCGGGCTGCCGATCACCGAGGTCGCGGTGCCGACCAGGCCGGAGATGTTCTTCGACATGGTCTCGACGTTGTCGGTGATGGCGTCGACCTTCACCAGCTGGTTGTTGCCGTTCTTGACCGTGTCGGTGATCTCGTTCAGCAGCGGGACGGTCTCCTGGGTGATGCCGGCGACGAGCTTCGTGGTCTCCTTCAGGACCTCGGCCAGGCGCACCAGGACGAAGGCGAAGAAGCACACTCCGACCGCGAAGAAGATCGCGAAGATCAGTCCGACAATCGCTCCAGCGGACACCGCGGGCTCCCTGAGTTATTGGTTATTGGACGGCAAAAGCGGATCAGCAATCGCTGTATGAGGACAGCACCCTATCGCGCGCCAGGACGCGGGCAGGACCCGGCTCGGCGGTCGCCTTCAGGGATCCGCGTGTCAGCGGCCGCGTTCAGTCCGCCCGGGGCGGGTCGCCGGCCAGCAGGGCCCTGAGTCGTTCGTAGACGTCGGAGTAGCGGGCCTCGGCGCCGTGCCGGGTCGGCTGGTAGTACTGGTGACCCTGGACGGCGTCCGGGGCGTACTGCTGCGCGGCGACGCCGCCGGGGGCGTCGTGGGCGTAGCGGTAGCCCTGGCCGTGGCCGAGGGATTGGGCGCCGGAGTAGTGCGCGTCCCGCAGATGGGGCGGGACCGGACCGGCGAGTCCCTTGCGGATGTCGTCCATGGCCGCGCCGATCGCCTTGACCGCGGAATTCGACTTCGGGGCCAGCGCCAGGTGGATGACGGCGTGGGCCAGGGTGATCTGCGCCTCGGGCCAGCCGATGAAGGAGACGGCCTGCATCGCGGCGACGGCCACCTGCAGCGAGCTGGGATCGGCCATGCCGATGTCCTCGCTCGCCGAGATGACCAGGCGGCGCGCGATGAAGCGCGGATCCTCGCCGGCCTCGACCATGCGCGCGAGGTAGTGCAGCGCGGCGTCGACGTCGCTGCCGCGCACGGACTTGATGAAGGCGCTGGCGACGTCGTAGTGCTGGTCGCCGTCGCGGTCGTAGCGGACGGCGGCGCGGTCGACGGCCTGCTCCAGGAGCTCCAGGGTGAGGGTGGCCGGCTCGTCTTTTCGAGCCGCCGCCAGCGCTGCCGCGGCTCCGGCTTCCAGGGCGGTGAGGGCGCGGCGGGCGTCGCCGCCGGCGATGCGCAGGAGGTGGATCTCGGAGTCCTCCGGGAGCACCACCTTGCCGGCCAGCCCGCGTTCGTCGGCCACCGCGCGGTGGACGACCTCGCGGACGTCGTCATCGGTGAGCGGCTGAAGCGTCAGCAACAGGGAACGCGACAACAGCGGCGAGATGATCGAGAAGTGCGGGTTCTCGGTGGTCGCGGCGACCAGGGTGACCCAGCGGTTCTCGACCGCCGGCAGCAGCGAGTCCTGTTGGGCCTTGGAGAAGCGGTGGATCTCGTCGAGGAACAGGAGCGTCTCGCGGCCGTACATGCCGCACCTCTTTGACCCCGGCGTTGATCGCGGAGAGCTCCGCGAAGGTGCGATCGGTGGCGTTGGCCAGCACATAGGCGAGGGTGGTCTTACCGGTGCCCGGCGGGCCCCACAACAGGATCGAGGACGGGACGGTCACCCCGTCGCCGGCCTTGACCAGGCGCCACAACGGGGAGCCGGAGCGCAGGAGGTGCTTCTGGCCGACGATCTCCTCCAGAGAGCGCGGCCGCATGCGGACAGCCAGGGGCGCCGAACCGCGCGCGTGCTCGGCTCCGGCGTCCTCGAACAAGTCCAGCTGCTCCACAGCACGACCTTAACCCTCCGCGCCGACACCCTCGATCGGCCACCGATCGGCCACCGATCAGCCACAATGATCGTCGTGGACGACACGAAGATACGGCGGCCCGCCCGGACGGCCAGTGGAATGCGATCCGGATGAGCCGCTTCGACCTGCGCGAGGTCACCGTCCGGCGGGATGGGCACCTGATCATCGATCAGGTCACCGCCACGATCGCCCCGGGCCGGTGCACCGCGCTGGTCGGCCCGAGCGGGGCGGGGAAGTCGACGCTGCTGCGGCTGTTCAACCGGCTCGACGACCCGAGTTCGGGCACTGTGTCGCTGGACGGGGAGCCGCTGACATCGCTCGACGTACTGGAGTTGCGCAGGCGGGTGGGGCTGGTCGGCCAGCGGCCGGTGCTGGTGGCGACGACGGTGTATGAGGAGCTGCGGGTCGGGGTGCCGACGCTGGAGCGGGAAGCGGCCGCGGAGCTGCTGACCCGGGTCGGGCTGGCGGTGGAGATGGTGGACCGGCCGAGCGCGGGATTGTCCGGCGGTGAGGCCCAACGCGTGTGCCTGGCGCGGACGCTGGCTGTGGATCCGAAGGTGTTGCTGCTCGACGAGCCGACGTCGGCGTTGGATCCGGCGGCGGCGACCGCTGTCGAGGAGACGCTGTGCGGGTTGCTGGGCAACGGGCTGACCGCCATCTTGGTGAGCCACAGCGCCGAACAAGTTCGGCGGATGGCGGATGATGCGCTGGTACTGCGGCAGGGGCGGCT
>JAEKKI010000099.1 GCA_019510485.1 Catenulisporales bacterium
GAGCAGGCCAAGGAGCTGTTGGCGCCGGAGGGCCGGTGCCGTGTCACCAACGCCGACGTCGCGGAGCTGCGCGCCATCCGGGACCGGCTGCGCGAGATCTTCGACGCCGCGGAGTCCGGGCGCGTGCCGCGCGCCGTCCAGGTGCTCAACTCCCTGATGAAGCAGTATCCGATCCGGCCGGTGGTCACCGACCACGACGGCGCCTCCTGGCACCTGCACCTGGCCGAGGGCGCGCCGACCATCGCCGCGGTCTACGGCGCCAAGGCCGCCATGGGGCTGGCCGTGCAGGCCACCGAGCTCGGCTTCGACCGGCTCGGCGTCTGCCAGGCCGCGCCGTGCCGCGAGGTGTTCATCGACACCTCGACCAACCGCTCGCGCCGGTACTGCTCGGACCGCTGCGCGACCCGGGCCAACGTCGCCGCCTATCGCGCGCGGCGCAAGGAGCAGGCTCGCGCGGCCGCCGCCGCGAACGAGGCCGCACAGACCGAGAGCGCCGCTGCCGCCGCCAAGGTGATGGCGGGCAGCACCACCGGTCGGTCTCAACGCTCAACGCTCAACGCTCGGCGTCGCCATGCGCCTTCGGGATCCGCGCGATCTTCAGCGGATCCCGGAGGCGCAGCACGGCCCGCGCCAGCACCAGCCGGTCCGGCACCGCGCCGAACTCGCGCGAGTCGGATGTGACGAACTCGTTGTCGCTCACCAGCCACCAGCCGCCGTCCGCGCGCCGCACCGCGCGCTTGACGATCAGCAGATCATCCGCGCGCACCGGATGCCGGGCCAGGACCACGTCCCCCGTTCGGACCCGCCCCGGGGCGATCCGGCGCGCCAGCACGAAGTCGCCGTCGCGCAGCGTGGGGGCCATGGAGGGCCCGCTGACGCGGTGCACCGACCAGCGTGCCAGACGTCTCACGGACGCCACCTTGTCACGCGCCCGATCACCGCGCGCAGTAGGGTCGTGTCATCAGTTGTCCGTGCAACCGGCGCATCAGATAGGGGAACCTCATGTTCTCGCGGATCTTGTCCCGCACCACCGCTGTCCACGCCCACTGCGACCTGCCGTGCGGGGTCTACGACCCGGCGCAGGCCCGGATCGAGGCCGAGTCGGTGCTGGCCATCACCAAGAAGTACGCCGACAGCAGCGACGAGGCCTTCCGGACCCGCGCGATCCTCATCAAGGAGCAGCGCTCCGAGCTGGTCAAGCACCACCTGTGGGTGCTGTGGACCGACTACTTCAAGGCCCCGCACTTCGAGAAGTACCCGCAGCTGAACACGCTGTTCAACGAGGCCACCAAGCTGGCCGGGGCCGGCGGCACCAAGGGCAGCATGGACCCGGACGTGGCCGAGCAGCTGCTGGCCAAGATCGAGGAGATCGCCAAGATCTTCTGGGAGACCAAGCAGGCCTGAGGCCGCCCTGGCGGGCTCTGGCGAAGCCGCCCGTCCGACGCCGGAAATCCACCGGCGTCGGACGGCTCTTTTGTCCCCCGTTCGGGGTACGTTGAGCGTGAGGGACGAGCACTGAGGGTGCGTCCGGGCCGCACCCGGGCACGCGTTCAGCGTACGATCCGCAGCAGAATGATTCACCCCAGCAGCGGAGGTGTCGTGCATCAGCACTCTGCCCAGCAGACAGCCGTCCCCACACTCGCCTCGACAACCGCAGGAAGCGTAATGGGACAACAAAGCGGTGATCCGCAAGACTTCGTCGAGGTCCGCATCCCGGCCGAGGGTGCGTACCTGTCGGTGCTGCGGACGGCGACGGCGGGCTTGGCGGCTCGGCTGGACTTCACCTTGGACGAGATCGAGGACCTGCGCATCGCCGTGGACGAGGCGTGCGCGATCCTGCTCACCAAGGCGGTGCCCGGGGCGTGCGCGATCCTGCTCACCAAGGCGGTGCCCGGCTCTGGGCTGACGTGCCGGTTCGAGCTGCGCGACGGCGCGCTGGCGGTGGACGTCTCGGTGCCGACGCTCGACGGCAGGCCCCCGGCCCGCGACACCTTCGCCTGGACCGTGCTGGCGGCGCTGGCCGGCCAGGTCGACGCCCGGGTGTCGGACGCCGTCCCGGACGGGCCGACCGGGGCCGGCATCGGGCAGACCGTCACCATCAGCATGCTCAAGCAGCGCGGCGTGGGAGCTTCGTGAGCGCCGCCGAGGAGATCCCAGTGCGCGCCTCCGAGCCCGACGAGATCCCAGCCGCCCGGCGAGCCGGGTACGGCGAGGGACGCACCGGCGGGCCCGGCGCCGGTGAGGACGCCGTCGAGATGAACCCCTTGGACCCCGACCTCGACCCCGAGGCGGAATTCGACGTCGAAGCCGATGTGGACGTCGAAGTCGAGGTGGACGTCGACGTGGAAGTGGACGTCGACGTCGACGAGCCCGGCCTGGAACTGGACGACCTGGACCCGGTGCTGAGCCCGGACCTGGACGTCGACGACGTCCCGGAGGTGCCGGAAGAGCCGGTGGCGCCGACCTATCCGCTGCGCCGGCCGCCGCGCCAGGGCGGCCCGCACGCCGAGGCGCACGCCCGGGCCCGGGAGCTGTTCGGCCGGCTGAACGACCTGCCCGAGGGCTCCACCGAGCGCAAGCAGATCCGCGACGAGCTGGTCCAGATGCACCTGCCGCTGGTGGAGCACCTGGCCCGGCGCTTCCGCAACCGCGGCGAGCCGCTGGACGACCTGACCCAGGTGGCCACCATCGGCCTGATCAAGTCGGTGGACCGCTTCGACACCGAGCGCGGCGTGGAGTTCTCCACCTACGCCACGCCCACGGTGATCGGCGAGATCAAGCGGCACTTCCGCGACAAGGGCTGGGCGGTCCGCGTCCCGCGCCGGCTGCAGGAGCTGCGGCTGTCGCTGACCAGCGCCACCAGCGAGCTGTCCCAGCGCAACCGGCGCTCCCCCACGGTCGCCGAACTCGCGGAGTACCTCAAGATCTCCGAGGAGGAGGTCCTGGAGGGCCTGGAGTCCGCCAACGCCTACTCGACGCTGTCCCTGGACGTCTCCGAGGGCGGCGACGAGGACTCCCCGGCCGTGGCCGACTCCCTCGGCAGCGAGGACGAGGCGCTGGAGGGCGTGGAGTACCGGGAGTCGCTCAAGCCGCTCCTGGAGCAGCTGCCGCCGCGGGAGAAGAAGATCCTGCTGCTGCGCTTCTTCGGCAACATGACGCAGTCGCAGATCGCCGAGGAGATCGGCATCTCGCAGATGCACGTCTCACGGCTGCTGGCGCGGACGCTGGAGCAGCTGCGGGCGCAGCTGCTGGTGGACGAATAAGGATCCTCAGTCCCGGCGCCAGTCGCGCGTGAGCGCGGCGGTCGAGGCCGGGGCGAACAGGCACGCGAGCCCGGCGATCGCGCAGGCGACCGTCGGGACCGCACCGATCCAGAAGCCCGCCTTCACCATGAAGTAGGCCACCCACAGCGCCAGCAGCTGGAGCATCACCGCGGGCGTCCGCGCGCGCATGGTGACCCGGGAGAGCCCGCGCGCCACCAACGGCAGCGGCGCGGCGAGGATCGCGAACGTGACCGCGACCGCGATCGCCTGTCCCCGCTCGCGCGGCGTCCCGACGAACGCCTCCACGAGCAGCCACAGCGCATAGCCCACCGCCACCAGGCTTTCCACGGCCACGACCGCGGCGGCGGCCAGCAGGGGGCGCGGGGCGGTGGCCCGTGGTGCGCCGGCGGTGCCGGGGACGGCCTGGGGCGTCGGGATCGGATCGGTCGGCATAAGCACCGAGAGTAGCAACGGTGTGGTGGAGCAGGAGGCCCACCATGGACACCTCGCGCGAAGCGTGCGGCAAAGGGGCGGTGGTGGGTGGCGGATGGGCGAACCAGTAACGTGTGCGCATGCGCGCGCTCCTGGTCATGAACCCCAAGGCCACCAGCACGTCCGAACGCACGCGCGACGTGCTGGCGCACGCCCTGGCCGGGGAGCTGGAGACCGAGATCGGCGAGACCGCCTATCGCGGCCACGCCGCCGAACTCGCGCGCGCCGCCGCCGAGGACGGCTTCGACCTCGTCGTCGCGCTCGGCGGCGACGGGACCGTGAACGAGGTCGTGAACGGGATACTGTCCGCTCAAGTCCCCGCCGGCGGTGTGCTGCCCGAGTTGGGCGTGGTGCCCGGCGGCTCGACCAACGTCTTCGCCCGCGCCCTGGGCCTGCCGAACGATCCGGTGGAGGCCACCGGAGTCCTGCTCGACGCGCTGCACGAGGGCCGCTCCCGGCCGGTGTCCATGGGCCAGGCCGACGAGCGCTACTTCACCTTCACCGCCGGCTTCGGCTTCGACGCCGCGGTGGTCGGGATAGTGGAGGACCGGCGGCGGGCCGGGCACAAGTCGACCGGCGGCCTGTACGTGCGGTCCGCGCTGCGGCATTTCTGGGGCGGGCTGGACCGGCGCAATCCCCCGATCGCGATGAAGCTGGGCGACGGCACGGAGATACCGGATCTGTTCATCGCCATCGTCACCAACACTTCGCCGTGGACCTATCTGGGCAACAAGCCCGTGGTCGTCACCCCGGAATCCTCCTTCGAGGCCGGGCTGGACCTGTTCGGCGTCACCAAGATGTCCGGGCGGGCGGCGCTGCGGATCGTGCGGCACATGTTCACCGACACCGACAAGCTGGTACGCGGCAAGCACGTGTGCGTGCACCACGACCTGACCGAATTCACCCTCACCGCCTCGGTGCCCACCGACTTCCAGGTGGACGGGGACCATCTCGGGCTGCGCGAAAGTGTGACCTTCCGCGCGATTCGCGACGCGCTGCGCGTGAAGATGTGATGACATGGAGTCCCGGGCGGCACGGCTCGCCCTGACTTCCTTCTGACCGGCGCGGGCTTTACTCGGGCACAGCCTCGGGCACCGCCTCGAAAACAGCCAAGGAATCTCAGGTGAGCGCCTGCTGTTACACCTTTAGACATGGCGTCGCCGACGTCATGTCCCCTTGGAAGGCAAGGTGTGAGCGACGAGACACCCTGGAAATCCAAAAACATCGGACCAAGGGCTTGTGCACTGGCGGTAACCCCTGACAACCTTTGTGGAGGCACCTGTCGGAGGATCATCCGATCCGGTGCGGTTGGACGAAGAGGGAACCAGCGGTACGGATCAGGTCCGTTTCGCGGCTCTCCTCTGCGTCTCGCCTCGCGCAGCCGACCGCGAAAACGGTCCGGCCGAGGCCAACTGCCCTGCGAACTCGAATGATCCCGGCCGTCGGGGTTACTAGTGAAAGCGTTCACATTCACAAGGGTGGGCGCGGGAACCGGGGAACCCGTGCGGCGGCCGTCCAGTGGCGGGCCCGCCACGCGACACGTACCGACACGTACAGAGACGTACAAACGCAAGACCCACAGTGACCGGACACCCGCGTCCGGCGTTGTGGCTGTAGCACCCGGCACAACGGACGCCGCCGAACCCGCCAGGGCCGTGGGGGACCTGGACGAGTGGCTCGCTTCCGCACCACACTCACGTACACGACTATTCCGAAGGAGTGGACCCCATGGACTGGCGCCACCGCGCTGCCTGCCGTGACGAGGACCCAGAGCTCTTCTTCCCCATCGGGAACACTGGGCCCGCGCTGCTGCAGATCGAGGATGCCAAGGCCGTATGCCGCCGTTGCGACGTGGTCGACCAGTGCCTGCAATGGGCGCTGGAGAGCGGCCAGGACGCCGGCGTCTGGGGCGGGATGAGCGAGGACGAGCGTCGCGCGCTCAAGCGTCGCGCCGCGCGGGCTCGCAGCCGGATGGCCTGACCAGGCCCCGACCGGCGCGCATCTCGCATCTGACGAACAGCCTTACATCTTCACCGACAACTTCATCAAAGTACGTATCTCCGTGCTGCGGCGTTCTTGGACCGCAGTACGGACGCCCAAAGCGAGCGGCCAGCAACGGCCGCTCTCTTGCTTTTCCCGGCGATGTCTCTCCGGATGTCCGCCCTTAGCCTAGCGGAACTCTGTTACTGCTCTGTTGCCTCCCCGACCAGCCCCCTCAGTTCTTGGGCGCCTCGCCCACCTCCAGGTCCAGCACGGCCACCGCGCCGCGGCCGCCAGGGGCCGGGTTGAGGTCGAAGCTGCCGGACAGGTCGCCGTGAACCAGCGTTCTGACGATCTGTAGTCCGAGGTTCCCTGTGGTGGCCGAGTCGAAACCAGCCGGCAGCCCGTTCCCGTCGTCGGTGACCACGACGCGCAGCCGGGAGCCCCGGCGCTCGGCCTCCACCCGCAGCGAGCCGCCGCGCTCGGCCAGTCCGTGCTCCAGCGAGTTCTGCAGGACCTCGGTGAGGACCATGGACAGCGGGGTGGCGATCCGGGCCGGCAGAACTCCGAAGTGTCCGCCGCGGCGGGTGCTGACCGTCACGCCCTCGGGGCCGCCGGCGCCGACGTCCACGACCATGGCCAGGATCCGGTCGGCGATCTCGTCGAAGTCGACGCGCTCGTCCAGGGTCTGGGACAGGGTCTCGTGCACCAGCGCGATGGAGCCCACCCGGCGCACGGCCTCCTCCAGGGCGGCGCGCCCGGCGCCGTCGTCGATGCGGCGGGCTTGGAGCCGCAGCAGGGCGGCGACGGTCTGCAGGTTGTTCTTCACCCGGTGGTGGATCTCGCGGATCGTCGCGTCCTTGCTCACCAGCTCGCGCTCGCGGCGGCGCAGCTCGGTGACGTCGTGCACCAGCACCAGCGCCCCGGTGCGCTCGCCCTGCGGCCGCAGCGGGATCGCGCGCAGCCGGACGACGGCGCCGTGGCCCTCGACCTCGGCCTCGCGCGGCTTGCGGCCGGAGGCCACCACCTGCAGCGCCTCCTCCATCGCGCCCTTGGCCGGGGCCAGCGCGGCGGTCAGGTCGCCGAGGTGCTCCCCCACCATGTCGGCGGTGTAGCCGAGGCGGTGGTAGGCGGACAGCGCGTTGGGGCTGGCGTAGACGACGGCGCCGTCGGCGTCGAGCCGGATCACGCCGTCGCCGACCCGCGGGGAGTTGTCCTGCTGGTCGCGCGATTCCGGATACGGGAACGTCCCCTCGGAGATCATGCGCGCCAGGTCCGCGGCGGTCTGCAGATAGGTCAGCTCCAGCCGGCTCGGGGTGCGCGCGGCCAGCAGGTTGGTGTTGCGAGAGATCACGGCGATGACCCGGCTGTCGCGCCGCACGGGGATCGCCTCGACCCGGACCGGGACGTCCTCGCGCCACTCCGGGTCGCCCTCGCGGCGGATGCGGCCGGAGTCGATGGCCAGGTCCAGCATCGGGCGCTCGCCGCGCTTGAGCGTGGAGCCGACCAGGTCGGCGGTGTAGCAGGTCGGGCCGGTGTTCGGGCGCATTTGGGCGACCGCGACGTAGCCCGGTGCGGGGGCGGCCGCTCGGGCCCCGGTGCCGCCGGCCTCCGCGGTGACGCCGCCGTCGTCGGCCTTCAGCGGCGTCCACAGCACCAGGTCGGCGAAGGACAGGTCGGCCAGCAGCTGCCAGTCCGAGACCAGGAGGTGCAGCCAGTCCAGGTCCGCCTCGTCGAGATCGGTGCGGGTATGGATCAGGTCGTTCATGGACGGCATGGCTTCTTGGTATCACACACCGAACCCCACAACCGCTGCGTGATTCCTTAGGCAGTCCGCCCAGGTCCGGCTCCCGGCGGCGGCGGGTAGCCTCTTGGCCCGTGACCACCACCGATCAGCCCGCCCATCCCGGCCGTCCCCTGTCCTGGCTCGCCGAGCGCGCCGACCAGCGGCGGGCCGCCGGGCTGCGCCGGTCGCTGGTCCCGCGCGCCGCGCAGTCCCCGCTGATCGACCTGGCCGGCAACGACTACCTGGGGCTGACCCGGCACCCGGAAGTGATCGCCGGGGCCGTCGCGGCGGTCCAGGAGTGGGGCGCGGGCTCCACCGGGTCGCGGCTGGTGACCGGCACCACAGAGCTGCACGCCGCGCTGGAGGCGGAACTCGCCGAGTTCGCCGGCGCGCAGGCCGCCCTGGTGTTCTCCTCCGGGTACCTGGCGAACCTCGGCGTCATCACGGCGCTGGCCGGACGCGGGGACCTGATCGTCTCGGACAGCTTCAACCACGCCTCGCTGATCGACGCGGCGCGGTTGTCGCGCGCGCGGATCGCCATCACGCCGCACAACGACGTTGCGGCGGTCGCCAGGGAGCTGGCGGACCGGCCGGAGGCGCGCGCTCTGGTGGTCGTGGAGTCGCTGTTCTCCGTGGACGGCGACTCAGCGCCGCTGCGGGAGCTGCACGCGGCCTGCCGGGCGCACGGCGCGGTGCTGGTGGTCGACGAGGCGCACGGCTTCGGCGTGGCCGGTCCCGGCGGCCGTGGCGCCGTGTTCGACGCGGGTCTGGCCGGACAGCCGGACGTCGTGGTCGCGGCCACGATGTCGAAGGCGCTGGGATCTCAGGGCGGCGCGATCCTCGGTTCGGCGGAGCTGATCGCGCACCTGGTGGACGCGGCGCGGTCGATGATCTTCGACACCGGGCTGGCGCCGGCCTCGGTCGGCGCGGCCCTGGCGGCGCTGCGGCTGATCCGGCGCGATCCCGGACTGCCGGAGCTGGTGCGCAAGCGCTCGCGGGAACTGTATGAACTCACCGTCGAGCTCGGGCTCCGGGCCGCTCCCCCGGCCGGCGCGGTGGCGTCGATCGTGATGGGCGAGCCGGAGGCCGCTGTGGCCGCCGCCGCCTTCTGCCGGGAGCGCGGACTACGCATCGGATGTTTCCGGCCACCGTCGGTTCCGGACGGGTTGTCGCGGTTGCGTGTGACGGCTCGTGCCGGTTTGTCGGATATTGAGATGGATCAGGTGCGTTCGGTCTTGCGCGATCTCGCAGAAAATCCACCACAGGTCTAGACATCCAAGATTGGTCTAGTCCACAATCTTTCCTCGTGACCAGCATCTCAGCCCCCCGCGTCCTCATCGAGGGGCGCCTGGTGGGCCCCGCCACCGTCGTCATGTCCGGCGGCGTCGTGACCGAGGTGCTGGACGGCGCGGCACCCGAGGCGGACATCGCTCTGGACTCCGGCGTACTGGCACCAGGACTGGTGGACATCCAGACCAACGGCAGCTTCGGCGTCGACTTCATCACCGCCACCGTCGAGGACTGGCGCCTGGTCTCCGACCGGCTGCCGAGCACCGGCGTCACGGCCTTCCAGCCCACGTACATCACCGCGCCGCTCGACGTCCTGCTGTCGGGCCTGGAGCGCGCCGGCGCCGTATTCGGCTCGTTGGCCGGCGCGCAGGCGATGGGGGTCCACTTGGAGGGGCCGTTCCTGTCTCCGAAGAAACCGGGGGTCCACGACCCGCGGTATCTGGTCGCGCCGACGCCGGAACGCGTCGGCGCCGTGCTGGAGACGCTGACCGCCGAGGGCACCCGCGGCCTGGTGACCATGGTCACTCTGGCCCCGGAGCTGGACGGCGGCGTCGAAGCGGTCCGGCAGCTGGCCACGGCCGGCGTGCGCGTGTCGCTCGGGCACACCGACGCACTGGCCGCACAGGTGCGCGCCGCCGCCGACGAGGGCGCGACCTTGGTGACCCACATCTTCAACGCGCAGCGTCCGCTGAACCACCGTGAACCCGGCGTGCCGGGCGCGGCGCTGTACGACCCCCGGTTCACCTGCGGGCTGATCGCCGACCTGCACCACGTGGCGCCGGAGATCTGCACCCTGGTCTGGCGCGCCTCGGCGGGCCGGGTGGCCCTGGTGACGGACGCCATCGCCGCGGCGGGAATGCCCCCGGGCGAGTACGAGCTGTCGGGCATCACGGTGTACCTCGGCGAGGACGGCGTGCCGCGGGACGCGGCCGGCGTCATCGGCGGCTCGGCCCTGACCCTGGACCGCGCGGTCCGGAACCTGATCGGCATCGGCCTGGACGAGGCCTCGGTGCTCTCGGCGGCCACCCGTGTGCCCGCCGACGCGCTGGGCCGGTCCGACCTCGGCCGGATCGCCCCCGGGGCCCGCGCTGACCTAGTCTGGTTCGACGACGAGTACCGCCCACTGCGTACCTGGGTCGCAGGGCGTACCGTATTCGAGGCCGGTTCCGGCGCCCCGGCGCCGGCCGACTCCCCAGAACTGGCGAGGGAACGCCAGCCCGCCTAGCCCTGACAGGTGCGGGCCGGTGCTCCCGACCAGGCCGCCACCCGGCGGCAACGCTTCGCGCGAGGCTCCGCACGCCTCGCCGGACGGCCGGGACGGCGGCGAACCAAGAAGGCCGCGGGCCAGCGCGGCGGTGGAGGTTGAGGGGCCGACACCGCCGCGGGCCCGGGGCCGGAGGGCCGGCCGGAGCCGTCGGCGGCGGTCCCATGAAAACAATCTTGTGAAAACAATCTTGCAAAACGAGGGTCCGCCATTCCTGTGGCGGACCCTCAGCGCGTCTAGGCCGTTCCTTCGACAAGGACCCGCGCGACCGCGAGGCCGGATACCAACGCCGCCCCGTGCGAGGCGACCAGCGTCGCCCCGGCGCCCTTCTCTCCCAGGCCGTATGCGATGCCCATCTCCACCACGATCGCGTCGGGCCGAACGGCGGTCGCGGCGGCCAGCGCGGAGGCCATCCAGGCGTGACGGTGCGCGTCGCGGACGACCAGGATCAGGGGACGGCCGGCGGCGGCTGCCACGGCCTCGGAGACGGCCGTGGCGGTGTAGGGCACGGCGCTTTGCGTGGAGCGCTCGCCGACCAGATCGGTGTCGGCGTCGCCGGCGAAGCCGGTGGTCGCGCCGGGCTGCACGAACCGCACCGCCGTGCTGCCGGCCGGCAGCTCGGCGAGCACCGGGCTCAGGCCCCACGGCACCGCGGTCCCGGCCGCGTTGTTGGCCACCGGCACGAACTCCAGAACCGCCGCCGGACGGCTCAGCGGGACCAGCGGAGCCCCGGAGACGGTGAGCGCACGGCGCGCGGCCGCCAGGCCGATCGGCGGCGCCGGGCCGTTCGCGGCCGCGGCCACAGCGGCCTGAGAACCCCCGGCAGCGTGCGTCCCCTCCTCGAAACGCGCACGCTCCGCGGCGGTCCAGGCGCCCAGCTCCCGCACCCGCGTCGCGGCCTGGTGCAGCCGCTCGGCGTCCAGCCGTCCCGCCTTGACCGCGTCGACCAAGGCGTCGCGCAGCATCAGGTAGTCGGCCTCGTCGCGCAGCCCGCCGCCGACGCACACCGCGTCGACCCCGGCGGCCAACGCCAGCACCGTGCCCTCGGCGACCCCGAAGGTGTCGGCGATGGCGCCCATCTCGATGCCGTCGGTGACCACCAGACCGGTGAACCCGAGCTCGCCGCGCAGCAGGTCGATCAGCACCTTGCGGCTCATGGTCGACGGGAACTCGGCGTCATAGCGCGGCGCCAGGATGTGCGCGGTCATCACCGACTTCACGCCGGCGGCGATCGCGGCCCGGAACGGCGCCAGGTGCTTGCTCCACTCCTCGTCGGAGTGCCGCACCAGCGGCAGGCCGTGGTGCGAGTCCACGGCGGTGTCCCCGTGGCCGGGGAAGTGCTTGGCGCACCCGGCGACCCCCGCCGCCTGCAGACCCCTGACGTACGCCGCCGAATGCCGTGCCGCCACCTCCGGATCGGCCCCGAAGGACCGGGTCCCGATCACCGGATTGTCCGGATTGGTGTTGACGTCACAGTCCGGCGCGTAGTTCAAGTTGATCCCGGAGCGCCGCAGCACCAGCCCGATCTCCCGGGCCACGGTCTCGGTCAGCTCCGGATCGTCGACGTGGCCCAGCGCGTAGTTCCCGGGGAACGCCGACCCAGTCGCGACATCGATGCGGGTGACGTCGCCCCCTTCTTCGTCCACCGCGATCAGCACCTGCGGGTTCACGGCCCGCAAGGCGGCCGACAGCTCGCCGGTCCGCTCCGGCGTCGCGGCGATGTTCCGTCCGTAGTAGGCGACCCCGCCGAGACCGTCCTCGGCGAGGGCGCGCCGCACCCAGTCCGGGATCCGGCCGGGCCCGTCGTTGACGAACCCCGGCTGGAGGACCGCGGCGGCGTCGTGGAGAAGGTGATCCTCCATGCGCGCCGCAGCCCCTATCCCTTGACCGCGCCGGCGGTCAGACCGGTCGACAGGCGGCTCTGGAAGATCGTGAACAGGATGATGACCGGGGCGGCGATGATCAGCGCGCCGGCCATCTGCCCGCCGTAGTCCGCGCCGTGGGTCGGGGTGGAGCTGAAGAACGTCAGCCACACCATCGCCGTCTTGTTGTCGGCGGGGGCCAGGATCTGCCGGGCCATCACGAACTCGTTCCAGGCCTGGATCCACGCGAAGACGCCGGTGGACACCAGCCCCGGGGTCAGCAGCGGCAGGACGACCCGCCGGAACGCCTGGGCCTTGGTGCAGCCGTCGACCATCGCGGCCTCGTCCAGTTCGGCCGGGATGCCGACGATGTAGGTTCGCAGCGTCCAGATGATGAACGGGATCGTGAAGATCAGGTACGCCGCGATCACACCCAGTACCGAGCCGTACAGGTTCGTGGCGTTCAGCACCGGGAGCAGGCCGACCAGGATGGTGAGCAGCGGCACCATCTGGACCACCAGGATCGCCACGATGAACGGCTTGCGGCCCCGGAAGTCGAACCGGGCCACGGCCAGCGCCGCCAGCAGGCCGACGACCAGGCTGATGGCCACCGAGCCCAGCGTGATCACCAGGGTGTTCAGCAGGTTCCCGCCGAAGTTGTCCTCCATCGCGGAGGAGTACGACGAGAAGTCGAAGTGCGACGGCCAGAACGTCGGGTGCTGGGAGATGAGGTCCTTGTTCGACTTCACAGTCGTCAGGACCATCCAGTAGATCGGGAACGCCAGCACGACGGCGATCAACATCGCGACGGTGTTCCAGAACGCTGTCAGGCCGCGGTGCCGGCGGGACGTGCGGGGGTGGGCGCTCACTTCTGGTCCCCGATCTTGAGCATCTGACGGATGTAGAAGACGAGCAGGAGCAGCATCAGGACGATCATCGCCAGCGAGATGACCGCGCCGTCGCTGTATCGGTTGCGGTCGAAGGCCTGCTCGAACAGGTACACGCCGATGGTCCAGTAGCCCTGCTCGGGAGCGCCGTTGCGCATGGTCCAGATCTGGTTGAAGCACTGGAAGTCCCAGATGAACGACAGCGCCGTGGTGATCAGCAGCAGCGGGCGCAGGATCGGCAGCGTCACGTTCCGGTACACCTGGAGCGTCGAGGCGCCGTCGACCCGGGCGGCCTCCTTGAGCTCGGTCGGCACCTGGGTCATGCCGGCGTGCAGGGCCAGGACCAGGAACGGCAGCGCGCCCCAGACCACGACCGAGGTCACGACCACGTACAGGCCCTGCTTCGGATCGGCGAACCAGTCGTGGTGCAGCATGCCCTTGCCGCCGCACAGGTACAGGATGTAGTCGATGACGCCGTAGGCGTTGTCGAACAGCCAGCGGAAGACGGTGCCGGTGACGATCGTCGGCATCGACCAGACGAACAGCAGCACCGTGATCAGCGTGATCCGCGCCCAGGACGAGATCCGGCCCAGCAGCGCGGCGATGGCCATGGCGAGCACCATGCTCAGGGCGACGTTCAGCGCCGTCCAGACGAAGGTGCGGCGGACGACCTCCCAGAAGACCGAGTCCTTGAGGATGGAGTCGAAGGTGTCGAGCCCGACCCAGCTGACCAGCCCGGGGTTCACGAACTTCCGGTAGTTGTTCATGTTCTGGAACGCCAGCATGACCATCCGGACCAGCGGATAGCCCAGCATCGTGACGAGCACGACGGTGGCCGGGGCCAGGAAGAGGTAGGGCAGGGACCTGCCCCGCACCGTGACCGCGCGCTTTCGCGGCGGCGGGGGTTGGACCTTCCGGCGGGAGGCCCTGTTCTCGATAACACTCATTGGATCCGCGATCCTCTCGGGCGCCCGGCTCTGATGACGGCTGACGACTGACGGCTGGCTGCCGGCGGCAGACCCCACGGCCGGCGCTGAGGCCCCCTCCCTCACGGCGCCGGCCACCGGTGCGTGTCTGTCCGCCAGGGACGCCCGGCCTCGCGGGCCGGGCCCCTGGCGCGTGTCACTGCGTGACGATCAGCCGCGGATCAGCTGTTGAGGTCCTTCAGGATGCTCTCCTGCAGCCCCTTGAGCACGGCGGCCGGGTCCTGGCCGGAGGCGATCTGGCCGAAGGCGGTCTTCAGCTGGGTCTCGTCCGCCGGCGCCCAGTTCGGCGAGTTCGGGATGAACCAGGTGACGCCCTTGGCCGCGTCGCCGGTGGCCTTGTTGGCCGGGTCGGCGGCGATGTAGTCGCCGATCTGGGTCTTGTTGTTCGGGATCGCCTTGGCCGCGAGCAGCTTCATGCTGGCGGTGTCGGTGAAGACGCGGATCCACTCCTCACCGAGCTTGGCGTTTGCCGCCTTGGCCGGGACCGCCAGGTTCGAGCCGCCCAGGAACGCCGGGGTCGGCTTGTCCGCCGTCAGGCCCGGGACCGCGACCTCGCCCAGCTTGTCCTTCAGGGACGGGTCGCCGGTCTGCGGGTCGGCCACCGAGCCGGCCTCCCAGCCGGCGCCGACGATGGCCGCGATGTTGCCCTTGGCCATCAGCGCGTCCTGGTCCTTCTCGTCCTTGCCCGCGCCGCCGACCGAGTAGCTCTTCTGCAGGTCGTTCCAGGTCTGGATGCCCTTGATGAAGTTCGGGTCGGTCAGGGTGCCGGTGTACTTGTCGCCGTCGGCCTTGGCGATGATCCCCTGCACCCCGAAGGTGTTCGCGCCGAAGGAGATGGCGGTGTACCAGTTCTGGCCGGGCAGGTAGAGCGCGGAGAAGTTGGGCTTGGCGGAGTTGGCCGCCTTGACCTTGTCCAGGTCCGCCTTGAGCTCGTCGAGCGTGGCGGGCGGGTTGGTGACGCCGGCCGCGGCGAACAGGTCCTTGCGGTAGATCAGGACGCGGGCGCCCGCGTAGTAGGGGATCGCGTACTGCTTGGCGCCGTCCGGCGAGGCGCCGGACGCCGCGAGGCTGTCCAGCCAGGCGCCGGAGTTGTCGAACTTCGCCTTGTCGGCGGTCAGGTCGGTCAGCTGGTTCGCGCCGATGTACTTCGCGGTCTGGGTGTTGCCCAGCTCCAGCACGTCCGGGGCCGAGGAGGAGCCGACGGCCGCGTCCACGGTCTGGCCGTAGTTCGTCCAGGTCTGCCAGTTGATCTTCACGTCGGCGCCGGTCTCGGCCTTGAACCGGGTCACGGCCTGGTCGACGACGTCGTTCCAGCCCTTCTGGGCGTCCTGCATGAGCCAGACGTTGACGGTCTTGCCCTTGCCGTCGGTGGTGATCGCCGAGCCGGTGGAGCCGGTGCCCCCGGTGCCGAGGGCGTTCGAGGACGGGGCGGCCGTGGTGCCCGAGGTGGCGCCGGCGGGGGCGGTGCCGCCGGACTTCGACGAGCTGCACGCGGAGGCCATGAGCGCCACGGCCGCGGCGGCCGACGTCAGGGCTATGAGCTTGCGCTGCATGCCGTTCTCCTTGGAAGGTGAGGGATCTGGAGGACCCACAGACCGACCGCGCGTCACGGCAACCCTGAGCGATGCCGTCGCGTGCTGCGTCTGGTGTCGGTGAATACCGGTCTGGTGAGTCTGGTGAGGTGTGGAGCGGTGGAGCGGCTGGAGCCGGTCGGGCCGGTGGGAGCCGCCTCCTGAAGCGTTTCCCCGCCGTTCCCGATTGGTTTAGACCAGTCCGGAGACTGGCATAGACCACTGGGAGCGTCAAGACTTGCCGGCTCCGGTTGCCCGAGCCGTTACCAAGCCGCAACCAGGGCCGTTTCCGGTCGCGCCGCCGCAGGTAAAGGTCGGTTTCCGAAGAAAGTCGGCGGCGGAGATCGCCGGGGCGGTGGACACCCGCGCGGGTCCATGGCACTTTGGGCCACGAGGAGGGGCCGTTCATGACCGCAGAACCCGCGAACATCGCTCTGGAGGCGCACGGCGCGCAAGCCGCGGCGCCGGCGCTGGAATCAGCGCTCGAAACCGTCCGGGTGCCCAAGTACTACCGCCTGAAGCAGCACCTGCTGGACCTGACCCAGACGATGCCCCCGGGAACCCCGGTGCCGCCGGAGCGGCTGCTGGCGACCGAGTTCGACACCTCGCGCACCACCGTGCGCCAGGCGCTGGCCGAACTCGTCGTCGAGGGCCGGCTGGAGCGCATCCAGGGCAAGGGCACCTTCGTGGCCAAGCCGAAGGTGGCGCAGTCGCT
>JAEKKI010000100.1 GCA_019510485.1 Catenulisporales bacterium
GTCATGGCGCCGGCGATGCCGACGGTCGGCACCATGACCAGCGCGAAGCGCTTCCACCTGGTGCCGCCCAACACCTGGGCGCCCATTGCGTCCTTCATGCGTTACTCCTCCACGAGCGGTGGGACGGGTCCAGCGCGCGCCGGACCGCGGCATGCGGCCGAAGCGAGGTGCCGAGACCGTCCTTCGGCAACGGCAGCGACGAACACCTCTGCCGACCCGGTGGGGACCTGCCGCCGCGATTCAAGGATCGTCGGATGAACAGACCGAGCGATGTGATCCTGTTCTACTCCCGGCTTGCGCACAAGGGGTTCGTTACCGACCGGTAACACGATCGGGGGACAGTGTTCCCCCCATCGAGGGTCATCAGGGGCCGATCGATGGGAACTGATGCTCGGTCGGACACGCTGGGTGGCGTAAGGATACGGACATAATCGCCTATTCCGCCGAGCGTGAGCCCGCTGTCATCGGAGGACTGATAACGCTTTTGCCAGGTGTGACACTTGGCAAAGAAAAGGCAAAGAAACACCCCCACGCCCTGGTGATCAGGGCTGTGGGGGCGAGTCGCGGACCGGCTCCGACCTGTTCGGCCGCCGGCCGATGGATCAGAACAGCACGCGTGTCAGCGCCTGCCTGCCGATGGCGGTGCGGGGGTCCTCCGGTCCGAGCAGGTCGAAGAAGTCCAGCAGCTTGACCCGCGCGGCGTCCCGGTCGGCGCCGGCGCTGCGGGCCACGAAGCCCACCAGCCGGTCGATCGCCGGCTCCACGCTGCCCATCGCCAGATCGAGCTCGGCGGCGGCGATCTGGGCCTTCACGTCGTCCGGCTTGGCCTCGGCCTCGGCCCGCACCTGCGCCGGGTCCAGGTCGCGCGTGTTCAGCATCAGCTCGACCTGTGCCAGCGCCAGCTTGGCCTCGGTGTCCGCCGGGTTGGAGTTCAGGACGTTGCGAAAGGCCTGCGCGGCGCCTTCGAGGTCGTTCTCCTCCAGCGCGTTGTAGGCGGCGGCCAGCGCCGGGTCCATCGGCGGCTCGGGCACCTCGGCCGGCGCCTCGCCGCCGGCGGCGGTGCCGGTGACGCCGTTCTCGGCGGCCAGCCGCAGCAGCTCGTCCAGGTACCTGCGGACCTGCGCCTCCGGGACCGCGCCCGGGAACAGCGGCACCAGCCGGCCGCCGACCACGGCCACCACCATCGGGATGGACTGGACGCCGAACTCCTGGGCCAGCATGGGGTTGGCGTCCACGTCGAGCTTGGCCAGCACGAAGCGGCCGCCGTACTCGACGGTCAGCCGCTCCAGGACCGGCGAGAGCTGCTTGCACGGCCCGCAC
The DNA here is from genome assembly GCA_019510485.1 of Catenulisporales bacterium. Lineage (GTDB taxonomy): Bacteria > Actinomycetota > Actinomycetes > Streptomycetales > Catenulisporaceae > Catenulispora. Next base: position 1,321 of record JAEKKI010000100.1, read on the forward strand.
CACTCGGCCCAGAAGTCGATGACGACCGGGACGGTCAGGGAGCGTTCGATGACGTCGGCGTCGAAGGTGGCGTCGGTGGTGTCGAAGACCAGGGGCGAGTCGATGGTGCCGGTGCCGGCCGCCCCGTCCTGGGACGCCGAGCCGGAGCCGCCGCCAGGCTGTGATGCGGGTCCGGAACCGGAGGCGGGCTGCGGCTTGGCGGCGAGGGCCCCGAGGTCCACCACGCCCCGCAGGGCGGAGGCGGGGAGCCCCGCGCCCCCGCCGGGAGCCGACCCGGGGAACTGCGGTCGCTGTCTCATAGCGCCATCCTCCCCTTTCCGGCCGACCTCGCGCCAACCGCCCTCCGGGTCCCCACCCGGAGCCGTCGGCGCTCTTGCGTGTCCCGCTCGTGGAAGCAAGGCTGACGCAGTTCGTTAAGATACGCGTCGAAGCGTATCGCAAATGCGCCGGGTGCGGGAGGATTCGGCGCGTGACGTTCGCGTGAATCCTCGCAACCGACCAGAAGGAGGCGGCAGCCGACGTGTCCGGGTCCGGGGAGATAGAACAGGACAAGAGCACGGAGAAGCCCGGGGCGGCCCGCACCCGTGGCCGACCCCGCAGCGTGGAAGCGGACACCGCGATCCTGTCCGCCACCCGCGCCCTGCTGGCCGAGCGCGGCTGGGCCGACCTGACCATCGCCGAGGTCGCCGCGCGCGCCGGCGTCGCCAAGACCACGCTGTACCGCCGCTGGCCGGGCAAGGCCGACCTGGTGGTGGACGCGATGGCGGAGCTGTTCTCGCACCTGGAGGTCGTCGACCGCGGCTCGATGCTCCAGGACGCGCTGGCCACGGTCGGGCAGTACGTGAAGCTGCTCCAGCTCCCGGAGACCCAGGCCGCCCTGCTCGCCCTGGCCGCCGAGGCCGACCGGGACGCCTCCCTGCGGGAGAAGGTGCGCGGCCAGGTGATGGACCCGCAGCGCCGGCTCGTCTACGAGGCCTGGGAACGGGCCTGCGCCCGCGGCGAGGTCGAGGGCGAGACGGACGTCGACCTGATCTTCGACATGATCTGCGGCACCCTGGTCCACCGGATCCTGATCAAGGGCGAGCCGGTGGACGAGGGGTATCTGACGCGCCTGGTGTCGGTGCTGCTGTCCGGGCTGGCGCAGCTGCGGCTCAACGGCGGCCTCTGAGCCAGAAGTCAGATCCGCGCCGGCTCCCGATACACGCCCCACTCCCCGCGCAGCGCGTCGCAGATCTCGCCGAGCGTGGCCTCGGCCCGGGCCGCGTCCAGCATCGCCGGCACCATGTTCGCGCCCGAGCGCGCCGCGTCCAGCATCGCCGCCAGCGCCGCCTCGACCGCCGCCGAGTCGCGTGCGGCCTTGCGCTCGGCCAGCACCCGTACCTGCTCGCGCTCGACTTCGTGCGAGACCCGCAGGATCTCCAGCGGCTCCTCGATCGTGTCCATGTGCGCGTTCACGCCGACGATGCGCTTGTCGCCCTTCTCGACGGCGCGCTGGTAGGCGAAGGAGCTCTCGGCGATCTCGGAGGTGAACCAGCCGTCCTCTATACCGCGCAGCAGACCGGCGGTCATCGGGCCGATCGGGTGCGCCGCGCCGTTGGGAGCCAGGTCCAAGATCCGCTGGAAGATCGCCTCGGCCTCGGCCTCGATGCGGTCGGTGAGGGCCTCGACGTACCAGGAGCCGCCGAGCGGGTCGGCGACGTTGGCCACGCCGGTCTCCTCCATGATCACCTGCTGGGTGCGCAGCGCGATCTCCGCCGACTTCGCCGACGGCAGCGCCAGCACCTCGTCCAGGGCGTTGGTGTGCAGCGAGTTGGTGCCGCCGAGCACGCCGGCCAGCGCCTCGATCGCGGTGCGCACCACGTTGTTGTCCGGCTGCTGCGCCGTCAGCGATACACCCGCGGTCTGGGTGTGGAAGCGCAGCCATTGCGCCTTCTCGGTCTTGGCGCCGTACACCTCGCGCATCCAGCGCGCCCAGATCCGCCGGGCCGCGCGGAACTTCGCGATCTCCTCGAAGAACTCCACGTGCGCGTCGAAGAAGAACGACAGCCCGGGGGCGAATACGTCGACGTCCATCCCGCGCGACAGGCCCAGCTCGACGTAGCCGAAGCCGTCGGCCAGCGTGAACGCCAGCTCCTGCGCGGCCGTGGACCCGGCCTCGCGGATGTGGTAGCCGGACACCGACAGCGGCTTGTACGCCGGGACCTTCTCGGCGCAGAACTCCATCAGGTCGCCGATCAGGCGCAGGTGCGGCTCGGGGTCGAACAGCCACTCCTTCTGCGCGATGTACTCCTTGAAGATGTCGGTCTGGAGCGTGCCGTTCAGCCGGCTGAGATCCACACCCTGACGTTCGGCGGCGACCAGGTACATGCAGAAGATCGGCACGGCCGGGCCGCTGATCGTCATGGAAGTGGTGACGTCGCCCAGCGGGATGCCGTCGAACAGGATCTCCATGTCGGCCGCGGAGTCGATGGCCACGCCGCAGTGCCCGACCTCGCCGAGGGCGCGCGGGGAGTCCGAGTCGTGTCCCATCAGCGTCGGCATGTCGAAGGCCACCGACAGCCCGCCGCCGCCGGCGTCCAGGATCATCCGGTAGCGCTCGTTGGTCTGCTGGGCGTTGCCGAAGCCGGCGAACTGCCGGATCGTCCAGGGCTTGCCGCGGTATCCGGTGGGGTGGATCCCGCGGGTGTACGGGTACTCCCCCGGCCACCCGATCCGCTCGAAGCCGGGGACGTCGGCGCCCTCGGGCGGGCCGTAGGCCGGCTCGACTTCGTCGCCGGAGATGGTGGTGAAGTCGGCGTCCCGCTTGCGTGCGGCGTCGTAGCGCGCCTGCCAGCGAGCGCGGCCCGCGGAGATCTGCTCGGAGTCCATACCCCGATTTTACTAGGACGTCCTACTAAATGCGAGGCTACTGGCCGGAGCTGGGCTTTCGGCTGTCGGCGCCCTACGCCCTGCGGCCTACGGCTCGAAGTCGCCCGCGGCCACCCGCAGGTCGCGCAGCACGGTGAACAGCGTCCGATGCTGTTCCGCCGACAGCGCGCCCATGCCGAACTCGTCGGCCATCAGGTCCCGCGTCGCCTTCTCCACGATGTCCCGGCCCTTGGGGGTGATCTCGGCCAGGGTGCCGCGGCCGTCGTCCGGGTTGGGGCGGCGCGCCACCAGTCCGGACTTCTCCAGCCGGTCGATGATGTTGGTGACCGAGGTCGGATGCACCTGCAGCCGCTGCCCGATCTTCGACAGCGGCAGCGCCCCGGCCCGGCTGAAGGTGAGCAGCACGAGCGCCTCGTAGCGCGCGAAGGTGAGCTCGTACGGCTTCACGATCGCGTCCACCCGCGCCAGCAGCAGCTGTTGCGCGCGCATCACGGAGGTGATGGCGAGCATCGAGGTGGACTCGCCCCAGCGGCTCGTCCACGATTGGAAGGCACGCTCGATCGGGTCGAAGTCCAGACTGCGGTCCTTGGGCACGCGGTTACGTTAGTCGGTCCGGCCGGTGAAGTACCGCCGGGCCCGCGGACCGGACTCGACACGGACCCGAGCCCGCGCGCCTGAGTGGACGAACGGCGACCCGATCGCGTTGACTGGCAGGCGTGACAGAGGTCAAGAGCGAACCGGGCACCGACGCGGCCGACGCGGCCGCAGCATCCTTTCCCTGGCCGATCCACGAAGCAGTGCTCGACAACGGACTGCGCGTCGTGGTCAGCCCCGATCCGACAACGCCGATCGCGGCCGTGAACCTCTGGTACGACGTCGGCTCCCGGCACGAGCCGGCCGGCAAGCACGGCTTCGCCCACCTGTTCGAGCACCTGATGTTCGAGGGTTCGGCGCACGTGGCCAAGGGCGAGCACTTCGAGTGGGTGACGGCGGCCGGCGGCGCGGGCATCAACGCCACCACCAACCCCGACCGCACGAACTACTTCCAGGTCATGCCCACGGCCCAGCTGGAGCTGGCGCTGTGGCTGGAGGCCGACCGCATGGGCTCGCTGGCCCTGACCCAGGAGACGCTGGACAACCAGCGCGAGGTCGTGAAGAACGAGCGGCGCCAGCGTTACGACAACCCGCCGTACGGCCGCTGGGTCGAGTACGCGTTCGAACTCGCCTTCCCCGAGGGCCACCCGTACCACCACACCACCATCGGCTCGATGGAGGAGCTGCAGGACGCGGCCCTGGAGGACTTCCAGGACTTCAACGCCGTCTACTACTCGCCGAACAACGCGGTGCTGACCGTGGCCGGCGACGTCGATCCGGACGAAGTGGTGCGCCTGGCCGAGAAGTACTTCGGCGGCATCCGGCCGCACGGCGCGATCCCGCCGGCCCCGGACGGCACGCTGCCGCAGCTGAAGATCGGCGAGACCAGGCGCCGCGTGGAGCCGGACGAGACGGTGCCGCGCCCGATGACGTTCTTCATGTTCCGCGCCCCCGACACCCGGGACGACAGCTTCGCCGCGGTCGAAGTCCTGGCCGCGGTCCTGGGCCGGGGCCGCGGCTCGCGCCTGTACCGCAAGCTGGTCACCGAGAAGAACCTGGCGCAGCGCGAGGAGGCCTACACCTCGGTCTGGGGGTTCGCCTACGGCGCCTCGGCCTTCATCGGCCTGTTCAGCCCGCGCGACGGCGTCGAGGCCGCCGAGGTGGAGCGCGAGTTCGTGGCGGTGCTCGACGGCCTGGCCGACGCCTCGGCCCCGGTGTCCGAGGCCGAACTCGACCGGGCCAAGGCCCTGCTGACCAGCGACTGGCTGCGCGCCGTCGGCGAGCTCGGCGGGCGCGCCGACACGCTCGGCCAGTACGCCACCCTGGAGCGCGACCCGAAGGCGGTGCGCGAGTACCTGCCGCGCCTGGAGGCGGTCACCGCCGAGGACGTCCAGCGCGCCGCCGCCCTGATCCTGCCCGAGGACAACCGCGTCGTGGTCGAGTACGTGACGCCGGGGACGGCGACCGAAGACGACGCCGCCGAGGAGGCCGCAGCATGACCAACACCCTGATCGCCGAGCGCCCCGCCGGCGGCCCGCCGCGCCCGTACGTCTTCCCCGCGGTGGACCGTACCCGGCTGCCCGGGGGCGAGGTCGTCGCCGCGCACCTGCCCGGTCAGCGCATGGCCTACGCCGGGGTGCTGCTGGAGGCCGGCGTGGTCCGCGAGCCGGCCGGGCGGGAGGGCGTCGGCAAGATCACCAGCGATCTGCTGCGCGAGGGCACCGAGCGCAAGAGCGGCGACGACTTCGCCCTGGCGCTGGAGTCCCTGGGCGCCTCCTGGTCCGCCTCGGTCGACACCGACGTGCTGCGGGTCGGCGTGCAGGCCCCGGTGGACCGCATCACCGCCGCGCTGGAGCTGGTGGCCGAGGCGCTGCGCCGGCCCCGGCTGGCCGACGCCGACTTCGAACGCGTCCGCGGCGACCGCGTCGCCAAGCTGACGACCGCCTGGGCGATGCCCGGCACCCGCGCCTCCGAGGCCCTGATGCGCGGCCTGTACCTGCCGGAGAGCCGGCACAGCAAGCAGGACACCGGGTCGGTGGCCTCCGTCAGCGCTCTGACACTCGACGACGTGCGGGCGTTCCACGCCGAGCACCTGTCGGTCGGCGGGACCCTGCTGCTGGCCGGGGATCTGTCGGAGCTGGACATCGCGGCGCTGGGCCGGATCCTGCTCGCCGACAGCGCGCCGGAGCCCAAGCCGGCGGCGCCGGCCGCGGCCCGGGAGCTGACCGAGCGCGAGATCGTGGTGGTGGACCGGCCGGGCAGCGTGCAGTCGGTGGTGGCGATCGCGCATCACGGGCCGCGTCGCGACACCGAGGACTTCACCGCGATCGAGGCCATGGGGACGATTCTCGGCGGGACCTTCAACTCGCGGCTGAACCACCAGCTGCGCGAGGTGAAGGGGTACACCTACGGCGCGCGCGGCGGGTTCGAGCTGGAGCGGGACAGCGGGATATTCTCCGCGTCCACCTCCGTGCACACGGAGGTCACGGCGGAGGCCACGGTCGACGCGCTGGCCGAGATCGAGCGCATCAAGCGCGAGGGCGTCACGGAGGATGAGCTGGCGTCCACGAAGGCCTACCGGACCGGCTCGCTGCCGATCGCGCTGCAGACGCCCGGTGCCGTGGGCGGCGCGCTGGCGCAGATCGTCGAGTTCGGCCTGCCGGACGACTACTTCACGCGCAAGTACGCCGAGTACACGAAGCTGTCGAAGGACGACGTCGACGCCGCGGCGGCCCGGCGGCTGTTCCCGGAGCACGCGGTGGTGGTGATCGAGGGCGACGCCGAGAAGATCCTGCCCGGATTGAGCGACGCCGGGATCGGCACGGTGCGGGTGGATGCGGAAGGGGAAGCCTGAGGGGCGTCCGCCGGGCCCGCGATATGAAGGCCGCTTATAGAGTCTGATCAAAACCCTGATAATCCTCCTCGCCCGCCGGTCATTCGACCGGCGGGCTGCTTTGTGCCGCCGATCCGCGCCGGACTCCCTTACCGACCCTCTCCCAGCCCTTTCCGGCAACCCTCGCCTTCGCGCACGGCTAAAGATTTAACGCCTAAGCGCGTTGACGTCTTCCCCAAAGCCCCTTACTTTCCCCGTCGGTACGTGTCCTGATACCCCACCTCCAAAAATGGACCGTGAACCGGTTCGGAGAGGAAAACCACGTGCATCGGGTCCCATTGAGAGCGGCCGCGGGATTGGGAACAGCGGCGATCACGCTGTTCGCCACGGCGGCCACCGGAGTGGCGGCGACGTCGTCGACCTCCGGCTCATCCTCGTCGTCGGGCACCGCGAACCCTTACGCGCCGACGTACGGTCACCCCTACCGGCACGGCGCTGTCCCCAACCTCGCGCAGTACCAGAAGCAGAAGGCGTGGGACGCCACGCATCCGGCTGCCGCGGCGGTCGGGGCGGCCACCGGTCCGGAGACGCTGTCCTACGGCGGCGGCATCGACGGCACCGGCGTCACCTCCGGTGCCAAGTCCCAGGTCTATCTCGTCTTCTATGGCAGCCAATGGGGGACGCAGACCACCGATTCGAACGGCAACGCCAAGTTCTCGACCGACACCGCCGGAGCCGCCGGCGTCGCCCAGCAGATGTTCAAGGGCATCGGCACCAACAACGAGCTGTGGTCGGCGGACCTCACGCAGTGGTGTGACGGGGCCGGAGTGAGCACCGGTGCCACGTCCTGCCCGGCCAGCCTGCCGGCCAGCCAGTTCGTGCCCTACCAGAGCGGCGGCGTGCTCGCCGGCGTCTGGTACGACAACTCCGTGGCCTCGCCGTCGACCGCGAGCGGGCACCAGCTGGGGCAGGAGGCCCTGAACGCGGCGCACCACTTCGGCAACACCACCGCCGCGGCCAACCGGCACGCGTACTACGTCATCCTGTCCCCGAAGGGCACGAACCCCGACAGCTACCAGGGCCAGTACTGCGCGTGGCACGACTACAACGGCGACAGCACGCTCACCGGCGGCGCGATCAGCTCCGACGTGGGCGACTTCGCCTTCTCCAACCAGCCGTACAACATCGACTCCGGCTCCGGCTGCGGCGTGGGCTTCGTGAACTCCCCCGGGACCACCGACGGCTACACCATCACGCTGGGCCACGAGTGGCACGAGACGCTGTCCGACCAGAACCCGGCCGGCGGCTGGACCAACCACACCGGCTCGTCGTTCGACGGCCAGGAGAACTCCGATGAGTGCGCGTGGCTGTCCCCCGGCTCGTCCGGCGGCGCCGCGAACGTCTCCTTCGGCTCCTTCGGCACCTACGCCCAGCAGGCCTCCTGGTCGAACGACACCAACTCCTGCGCGATCTCGCACCCGATCGTGCAGCACGGCGGCGGCGCCGAGACGGTCACGGTGACGAACCCGGGGAGCAAGAGCTCGACCGTCGGCACCGCGATCGGCACTGTGCAGATCTCGGCGACCGACTCGGCGGGCAAGTCGCTGACCTACTCGGCCACCGGGCTCCCGGCCGGCCTGTCGATCAGCTCCTCCGGCGCCATCACCGGCACCCCGACCACCGCCGGCACCTATAACGTCACGGTGACGGCCTCCTCGGGTACCGCCTCCGGCAGCACCTCCTTCTCCTGGACCGTGAACCCGGTCGGCACCGGCTGCACCGCGGCCCAGCTGTTCGGCAACCCGGGCTTCGAGACCGGAAGCGCCACGCCGTGGACGCTGACCGCGGGAGTGCTGAACAGCTCGTCCTCCGAGCCGGCCCACTCCGGCAGCTGGGACGCGTGGATGGACGGCTATGGCACGACCCACACCGATTCCGTTTCGCAGAAGGTGACCATCCCGTCCACCTGCAAGTCGGCGACGCTCGGCTTCTGGCTGCACATCGACTCCGCGGAGACCACGACCACCACGGCCTTCGACAAGGTCACCGTGCAGGTCCTGAACTCCTCCGGCACCGTGGTCGCCACGTTGGCGACGTACTCCAACCTCAACAAGGCGAGCGGCTACGCGTCGCACTCCTTCAGCCTGACCCCGTACATCGGCCAGAGCATCACCTTGAAGTTCACCGGCACCGAGGACTCCTCGTTGCAGACCTCGTTCGTCCTGGACGACACGAGTGTGAGCGTGAGCTGACGCGGTAGCGCGACCGGCTGCGTGCCCCGGCTAACCCAGGGCACGCAGCTCCGGCAGCCGCCCGGCGACCTGTTCCAGGTCGGCGAGCGGCTGATCCGGGGCGAAGAACAGCACGATCTCGGTGAAACCGGCCTCGCACCAGGGCGCCACGTCGTCCACCACCCGACGTGGATCCGGTCGCAGCTGCACCGAGCGCCGGATCTCCTTCGGGTCCCGCCCGACCTCGGCACACCAGCGATCCAGCACACCGGACAGCCGCGAGGCCTCGGCCACTCCGGAATGGTTGACGGTGTTCCAGACGTCGGCCTGCTCGGCCACCAGCCTCAGCATCCGCTTCTCGCCGGTGCCGCCGAGCCAGACCGGCGGGTGCGGAGCCTGGAGGGGTTTCGGCGCGTGCACCGCTTTGTCGAGGGTGTAGTGCTCGCCGGCGAAGTCTGTGAAGCGCGCCGGGGACCACAGGGCTTTGACGACCGCGAGCGCCTCGCCGAGTTTCTCAATACGCTGCCGTGCGCCGCCGAGCTCCAGATCCAGCATCCGGTGCTCGTACTCGGCCCAGCCGGCGCCGATGCCGAACTCCAGACGGCCGCCGGACAGATGGTCGACGGTGGTGGCGATCTTCGCCAGCACCGCCGGGTGGCGCAGCGTGTTCGCGGTGACCATGCAGCCCAGGCGCGCGGTGCGGGTCTCCGAAGCCATGGCGGCGAGCAGCGTCCAGCCGTCGTACACGTCGATCGCCGGATCCGGTTCGGCCACCGTGGCGGCGTTGCCGACCCCGGCCAGGTGGTCGTAGACCCACAGGTGGTCGAACCCTGATTCGTCGGCCAGCCGCCAGAAGCCGCGCAGCGCGGCGATCGTCGTGCCCTGCGGTACCAGCTTCGCGCCGAACCGTATCGGATGCGTCATCGTGGTGGGGAGCAGGCCTGCGCCGCCGGAGCCCGGCGCCCTACTTGCCGATCTGGCCCAGATCGCGCACGCCGCCGGTGGCGGCGCTGGACGCCAGCGCGGCGTAGGCGCGCAGGGCGACGGACACCTGGCGGTCGCGCTCGCGCGGCCGGTATCCGCCGAGCTTGGCAAGGAGCCCGGCCCGGCGCCGCTCCAGCACCTCGGGCTCGACGTCCAGGTGCAGGCTGCGGGAGGCGATGTCGACCTGGACGATGTCGCCGTCCTCGACCAGGGCGATCACTCCGCCGGCCGCCGCCTCCGGGGAGACGTGGCCGATGGACAGCCCCGAGGTGCCGCCGGAGAAGCGGCCGTCGGTGACCAGCGCGCACTTGGCGCCCAGGCCCGTGCCCTTCAGGAACGCCGTCGGGTACAGCATCTCCTGCATGCCGGGGCCGCCCTTGGGGCCCTCGTAGCGGATGACCACGACGTCGCCGGCGACGATCCGCTTGGCCAGGATCGCCTCCACGGCGTCGTCCTGCGATTCGAAGACCTTGGCGGGACCGGAGAACCGCCAGATCTTCTCGTCCACGCCGGCGGTCTTCACGATCGCGCCGTCGGCGGCCATGTTGCCCCACAGCACGGCCAGGCCGCCGTCCTTGGTGTAGGCGTGCTCCAGGTCGCGGATGCAGCCGGCCTCGGCATCAGTGTCCAGACTCGCCCACCGGTTCGCGGTGGAGAACGGCTCGGTGGTGCGCACGCCGCCGGGCGCGGCGTGGAACAGCTCCACGGCCGCCTCGGACGCCTTGCCGCCGCGCACGTCCCACTCGTCGAGCCAGGTCTGCAGGGTCGGGGCGTGCACCGAATGAACATCCTGATCCAGCAGCCCGCCGCGGTTCAGCTCGCCGAGGATCGCCGGGATGCCGCCGGCGCGGTGCACGTCCTCCATGTGGAACTGGCTGCTGGGCGCGACCTTGGAGATGCACGGCACGCGCCGGGAGACCTGGTCGATGTCCTTCAGGCCGAAGCCGACCCCGGCCTCCTGCGCGGCGGCCAGCAGGTGCAGCACGGTGTTGGTGGAGCCGCCCATGGCCACGTCCAGGGCCATCGCGTTGCCGAACGCCGCCGGGGTGGCGATGGCGCGCGGCAGGACCGACTCGTCGTCGCCCTCGTAGTAGCGCTTGGCGAGCTCCACGACCGTGGCGCCGGCCCGCTCGAACAGCTGCCGCCGCGCGGCGTGGGTGGCCAGCACCGAGCCGTTGCCGGGCAGGCCCAGCCCGAGGGCCTCCACCAGGCAGTTCATCGAGTTGGCGGTGAACATGCCGGAACAGGAGCCGCAGGTGGGGCAGGCGGAGCGCTCGATGCTGCCGAGCTGCTCCTCGGTGACCGCGTCGTTGGCGGAGGCGATCATCGCGTCGATCAGGTCGATCTTGGAATGCACCACGCCCTCGATGGCGGTGGTCTTCCCGGCCTCCATCGGCCCGCCGGAGACGAACACGGTCGGGACGTTCAGCCGCAGCGCGGCCATCAGCATGCCCGGCGTGATCTTGTCGCAGTTGGAGATGCACACCAGCGCGTCGGCGCAGTGCGCGTTCACCATGTACTCCACGGCGTCGGCGATCAGCTCCCGGCTGGGCAGCGAGTAGAGCATGCCGGCGTGGCCCATCGCGATGCCGTCGTCCACCGCGATGGTGTTGAACTCCTTGGCCACGCCGCCGGCTTCCTTGACGGATTCCGCGACGATCTCGCCGACGTTGCGCAGGTGCACGTGGCCGGGCACGAATTGGGTGAAGGAGTTGGCCACCGCGACGATCGGCTTGCCGAAGTCGTCGTCCCCCATCCCGGTGGCCCGCCAGAGCGCGCGGGCCCCCGCCATGTTGCGTCCGTGCGTGCTGGTCCGCGACCGCATGGACTCTACCGTTCCAAGCGCGTCCGGGAAGTGGACGGTGGGGGCTATGGGGTCCGCGGCGGCCGTGCGTACTATCGGCGCGTGGGGAAATCCGGGCGGGAGCCGAGCGCGCTGGACCTGGTGGCATGGGGGCCGAAACCGCGGCGCGGCGGCCGGATCTGGCTGTGGGTCTTCCTGGTGTTCGCCACACTCGTCGGGCTCACGACCGCGATCGTCACGGTGGTCGCCTCGGTGACGCTGGTGACGGCGCAAACCGATCAGGACAGCTACGACCGGGCGCCGTTCTGCGCGATCGGGGCCGCGAACACGCACGACTGCGTACTGCGCACGACCGCGACCGTCACCTTCGTCGACGCGACGAAGAACACCGGCAAGCACGCGCACGGCTACACGACCGACGTCGGCCTCGACCCGGACGTCGGTGATTGGCAAGCGGTCACGGTCAGCAAGTCGCGCGACCTGACGGCACAGATCTCGACCGACGACCGCTGGCCGGTCCTGGTGTGGCGCGACGAGATCACCCGCTACACGGTTCTCGGCGCGACCCGCGACACAGATGAGAACCCGCATCACATCGTCGCCTGCCACCTGGCGACCGTGGCGATCTGCCTGGTGCTCGCGTCGCTGTTCGGACGTCCGGTACTGCGGCGTATGGCGGCGGCCGGGATCGCGGTCAACCGGACCCGGAACCGGATTCCGGACTGGACGCTGGCCGGTATCGCGGCGGCGACGATCTTCGCCGCGATTCTGCGGCTGTCGTGGGCGGTGTCGGCGCTCGGGCTCTCGGGGATCGCGGTGCTGATCGGGTCGGCCGCGGTGTGGCCGTTCGTGCCGTGGGTGCGACACCCCGAACCGGGCACGCGGCTCGCGCGGGGCCGGCGGCGTTAGCGCTCGGCTCCGGACCGGGTCAGGGCGGACTCGGCGCCGGACCTCGATCACCCGCCGGGCTCAGCTCCGTCCGGGCTCCAAACCGCGCTCTATAGCGCTCAACGCCTCCCCCAGCGCCAGCAGCTGCTCCCGGCCCATCGGCGAGACGAACGTCTCCCGCACATCCCTGACATGCGTGGGCACCGCCGCCAGCAGCTTCTCCCAGCCCGCGTCGGTCAGCACCGCGAAATAGCCGCGCCCGTCGGTCTCGCACGGCTCCCGCCGCACCAGGCCTTCCTTCTCCATGCGGCTGATCTGGTGCGACAGGCGGCTCTTCGACAGCAGCGCGCCCTCGGCCAGCTCGGTCATCCGCAGCCGCCGCAGCGGCGCCTCGGACAACCGGGCCAGGACCTCGTAGTCGATCAGCGTGATCCCGTGGCCGCGGCTGAGGCTGGCGTTGAGCCGGTCCGGCAGCAGGCGCATCACCGAGATGTAACGACGCCACACCGCCTGCTCGTCGTCGTCGAGCCAGGGTGGTTCCCGGGTGGCGTCGTCACTCATGACCCGAGTTTAACGGCAGTGGTTGAAGCCAAAACGTTCTCGGCCGGACCGACCTGCTACGCGACGCCGGCGACGCCGCCGATCGCCTCCCCCGGGGCCGTGCGCGCATCCGGGACCGGAACGCCGTCATCGGCACCGGTGCTGTCACCACCAGCGCCGACGCACGCCGCGATCTCCACGGTCAGCAGCGCGTCGGCGTGCCGCTGGGCCTCGAACGCCTCGGCACCGCCGCGGATGCCGAACAGCCGCTTGGACAGCAGCAGGTAGACGACGGCCCCCACGTTGATCACGAACGTGCACGCCGCCAGCACGTAGGACTTGTGCTCGTGGACCTTGTTCAGGCCGTCCCAGACCTCCAGCGGCAGGAAGATCGACGTGCCGACCGCGGTCAGGTACTCGCCCCAGCGCTTCATCAGCCACAGCCCGACGCCCTCGACCGTCTCCAGCAGCGCGTAGCCGCCGAGCAGCAGCGCCACGATGTGGACGGACTTCGGGCTGTAGTCGAAGGCCTTGCGGACCCGCTCGACCACGCCGGCGTGCTCCACGTCCCAGCCGAAGTGGTTGGCGAACGGCTTGAAGGCGCTCAGGTCCGACTCGAAGAGCTGCTTCACCGCGTTCTGGTTGCTGCCGAACTTCCACACGGCCCAGGCGATCAGCGCGATCACCACGCCGCGGATCACGCGCTCGACCGCCAGGATCCGCAGGATGAACAGGTCGCGCAGCGCCTTGCCGCGCGGGACGATCGGCGCCTCGTCCGCCGGCCCGCTGCCCTTCGGTTCGCCGATGACGAAGTCGCCGCAGCGCAGGCAGCGCCACGCCGGTCCGTGAACCGTGTCCACTCTCAGTCGTGCGGCCAGTTCCGGTTCGATGCCGGGTCCGACCGGTGCGTAGGTGTCGTGCCCCCGCCGCGCGCAGTGGCGCCTGTTCCAATCACGCATGGTGAACAGCGTAGGGGGGAGCGCCGACGCGGTATAGCTGGTCCGGTATTCTCCCTGCATTGCCGACGTGTTGTCGGCATTCGTACCGCTGAACGACGAGGGACCGCCTGTGACCACCGCCGAAGTCGCCACCGCAGTCGACGCCAAGCTCGCGCGCTTCCGCGTGGTGTCGCTGGCCGAGGGCGTGTCGTTCCTGCTCCTGCTGTGCGTGGGGATGCCCCTTAAGTACGGCGCCCACATGCCGGCCGCGACGATGGTCTTCGGCTCGATCCACGGGCTGCTATTCCTGGCCTACCTGGCTCTGGCCTACGACCAGAAGCAGGCTCAGAGCTGGGACGGCAAGCGGTTCGCCACGGTGCTGATCGCGTCGGTGCTGCCGACCGGGCCGTTCTGGCTGCACAAGTCGCTGAAGAAGTAGGGCTTCTGCCAGCGTTCGGTCGCTTCGGTCGCCTCAGCCGCCTTAGCCGCCTCGGTCGCCTCAGTCGCTGACCCCGGCCACCAGCTCGTCAGCGGCCGTATACGGGTCGAGCTCGCGCCCCACCACCCGCTCGGCCAGCGCCGACAGCCGCCGGTCGCCGTGCAGGTCGCCGATCCGGGCCCGCAGCGCGGCCAGCGCGATGGCCTCGATCTCCTCGGCGGCCCGGCGCCGGCGGCGCTCCGCGAGCTTGCCGTGACTCTCCAGCCAGGCGTGGTGCTTGTCCAGCGCCGCCATGAAGTCGTCGATGCCCTGGCCGGTGGCCGCGACCGTCTTCACGATCGGCGGCCGCCAGTCGCCGGGCTCGCGCGACTCGCCGAGCGCCAGCATGTGGCCGAGTTCGCGCACGGTGGCGTCGGCGCCGTCCCGGTCGGCCTTGTTGACCACGAACACGTCGCCGATCTCCAGGATGCCGGCCTTGGCGGCCTGGATGCCGTCGCCCATTCCGGGGGCGAGCAGCACCACCGACGTGTCGGCGGTGGCGGCGACCTCCACCTCGGACTGGCCGACGCCGACCGTCTCGATCAGGACCACGTCGCAGCCGGCCGCGTCCAGCACCCGCACGGCCTGCGGGGTGGTGGCGGACAGGCCGCCGAGGTGGCCGCGCGAGGCCATGGAGCGGATGTAGACGTCGCGGTCGGTGGCGTGCTCCTGCATCCGGACGCGGTCGCCGAGCAGCGCGCCGCCGGAGAACGGCGAAGAGGGGTCGACGGCCAGGACGCCGACCCGCTTGCCCTGTTTGCGCAGCGCCGTGACCAGCGCCGAGGTCGACGTGGACTTGCCGACGCCGGGCGAGCCGGTGAGCCCCACGACGTACGCGGTGCCCGCGTACGGGGTCAGGGCCGCCATCACCGCGCGCAGCAGCGGCGAGCCGTCCTCCACGTGGGAGATCAGCCGGGCCACCGCGCGCGGGTCGCCTTTGCGGGCGCGCTCGACGAGGTCGGTCACCTCGGTCTTGTCGGTCTTGTCGGTCTTGTCGGTCTTGCCGGTCTTGTCGATCGTCTCGGCCTTCTCGGTGCTGGACACGGCGGGTGATCCTACTTCCCGGCGCCTCAGCCGCGCTCGGGCACGGTGATGATCAGGGCGTCGCCCTGACCGCCGCCGCCGCACAGCGCCGCCGCACCCGTGCCGCCGCCCCGGCGCTGGAGCTCCAGGGCCAGGGTGAGCACCAGGCGCGCGCCGGACATGCCGATCGGGTGGCCCAGCGCGATGGCGCCGCCGTTGACGTTGACGATGTCCTCGCCGACGCCCAGGTCCCGCATGGACTGCACGCCGACCGCGGCGAACGCCTCGTTGATCTCGATGAGGTCCAGGTCGGCGACGGTCAGGCCCTGCTTGGCCAGGGCGTGCCGGATGGCGTTCGAGGGCTGCGACTGCAGGGAGGTGTCGGGACCCGCGACGTTGCCGTGCGCGCCGATCTCGGCGAGCCACTCCAGGCCCAGCTCCTCGGCCTTGGCCTTCGACATGACGACCACGGCCGCGGCGCCGTCGGAGATCTGCGAGGAGGTGCCGGCGGTGATGGTGCCGTCCTTGGTGAAGGCCGGACGCAGCGCGGCCAGGCCCTCCACGGTGGTGTCGGGGCGGATGCCCTCGTCGGCGGTGACCACGATCGGGTCGCCCTTGCGCTGCGGGATCCGGACCGGGGTGATCTCGGCCTCGAACACGCCGTTCTTCCGCGCGGCGGCCGCGCGCTGGTGCGAGCGGGCGGCGAACTCGTCCTGCGGCGCGCGCTCGATGCCCAGCCGGGCGTTGTGCTTCTCGGTGGACTGACCCATGGGGATCTTCTCCCACGGGTCGGTGAGGCCGTCGTGGGCCATGGCGTCGAGCATCTCGACGGCGCCGTACTTGAAGCCCTCGCGCGACTTGGGCAGCAGGTGCGGGGCGTTGGTCATCGACTCCTGACCGCCGGCCACGACGATGTCGAACTCACCGGCCCGGATCAGCTGGTCGGCCAGCGCGATCGCGTCCAGGCCGGACAGGCAGACCTTGTTGACGGTGATCGCCGGCGTGGTCAGCGGGATGCCGGCGGCATAGGCGGCCTGCCGCGCCGGGATCTGCCCGGCACCGGCGGTCAGCACCTGGCCCATGATGACGTACTGCACCTGCTCGGGGCCGACCCCGGCACGCTCCAGCGCGGCCTTGATCGCGACCCCGCCGAGCTCGGCGCCGGAGAAGTTCTTGAGGGAGCCCAGGAGCCGCCCCATGGGGGTGCGCGCGCCTGCGACTATGACCGACTTGGTAGCGCTCATGACGATGCTCTCCAGTGTCTGCCGAGGTGAGGGGAACGTAACAACCACTGCTGCCCGACAGCCTAGTCACCGGTAATTTACGCGTCAGTAGCTCAGGGTGTCACCTTCGACACAACCACTAGGCTTCGACACAACCACTAGGCACTGAAGCGCCGTCGCTAGGAGGATGTCGGTATGCCATCTCCCCTCACTCGCATCGACCACATCGGCATCGCGTGCCACGACCTCGACGAGACGGTCGAGTTCTACCGCGCGACCTACGGTTTCGAGGTGTTCCACACGGAGGTCAACGAGGAACAGGGCGTCCGCGAGGCGATGCTGAAGATCAACGACACCGGCGACGGCGGGGCTAGCTATCTGCAGCTGCTGGAGCCCATCCGCGAGGACTCGGCCATCGCGAAGTGGATGGCGAAGAACGGGGAGGGGGTGCACCATGTCGCGTTCGGGACGGCGGATGTGGTGGGGGTGACGGCGGACATCGTCGGGAAGGGTGTGCGGTCGCTGTATGAGGTGCCGCGGCGCGGGAGTATGGGGTCGACGATCAACTTCTTGCATCCTAAGGATGCCCATGGGGTGTTGGTGGAGTTGGTGCAGGCGACTGACAGCGACGGGCACGCCGAGCACTGATTCACTCGGTTGGCTTCACCCGGGCGGCTCAACGCCCACCCATTCGCCCATGCTCCCGCAGCGGCCCCATGCTCCATCCGCGCTCGGCGCAGTGGTCGAGCAGCAGCGGAACGGCGCCGAGGGTGGCGCGCCACGAGCCCGGCTTGGCGGTGCAGTCGGTGTCGTGCAGCAGGACGGTGCCGCCGCCGTGCAGGTCCTTCGTGACCTGCTTCAGGACGGATGTGGGGGTCGCGCGGGCCGTCCAGTCCTCGCCCCAAGACGTCCATAGGGTGGGGCGGAGGTTCAGGCGGCGGGCCGAGAGGTGGGCTGCGGTGGTCATGACGCCATAGGGCGGCCGGAACAGCCGCGGCTGCGTGCCGGTGAGGTCGGCCAGCAAGTCGCGGGCGCGGGCTAGGTCCTGGTGGCTGGCACGCGGCCCGCGGAGCAGCAGGCTGCGATGGTGCCAGCCGTGGACGGCGATCTCGTGCCCGGCGGCGTGGATTTCCTGGACCAGGCCGGGCGCGCGCGAAGCCATGGAACCGAGGAGGAAGAAGGTCGCATGGACGCCGCGGGCGGCCAGCAGGTTCAAGAAGCGCGGGGTCGAGTTCGGGTCCGGCCCGTCGTCGAAGGTGAGGGCGACGTGGTCCGGGGCGCCGCGGGCGGACAGGCCTGGCAGGAGGCGGTTGCGGGCCGGGCCGAAGGTGGTCGTGGCGGGGAACGGATGGGTGGCGACAGCCGCGACGTCAGCGAAGCGAAGCATCAGACTGCCACCTCCGGGACCGAGCCCAAAGCGGCGATCGAGTTCCCGACCCAGCCAAACTCGCGTAACAGCCCCACGATCAGCTCGTCCGGCTCCGCGCCGTCGCCGATCATCGCCAATCCGGCCTTCCGCTGACGGCGTCCGAGCAGGCCGGAGGTGAGCTCCAGCAGTGCGCCGGGCAAGTCGTCGGGGGTGCGGATCCAGAGTGCGAGATCGGTCTCGTCCAGCACTGCGGCGTTGGTCCGGCCATGGCCGACCAGGCTCCGGTACGTCGCCACCGGCAAGCCCGTCGCGAACGCTTCGAGCGTGCTGGACGCCCCGGCGTTCTGCACCATCACGTCGCACGCCGCCATCAGCGACGCCATGTCCCCGACCCAGCCGAACACGTACGGCATCCCCGCCGCGCGCAGCCGCGCCCGCAGCACCTCGTTACGCCCGCACACCACCACCGGCGTCACCACGCCCGAGGCCGCCAGTTCGAAAGCCGTCGAGGCGATATCGCCGACGCCCCACGAGCCACCGACCAGCAACGCCAGCGGCTTGTCGGCCCCGGCCAACCCGAACTTCGCCCGCGCCGCGGCACGCCCAGAACGCGAACGGTCCCCGAACCGCCCCGACACCAACGGCCGCGCCACCGCCACCCGCCCGGAGCCGGCACCGGACCCCACCCCATGCCCCTCGGCCTGCCCGGCCGTGACGGCATGCGGCGCGAGGTACAAATCAACCCCCCGCGCGATCCACAACGGATGCACGGAAAAGTCCGTGAAAGCCACCACCACTGGCACCCCCAGCCGCCCCGAAGCCCGCAACCGCCCCAGCACCTGCGCCGCCAGCGGATACGTCGCCACCGCCGCGACCGCGTCGGCCGGTATCGCTTCCAGCACCGCCTGCTCCGCCGCCTTCAACAACCGCCGCTGCACCAACCCCGGCCGCGCCGCCCGCTCCGTCCGCGAGTAGATGCACTGATACAGCCGCGGCGCGTGCGTGATGATGCGCCGATAGGACTCGCACACCGTCCGCCCCGCCGGCATCAGCGTCAGGAAGTCGTGCCGGTCGACCGCGAACCCGCGCCCGACGAGCCGGGCGGCCAGGGCGGCCGCGGCGCTGTCGTGACCGGCACCGACCGAGGCGGAGAAGATGACCACGCGGGACATGCGAGTCCTTCCAAGGAGCATCAAGGGGAATCGCGGGAAGCGATTCGGACTCATCCCATGCTCGGCACGCGGCGCCCGAAGATCAGTAGTGCGGCCTGGCGAAGTGAGGGTGGGGCCAGCACCACCCCCGCGGTGAGGCCCGCCGCATGGACCGCGCCCGACCAGCGCCAATACCGTGAGGGCGTGCCGACGACGAGACGAGAACTCCGCCGCGCCAGATCGGCCGACGCCGGCTGGGACGCCATGTTCCTGACCAGCGGGCTGCCGCTGTGGGTGATCACGATGGCGGCGCTGTTGGTGTGGAGCCAGTCGCTCCACACCATCCAGCACGCCGGCGCCGGCGCCGGCACCGTGGTCCGCCTCATGCTGTCCGTGATAGTCGTGATCGCCGGGCTGCTGCTACTCGCCCCGGTCCTGACCGGCTGGCAGCGCCGGCGCTTCCAGGGGTTCCGCGGCATCGAGATCCGGGAGATCCAGACGCCGCGCCTGTATCGACGGGGCCAGTTCCGGCTAGTTCTCCGCTCGGAGGCGTTGTGGCGCCAAGTGCTCTACCACCTGATCGCCGGCCCGCTGATCGGCATGGCGCTGGCCCTGCTGGCACTCATGGCCGCGATCACGGTATTCGTGGCGGTCAAGCTGCCGGCGCACGCGCTGGGCATGGGCCAGTACCACCGCGTCTACGGCGAGAAGTTCTGGGGCCAGGTCGCCTATCTCCTGCTCTCCGGAACGGCCGTCGTGTTCATGCCGCGCCTGATCCGAGCGCTGGCCCGCGCCGACGACTTCGCCGCCCGCCGCCTCCTCGGCCCGAGCGAGACCCTCGTCCTCGCCCGCCGCGTCCAGACCCTGGCCGACAGCCGCGCCGCCGCGGTCGAAGCCGCCGACGGCGAACGCCGCCGCATCGAGCGCGACCTCCACGACGGCGCCCAGCAGCGCCTGATGTCCCTGGCCCTGCACCTCGGCATCGCCCGCAAAACCCTGACGGACGTCCCGCCCGAAGCCATGTCCGTCATCGTCGACGCCCACGAACAGGTCAAGGAAGCGATGGCCGAGATCCGGAACCTCGTACGCGGCCTGCACCCGGCGGTCCTGGACGACCGCGGCCTGGACGCGGCGCTGTCCGGCGTGGCCGCGCGCTCGGCGGTTCCGGTACGGCTCACCGTCGGAACGACCGGTGCTCTTAGCGCGTCGGTGGAGACGGTCGCGTACTTCGTCGTCTCCGAGGCCCTCGCCAATGTGGTCAAGCACTCGCGCGCCTCGCAGGCCTCCGTAGAGGTGACGCGCCAAGAAGACAGGCTCCTGATCCGCGTAGCCGACGACGGTATAGGCGGCGCGGACACCCGCAGCGGCACCGGCCTGACCGGCCTGGCCCACCGCGTCGCGTCCGTCGACGGCCGGCTCCGGCTAACATCGCCAAGCGGCGGCCCGACCGTGCTGACCGCCGAGCTGCCCTGTGGGGTTTGAGAAACGAAGCGGAGGTGGCACCGTGCGCGTCGTCATCGCGGACGACTCCGTCCTGATCCGCGCCGGAGTGGTCCGCGTCCTGGAGATCGCCGGCCACGAAGTGGTCGCCGAGACCGGAGACGGCACCGCGCTACTGGCCGCCGTCGCCGAACACCGGCCGGACGCGGTCATCGTCGACGTCCGCATGCCCCCGACCTTCAAAGACGAAGGCATCGCCGCCGCCGTCGAGATCCGCGACCGCTGGCCCGGCACCGCCGTCCTGGTCCTCTCCCAGTTCGTCGAAGAGCGCTACGCCACCGATCTACTGGCCCGCGACACCTCCCGGATCGGCTACCTCCTCAAGGACCGCGTCGCCGACCTCGACTCCTTCATCGAGGCCCTGGAACGCGTCGCGGCCGGCGGCACCGCGCTGGACCCCGAGGTCGTGGCCCAACTCCTGGTCCGCCGGCCCGCCGACCCGCTGGACCGGCTCACCCCGCGCGAGCGCGACGTGCTGGAGCTGATGGCCGAGGGCCGCGCGAACACCGCGATCGCCGAGCGCTTGAGAGTCAGCGAGAGCGCGGTCGGCAAGCACATCAACAACATCTTCATGAAGCTGGACCTGCAACCTGACGACCAAGGGCACCGGCGCGTGTTGGCCGTATTGCGATACCTGGCGGCATAGACACCGGCTCCGGCGCTACCCTCCGCGCATGGATCTCCAAACCATCGCGGCGACAGGATGGGGCTTCGTAGAACGCGGTCATATAGGCGGCTGGGAGATGCGTGCCGCAGGCGACCACACCTCACGAGCCAACTGCGCACTCCCCCTTAAGGACTCGGGAATGCCGCTCCCGGAGACGCTGAAGTCCGTCCGGGAATGGTTCTCGGAGCGGGGTTTGCGCGGCCGGGTCCAGACCATCGACGGCAGTCGGTTGGATCAGGCGATCGCCGGACTCGGCTATACGGAAACAGTCGGACCAGCACTCCGTCAGTCCGCTCCGCTGCTACCCGCTCTGAAGATACTGCGCGACTCCGCAGACCCGCGGCGCACAGCGGAAATCACCAAGGAACTCCCCGAGGACTACTTCACCGTCTACCGGCGCGGACTCGGCATCCCCGAGTTCCAAGCCATCCTGACGACCGGCGACGCGGAGATCGCCTTCGCGGTTGTCCGGGGAGACAACGCAGAGGCGCTCAGCGTTGGCCGGGTAACCATCGACACCGCGACCCGCCACGCCGGCATCGCCGCGCTGGCCACGGCCGAACACGCCCGGCGGCAGGGCCTTGCGCGGATCGTCTTGCGAGAACTCTTAGCGTTCTCCGCGGAACGAGGTGCGGAGAGCACTTACCTGGAAGTAGACGAACAGAACGCCCCCGCACTCGCCCTCTACGAATCCCTCGGCTACACCACGGCGCACCGCTACCACTGCCGTCTTTTATAAAGCCCCGTCAAGGTGCCGCACGCCGATAAGCGACCGTCCCGATCTGTGACAAGCACCACCTAGCCACGACGCGACGGCCGCGCCATAGTTACCAATGAGTAGCTCCCGCTCCCTCACTCCCAGGGCCGGCAGCCGTACCGCCCTCACGGACGGCAAGCCGAGGCCCGCGACACCGCCGACCTCTGGAGGCCGACGATGCAGCACGAGACAGCAGAGATCCTGGCGGCGATCCAGGCCGGGGACACCCCGGCCGCGGACTTCGCGCACCTGAAGCTTCCCGACTCCTACCGCGCGGTGACCGGCCGTCCCCGAGCTCGGACCGGGCGAGGCGATCGTCGCGGTGATGGCCAGCGCCATCAACTACAACTCGGTGTGGACCTCGATCTTCGAGCCGGTCAGCACCTTCAGCTTCCTCAAGCGCTACGGCCGGGTCTCCGAGCTGACCCGCCGGCACGACCTGCCGTACCACGTGATCGGCTCGGACCTGTCCGGCGTGGTGCTGCGCACCGGCCCCGGCGTCAACAAGTGGAAGCCCGGCGACGAGGTGGTCGCGCACTGCCTGAGCGTCGAGCTGGAGGACGCCGAGGGCCACGACGACACCATGCTGGACCCGCAGCAGCGGATCTGGGGCTTCGAGACCAACTTCGGCGGCCTGGCGCATCTGGCCCTGGTGAAGGCCAACCAGCTGATGCCCAAGCCAGGGCACCTGACCTGGGAGGAGGCCGCCTCCCCCGGCCTGGTCAACTCCACCGCCTACCGCCAGCTGGTCTCCAAGAACGGCGCGGCGATGAAGCAGGGCGACGTGGTCCTGATCTGGGGCGCCTCCGGCGGCCTGGGCAGCTACGCGACGCAGATGGCGCTCAACGGCGGCGCGATCCCGGTCTGCGTCGTGTCTTCCGCCGACAAGGCCGGGCTCTGCCGCGCCATGGGCGCCGAGCTCATCATCGACCGCGCGGCCGAGGGCTACCGGTTCTGGAAGGACGAGAATGAACAAGACCCGAAGGAATGGCAAAGGTTCGGCTCCCGGATCAGGGAACTGACCGGCGGCGAGGACCCGGACATCGTCTTCGAGCACCCCGGCCGGGAGACCTTCGGCGCCAGCGTGTACGTCGCCAAGCGCGGCGGCCTGATCGTCACCTGCGCGTCCACCTCCGGCTTCATCCACAGCTACGACAACCGCTACCTGTGGATGAACCTCAAGCGCATCATCGGCTCGCACTTCGCCAACTACCGCGAGGCGTGGGAGGCCAACCGCCTCATCGACAAGGGGATGATCCACCCGACTCTGTCGAAGACGTACCCGCTGGCCGAGACCGGGCAGGCGGCCTACGACGTCCATCGGAACCTCCACCAGGGGAAGGTAGGCGTACTGTGTCTAGCACCGGAGGAAGGCCTGGGGGTGCGCGACGCGACCAAGCGCGAGCGACTACTGCCGGCCGTCAACCGGTTCCGGAACGTCTGATCGAGGTCGGCCGTACCGGGCGCCGAAAAGTACCGAAGAGCACCCGAACGCACCCCACCGAGGGTGCGTGCGGCGGCACTCACAGCGACGGGAGTCACCATCAGCACCGTGCGCCACAAGGCACTGATTCGCCCCGCCGACTCCCCGCTTGAGCAGCCGGCGACGTCCGGCCTGGTACGATCCGATCCCGTTACTCATTCCCCGGCCCGACTAGGTGTCATCCGGCCGGAAATCTGACACGATTCACTGTCATGGGACCAGGGCGCCTCGACGAACGCAGCACGGATCGCTACGGCGATCGTGCCGGCGACCGCGGATCCCATGCCAGACGCGGCGGACCCGGCGAACGCGGGGTGCCACCGAACGGCTACCCCCCGCGTTCGCGCTCGTCGTCTCCCGGCGATTACGACTACTGGGAGGACGAGCGCGACGCCGGCTATGACCGGCATGACGTCGAGGCGACCTTCTCCGAGATGGAGAAGGAGCTCGAAAAGCTCCGCTCGGCCCGGGACGAGGCCGTCACCGACACCGAGGACCTGCGCTACCAGATCGAGGTCCTGCGCTCGAAGCTGCACGAGCAGCGCCGCATCGCCGCGCAGCCGCGCTTCGACAACATCTCCGGGCAGGTGGAGCAGATGCTCCGCAACGCCCAGATCCAGGCCGACCAGGTCCGCGCCGCCGCCGAGCGGGAGCTGCGCGAGTCCCGGGCCAAGACGGCCCGGCTGCTGGAGGAGGCCGCGCACCGCTCCGCGGAGCTGGAAGCCGAGTGGCACACCGAGGTCGGCAACCGCCGGCAGTCGCTGGACCGGGAGCTGACCGAGAAGCGGCAGCAGGCCGAGGCCCAGGTCAACGAGATGGCCGCGTGGGCGGAGAAGGTCCGCGCGGACACCGAGGCGCACCGCGGCCGGATCATCGAGGCGGCCCGGGCCGAGGTCGAGGCCGGCCGCGACCGGATAGCGATGGAGACCGCGCAGGCCATCGAGCACGTCCGCATGGAGACCGAGAACATGCGGACCGCGGCGCGCGCCGAGGCCGAGAAGACCCGCGAGGCCGCGAACCTGGAGGCCGACCGGGTGCTGGCGGCCGCCGGCGGCCAGGCGCAGCAGGCGCAGGAGCACGCCGCGCAGATCCGGGCCACCGCCAAGGCCGAGGCCGAGAACGCGCTGAACGCCGCGCGCGCCGAGGCCTCCCGGATGCTGATGGAGGCCGGCGCCCAGGCCGAGCGGACCCGCGCCGAGAGCAGCGCCGAGGCGATGCGGGTGCGCGGCGAGGCGGACGCGGCCGCGCAGCAGGCGCGGGCCGAGGCCGCGAACGACGCCGCGCGGGTGCGCACCGAGGCCCGGATGGAGGCCGACCAGCTCACCGGCAACGCCGCACGGACCCTGGCCGATGCCGAGGAGCAGGCCGCCGCGCGCCTGGAGGCGGCCGCCCGCACCGTCGAGGATCTCATCGCCAAGGGCCGCGCCGACGCCGACGCCACCCGGCGGGCCGCCGAGGAGGACGTGGCGCCGCTGCGCGGGCAGATCGAGGCCCTGCACGCGCAGGCCGACGAACTGCACGCGGCGGCGCAGCTGGCACACGAGGACGCGCACACCGCGGCCGAGCAGTTGCGCGCCGACACCGAGGCCGGCGTCGAGGCGCTGCGCACCGCCGCGCGCGAGGAGATCGGGCGGATGCGCGATAAGGCGCAGGCCCGGATCGACGAGCTCCAGGAGCGGACCGAGGCCGAGACGGCACAGATCCGCGCGGACGCGGACGCGTACTCGCAGAACACCCGCGGCGAGGCCGACACCTACGCCACCGCGACCCGGACCGAGGCCGACAGCTACTCCGCGACCACCCGCGCCGAGGCCGAGAAGCTGCGCGCCGACAGCGACGACTACGCGCGCACGGTACGGCAGGAAACTGATTCCTACGCCGCGCACACCCGCGCCGAGGTCGACGCCGAGACCGGCAAGGTGCGCGCGGACGCCGACAGCTACTCCCAGCAGATGCGGCAGTCGGCCGACCAGTACTCGGCCCAGGTCCGCGGGGACGCGGAGAACTTCGCGCACTCGGCGCGCGCCGAGGCCGAGGCGTACGCGGCGAAGACGAAGGCGGATGCCGAGCGCGCCGGGGAGCTAACGCGCGCGGACGCCGACGCCTACGCGGGCAAGGTCAAGGCCGACGCCGACACGTTCGCGGCCAGGACCTCCGCCGAGGCCGAGCGCGCCGGCGAGGCCGTCCGCGCCGACGCCGACCGGTACGCGGACGCCACCCGCGCGGACGCCGAGGGCTACGCGGCGAGCATGAAGGCCGAAGCCGAGCGCGCGAGCCAGGCCACCCGGACCGCGGCGGACGATTACGCGAACGCCAGCCGGGCCGAAGCGGAGTCGTACGCGGCGAAGACGAAGGAAGACGCCGACCGCGCCGGCCAGCTCACCCGCGCCGAGGCCGACTCCTACGCCGCCCAGACCAAGCAGGCGGCCGAGCAGGCCGCGGCCCAGACCGTCGAGGCCGCCGAGCGCGAGGCCCGGCGGATCGGCGAGGAGGCCGAGCGCTACGCCGCCGGGGTCCGGGCCGAGGTGGCCGGGATCGTCGACGAGGCGCAGAGCGCCGCCGACCGGCAGATCGCCGAGGCCGAGCGGATCCGCAGCGAGGCCGAGACCGCCGCGGCGATGCTGGGTGTGGAAGCCGCCGAGGAGTCGGCGACGGTCCGCTCCGAGGCCCGCCGGGACGCCTCGGCGATGCGCGCCGAGGCCGAGGCGGCGCTGGCCGAGGCGCGGACCAAGAGCGAGACGATGGTCACCGCGGCCAAGTCCGAGTCCGAGCGCATCCACCACGAGGCGGCGGAGGCCGCCGAGGCCGCGCGGCTGGACGCCGACCGGATCCGGGCCGAGGCGCGCGAGGAGGTCGGCCGCAAGCTGGAGACCGCCGGCCGGGACGCGGACAAGCTGATCGCGGTGGCGCGGCAGGAGGCTGCGAAGCTGCGCGCCGGTTCCGAGGCCGAGGCGGACCGGCTGCTGGCCTCGGCCCGCGAGGAGGCGCAGCGGGTCACCACCGCGGCGCAGGAGGACGCCGAGCGGGCCACCTCCGCGGCGCGTGCGGACGTGGAACGGATACGGCGTACCGCCGACGGCGTGCTGGAAGCGGCCGACGAGAAGGCGCGCCAGACCCGCGAACAGGCCAGCACCGAGGCCGAGGAAGCCGTCACCGTCGCGCGCAAGCAGGCTGCTGAGACCGTCGCCGAGGCCCGGGAGCTGGCCGAGCAGCTGGTGGCCAAGGCCACCGAGGAGACCGAGCGGCTGCGGGCCGAGGCCAAGCGCGAGGTCGAGGAGATCGAGGTGCGCAAACAGGAGATCAAGGCCGAGATGGCGCGCGTGCACGGGGTGCTGGACGCCCTGGCGACCTCGGTATCAGTCCCGGTCGGACCGCCGTCCGGGGATTGACGGAGGTCTGATCTTGAGCCACCCGCTAGGGCGGAGTCCGCTGGGGCCGGTCTCACGAATCGGCCACAGCCGGTCGAACCGCGGCCGGATTCGTGCCAGGATTCCCCTACACCACCTTGTCCCCGTCCCACCCGCGGTCCGGTCCTGCGGACCGGTGGGCCCCGGGGCGGGGCAGGGGCCCATTAACCTTCACCGCCACCACTTGTAGATTGTTCACTCACCCCCCGGCCCGTTCGGGCCAGTGAATCGCGACAGGGATCTCATGAGCGACATGCATTCGCCGCACGGCTTCGAGCAAGTGCGCCGCGGGTACGACCCGGTCCAGGTCAACGACCGAATCACCAAGCTGATCGCCGAGCGGGACGCCGCGCACTCGCGCTCGGCCTCGCTGGAGAAGCGCATCGAGGAGCTCCACCTGGAGAACCAGACGGTGCAGGCGCAGCTCGCCGACAGCGAGCCCAGCTACGCGGGTCTGGGTGCGCGGGTGGAGAAGATCCTGCGCCTGGCTGAGGAGGAGGCCAAGGACCTGCGCGAGGAGGCCCGCCGGGCCGCCGACGCGCACCGCGAGCTGGCCGACCAGGCCGCGATGAAGGTCCGCACCGACGCCGAGCAGTACGCCAAGGACCGCAAGGCCAAGGCGGACGAAGAGGCGCTGCGCATCGTCGACAAGGCCAAGGACGACGCCAACCAGGTCCGCGCCACCGCCGCCAAGGACGCGGCGACCAAGCGCGAAGAGGCCGAGGCGCTGTTCGAGGAGACCCGGGCCAAGGCCGCGGCCGCCGCCACGGACTTCGAGACCAAGCTGGCCAAGCGCCGCGAGCAGTCCGAGCGCGACCTGGCCGCCCGCCAGGCCAAGGCCGAGAAGCGGCTCGCCGAGATCGAGAACCGGGCCGAGCAGCTCCGCCTGGAGGCGGAGAAGATGCGCACCGACGCCGAGCGCCGGGCCCGCTCCACGATCGAGACCGCGCAGCGCCAGGCCGACGACATCATCGCCGACGCCCGCAGCAAGACCGACCGCATCCGCAGCGAGGCCGAGCGCGAGCTGGCCGCGCTGACCCACCGCCGCGACAGCATCAACGCGCAGCTGCACAACGTGCGCGAGATGCTGGCCACGCTGACCGGCGGCGCGGTCAACGTGAACGCGCTGGCGGCGCTGGACCAGGCCGAGGACGAGCTGGAGAAGGACGACGAGGCCTCGATTCCGGCGCAGCGCTGAGGCCTGACGCCGGCGCTGGCGCTGGCGCTGGCGCTGAAGCGGATTTGATGTCGCGAATTCGCCCCCGGACCCGTGGCGGTTCCGGGGGCGTTCGTGTGTCCGCCACCGGCCGTCGGCGATCGCTTCGTCGTGACGGCCGGACGCCGAAGCGCCATCGGCCTCGGAACAGCCGCCTCAACTACACTCGGCCCATGACCGCCGACCAGGTGCCCGCCGATTCCGTCCGCCATGAGCAGGCGGCCAAACCGGTGCTGACCCGGACGCCGCCGTTCGCGATCGGGCTGGTGGGCGGGTTCGGGGTGCTGGCCGCGTACTATCTGGGCCGGACGCTGACCAATGTGATCGACATCATCGTCATGATCACCATGGCGCTGGTGCTGGCGGCCGGGCTGAATCCGTTCGTGGAGATGCTCAGCGCGCGCGGCTTCCGGCGGCGGTGGGCGGTGGCGATGGTGGCGCTGGCGGCGCTGGTGCTGTTCGCCGGGTTCATCATCGTGATCGCCAAGCCGCTGACCCAGCAGACTTCGTCGCTGGTGCACAACGGCGTCCCGGACGGCCTGCGCAAGCTGCAGGAGAACTCCAC
This sequence comes from Catenulisporales bacterium, assembly GCA_019510485.1. Classification (GTDB taxonomy): domain Bacteria; phylum Actinomycetota; class Actinomycetes; order Streptomycetales; family Catenulisporaceae; genus Catenulispora. The sequence continues at coordinate 29,840 of JAEKKI010000100.1, forward strand.
GATCCAGCGGCTGGACAAGAAGTACCACCTCATCCAGAAGATCCAGGACTGGTTCACCACCGCGGACACCACCAAGACACTGGCCGGCGGGGCGTTCGGCTTCGGCAAGGCGGTGCTCACCAGTGTCTTCAAGGCGTTCACGATCCTGATGCTGACGGTGTACTTCCTCGGGTCCCTGCCGAACATGATCTCCGGCGGGCTGCGGCTGGTGCCGCGCTCGCGGCGGGAGCGGGCCGCGGACCTGACCGACCGGGTGCTGAACCGGGTCGGCGGTTACGTGTCCGGGGCGCTGGTGGTGTCCATGTGCGCGACGGTGGCCAGCTGGATCGCCATGGCGATCATGGGGATCAAGTTCGCGCTGCCGCTGGCGCTGCTGGTCGGTCTCACCGACCTGATCCCGATGATCGGGGCCACTTTCGGGGCGTTCGTGGCGTGCACGGTGATCCTGCTGCTGGACTCGCCGTTCAAGGCGGTCGCGGCGCTGATCTTCTTCGTGCTGTACCAGCAGCTGGAGAACTACCTGATCTATCCGCGCGTGATGAGCCGGACCGTCGACCTGCCGCCGGCCGTAGCGGTGATCGCGGCGCTGGCCGGCTACGCGCTGTTGGGCGTGAGCGGGGCGCTGCTGTTCATCCCGCTGACGGCCGGGCTGCTGGTGCTCGTCCGGCAGATCGTGCTGCCGGCGCAGGACCGGGATCCGGACGCGCCGGATCCGCTCGTCGTGCCGGGGCCGGCTGTCACGCCGGAGCCGGAAGGCGATACTCCCGTCCAGCTCGATCCCGCATGAGGTGCTTGCTCTCGACCAGATAGCGGCGCAGCGCCACGTAGTCGTCGAAGACGCCCATCAGCGCCGCGTTGACCTCTTGCTCGGAGTAGGCCCGGCCGGGCTCGAAGGCGCGCGTGGCGATGTGCCTCAGGACCCGGTCGCGCAGGTCCTGGCTCCGGCCGCGCAGCGAGGGCATCTGGACCAGGCGGCCGTGGCTGTAGAGCTGGATGATCTGCGGGTCGGTGCTCCCGGAACCGCGGTCGGCGCTCTGGCGCGGACCGGAGGATCGCGGCTGGGTTTCCTTTGCGGTATCCATGCTTCGATCCTGACCGGGCCGCCGCGCCCGGCCAACCGAATATCGGCTCCAGCGCGGCTACTCCGTGACCATCTCGTACTCGCCGTCCCACGTCGTGGGCAGCGGATACGAGGCCGGATTCACCCGCTTGACGATCTCGTTGTGCACGCGCTGCACGTACTTCTCCCCGACCCACAGATGCTTGGCGCCGTCCACGCCGATCACCTCGGCCTGCGGGATCCGCGCGAAACGCTCGCCCGCCTCGGCCGGCCGCAGGTAGTCGTCGAACTCCGGCACCAGCACCACGACCGGCTTACCCGTAGCGGCCCAGCGGTCCAGATCCTCGGGGCGCGAGTAGCGCAGCGGCGGGGACAGCAGGATCAGGCCGTCGATCGACGGATCGTCGCCGTGCATCAAGGCCAGATCGGTGCCGAACGACCAGCCGACGAGCCAGCGGTTCGGCAGGTCTTCGAACTCGGCGAACTCGATCGCCGACTGCACGTCGAACCGCTCCCCCACCGCGTTGTCGAACCCGCCCTCGCTCTGCCCGGCCGGGGACGCCGTGCCGCGGGTGTTGAAGCGCAGCACCGCGAGGTCCGCCAGCGCCGGGAGCCGCCACGCCGCCTTGCGGTAGACGTGGCTGTCCATGAAGCCGCCGTGGGTGGGCAGCGGATGCAGGGTGACCAGGGTTCCGGCCGGGGCCCGGCCGCCCGGCGGCAGCGCCAGCTCGCCGACCAGGCGCAGGCCGTCGGCGGTGGTCAGGGTCACCGGCCGGCGCTCGGCCGGCAGGATCATGGAGGCGCGGATCTCGGTGCTCATCGAGCTCCACGGTACCCGGGGGCCCGAGTACCGGCAGAGCCGGGACCGGTGAGGTGAACCACTTTCTGACGGCTATTCAGTAAGCTGCTGAGATGGAACCAGGAAGCCGGCTCCGTCTCCCGCTGTCGACATGGGGGTTGCCTTGATCGAAGTGCAGGACCTGTCCAAACGCTATGGGGACACGACCGCCGTCGATCACCTGACGTTCGCGGTCCAGCCCGGGCGCATCACCGGATTCCTGGGGCCCAACGGCGCCGGCAAGTCCACCACGATGCGCCTGATCCTGGGCCTGGACCGGCCGAACTCGGGGACGGCGACCATCGACGGTGTGCCGTACGCGCGGTTGCGGGAGCCGCTGCGCAAGGTCGGGGCGCTGCTGGAGGCACGCGCCGTCCACACCGGCCGCTCGGCCTACCACCACCTGCGGTGCCTGGCCCAGAGCCAGGGGCTGCCGCGTACGCGGGTGGACGAGGTGCTGCGGCTGGTGGGGCTGACCGAGGTGGCGCGCAAGCGGGCCGGCGGCTTCTCCCTGGGCATGGGGCAGCGGCTGGGGATCGCCGCGGCGCTGCTCGGCGACCCGCACGTGCTGATCCTGGACGAGCCGGTCAACGGGCTGGACCCGGAGGGCGTGCTGTGGATCAGGAACCTGATGAAGGCGCTGGCCGGCGCGGGCAAGACCATCCTCGTCTCCAGCCACCTGATGAGCGAGATGGCTCAGACCGCTGACCATCTGGTGGTGATCGGGCGCGGGAAACTGATCGCGGACGAGTCGGTGGAGGACTTCATCGCGCGGTCCTCGGAACGGTCGGTGCTGGTGCGAACGCCGCAGCCGGCGCAGCTGATCAAGGAGCTGGAGCGGGTCGATGCGGACGTCACCACCGCGGACGACGGGGCGCTGATCGTGCGCGGCATGGCGGCGGCGGAGATCGGTGAGAAGGCATCGGCGGCACGGGTGGTGCTGCATGAGCTGACGCCACAGCGTGCTTCCTTGGAGGAGGCTTTCATGGAGCTGACCCGGGAATCGGTCCAGTATCACGCGGACAGCGGGTTGTCGCCGGAGCAGCCGCCGATCGTGGGATCCGGGGCACTCGCCGCTCCCGCCGTTCCCGCGGCCGAGAGCGAGGTGGCCGAATGACCACCGCCGCGACCACGCCTCCCACTCCCCCGGCCGCTCCGGCCCCCGCGACACCTGCCGAATCCCCGAACACCGGGCCCTCCGGCTTCGCCGCGTTCCCGCGCGTGGTGGCGATGGAGTGGACGAAGTTCCGCACGGTCCGTTCCACGGTCTACTCGTTCCTCGCGCTCGTGATCGTGACGCTGGGGCTCGCGGCGCTGATCACCTGGCTGAGCGTCAGCAGTTGGGACACGCTCGATGCCGACCGGCGAGCCGCCTATCATCGCGACGCCACCGGCACCATCCTCAGCAGCGGAATCGGCCTGGGTCAGGTAGCCATCTGCGTCCTGGGCATCATGGTGATCGCCTCGGAGTACTCCACCGGCATGATCCGCGCGTCGTTGCTCGCCGTCCCGAAGCGAACGCCGATGCTCGCGGCCAAAGGGCTGGTCTTCGCCGCCGTCACGTTCGTCATCGGCGAGATCGTCTCCTTCGGCGCCTTCGCGATCGGTGCCCCGATCCTGCGCAGCAAGGTCCGGGTGAGCCTCGGCGACCACGGAGTTCTCCGAGCCCTGATCGGCGTGGGTTTGTATCTGATGATGCTGGGACTGTTCGCTCTGGCCGTCGGTGCGATCATCCGGCACACGGCCGGCGCGATCATCGCGGTCATCGTGTTCGTGGTGGTGCTGGCCCCGCTGGCGCAGCTACTGCCGGGCTCACTGGGCAAGCACGTGCACGCCTACCTCCCGACGGAGGCCGGGCAGCTGGTCGGGCAGTCGGCGCAGGGCCCGAAGGACCTGCTGTCGCCTTGGCAGGGATACGGGGTCTTCTGCTTGTGGACGGCGGTCTTGCTGCTCGCCGCGGGGTGGCTGTTGAAGCGGCGGGACGCCTAGCCGCCTATCCCCACCAGAAAGCCGTCGCCACCAGCACGTACAGCCCGATCATCGCAGCACCCTCCAACCAGTCCGACTCACCGTCGGAGATCAGGTACAGCACCGCGAGCGTCGAGATGCCCACCGTGCTGACCAGCATCGGGGCGAACACGAGGGTGAAGGACGGCCCGCCGATGACCGGGGAGATCAGCACCAGGACCGGGGCCAGGACGAGCGCGATCTGCAAGGGGCTGTTGAGGATCACCGACAGCGCGTGGTCGGCCTGGTTCTGCCAGGCCAGTTTCACGCCGACGGCGTTCTCGACCGCGTTGCCCGCGATGGCGACGATCACCAGGCCGGAGAAGGCCTCCGAGATGTGCAGGGAGTTCATCGCGGGCGTCAGCGCGTCCACGAACAGGTCGGAGACGTACGCGGCGGCGACGCCGGTGGCGGCCAGCATACCGACCGCCAGCCACAGCGGCCAGCGGTTGCCCTCGTCCATCTCCTGCTTCGCCTCGGCGGCCTCCTCCGCCGCCGTCGGCTCCAGGTCGCGGCGCAGGCTGGCGGGGATCGACAGGGCGAAGACCACCAGCAGGACCACAGCCGTCACCCGGGACAGCGCGGTCTCGTGGCCGGACGCCGGGGAGTGGACGTAGGAGGCCAGGCTCGGGATCAGCATCGAGGCCACCGACAGGATCATCAGGCCCATGATCAGCCGGGCCCGCTGCGAGGAGAACCGGAGCACGCCGTTGCGGGCGCTGCCCACCGTGAACGACAGGCCCAGGACCAGCAGCAGGTTGGCCAGGATCGAGCCGATGATCGCCGAGGTGACCACCGTGGTCAGCCCGGCGCGCAGGGCGAAGATCGAGATGAACAGCTCCGGCAGGTTGCCCAGCGCGCTTTGCAGGACGCCGACCGCGCCCGCGCCGAGCCGGTCCGAGAGGTGGTCGACGGCCCGGCCGACGAGCGCCGCCAGCACCGCGACCGCCGCCGCCGAGACCACGAACGGCACGATCGAGCCGCTCCGCACGACCATGGCGCCGATCGTGGCGGCCACGGCCACGCCGATCAGGATCTGGTCCGAGCGGGAGAAGACCCTTGAGGTTGTCGGGGTTCCCGGGAGAGCCGTCATGACTGGCGACTATAAGGCATGTCAGCCCGGGTATATCTGGCGAGGCCCAGTTGTGCGATCAGAGGCGGTTTCCTCGCCTCGATGAGGAACCGCCGCGAGTAGGCCACGAACGGCCCGTCGCTCTGTATTTGCTCGTGCAGCCGCTGGAGATCGTCCCGGTATTTCTCCACGGTGAAGTCCGGGACGAACCAGATCACCTTGCGCAGGAAGTACACCATCGCGCCGACGTCGAAGAACTCCATCCGCAGCTCGGCCTCGCGCAGGTCCACCACCTCCAGGCCGTGCTTCTCAGCCTCCTGACGCGCCAGCGCCGGCTCGCGCAGGCTGCGGCCGGTCGGCTTCGGGCCGAGGAAGTACTCGTAGACCTCGTGGCCGCTGTCCGGGCCGATGTGCTGGGCGAAGTACGTGCCGCCGGGCGCCAGCACCCGCGCGATCTCCCGCCAGTGCGCCAGCACCGGATGCCGGCTGGTCACCAGGTCGAAGGCGCCGTCGGCGAAGGGCAGCGGCGGCTCGTCCTCGTCGGCCACGACGATCACGCCCTTGTTCCGCAGCGTGCGCTGCGCCACCGCGATGTTCGGCGGCCAGCCCTCGGTGGCCACCGTGGCCCCGGACGGCCGCTGCCCGACGCCGGCCAGCACCTCGCCGCCGCCGGTCTGGATGTCCAGGTGCAGGTGCGCGCGGCCGATGCGCTCGCCGAGCTGCCGCTGGTATCCCCAGGGCGGGCGCTCCTCGGTGGCGCGGCCGTCGAGCCAGGAGAAGTCCCAGCCGCTGACGTCGACCGCGGCGGCCTCCGCGATCAGTTCCTCGAATGTGCGGTCCATGGCAGAAGATGATCGCGGGTCGGCGGTGCTGATCGCCACAGCTATTCGGATATTGATTCGCCGGACGGCGCTATCTGACGCGCCGCCGCCCGCGCGCGTTCCAACACGGCGTGTGCCAGTGCCGCCTGTCGTGGACGCCCTGGCCGTAGTCGTCCTTCGGCCAGGCCACCACATGCGGCACCCCGCCGCGGATCTCCTGATCGCAGCCGGGGCAGCGGTACACCTTCTGCGCCGCTTGGCCCGGGATCGCGCGCACGGCCCATTCGCGGCCGTCCGGACCGTTCTCGATCCGGTCGTAGCCCAGGACCCGGGAGGCCATGCGCGCCATCGCTCCGTCACCGTCCTCGCCGGGTACGGCGTCGGGGCGGCGGGGCGGGCGGCGGCGCGGGCTCATGGCACCAGGGTAATCAAGCTCAACGTGATCGGGCTCAGCCAGTCCGGTAGTCGCGGAACCCGCGTCCGGCCTTGCGTCCCAGATAACCCGCGGTCACCAGGTGTTCCAGCAGCGGCGCCGGCGCGAACCCCGGCTCGCGGAACTCCTGGTAGAGCACCCGTTGGATCGCCAGCGACACGTCCAGGCCGACCACGTCAAGCAGTTCGAACGGCCCCATCGGGTAGCCGCAGCCGCGCTTCATCGCGGTGTCGATGTCATCAGCGGTGGCGTAGTGCGCCTCGAGCATCCGGACTGCGTCGTTCAGATAGGGGAACAGCAGCGCGTTCACGATGAACCCGGCGCGGTCGCCGCAGTCCACTGTGACCTTGCCCAGTTCGCGGCAGACCGCGTGCACCGTGGCCACCACGTCGTCGGCGGTCTTGACCGTCCGCACCACCTCGACCAGCTTCATCACCGGCGCCGGGTTGAAGAAGTGCACGCCGACCACGTCGGCCGGGCGCTGCGTGGCCATCGCGCACTCGATCACCGGCAGCGAGGAGGTGGTGGTGGCCAGCACGGCGCCGGGCTTGCACAGCTCGTCGAAGTTCGCGAACAGCGCGCGCTTGACCTCGGCGTCCTCCACGACTGCCTCGACCACCAGGTCGCAGTCGGCCAGCTCCGCCAGGTCCGTGGTGCTTCGCAGCCGCGCGAGCGCGGCGTCCCGCTCGTCCTCGGCGAGCTTGCCGCGCTGCACCGCCTTCTCCAGCGAACGGGTGATCGCCGCACGGGCCGCGTCGGCCTTGGCCGTCGCGCGCGCCACCAGCACCGTCTCGTAGCCGGCCTTGGCGCAGACCTCTGCGATGCCGGCGGCCATGGTGCCCGAGCCGACGACGCCGATCCGGGACACCGGCCGGACCTGCGCGCCGTGCCGGGGCGTCCCGGCGCCGTCGGGCGGGAGGGCGTCCGGGACGACGGCCGGCGAGGCAGGGCTCTCATAGGTGTAGAAGCCGCGCCCGGTCTTGCGGCCGAGCAGGCCCGCGGTCGCCATCTGCTTCAGGATCGGCGCCGGGGCGTGCAGCCGGTCGCGCGACTGCCGGTACATGGTGTCGAGGATCTCGTAGGCGGTGTCCACGCCGATCAGGTCCAGCAGCGCCAGCGGCCCCATCGGCAGGCCGCAGCCCAGGCGCATGGCGGTGTCGATGTCCTCGCCGGTGGCGTACTTCTGCTCGTACATCGACACGGCGTGGTTCAGGTAGCCGAACAGCAGCGCGTTGGCGATGAAGCCGGCCCGGTCGCCGCAGGTGACGTCGTCCTTGCCGAGCCGGCGCACCAGCGCCTCGACGTCGGCGACCACCTCGGGGTCGGTCACCACGGTGCGCACCACCTCGGCCAGCTTCATGACCGTGGCCGGGTTGAAGAAGTGCACGCCGACCACGCGCGCCGGCCGCGCGGTCGCCACCGAGATCTCGGTGACCGACAGCGCCGAGGTGTTGGTGGCCAGGACGGTCTCCGGCGGGCAGATGGCGTCCAGGC
>JAEKKI010000244.1 GCA_019510485.1 Catenulisporales bacterium
CCGCCCCCCGGCTGCCGGTCCGGGAGGACGGAATGTGAGCGCTAACATCCAGCTCCACGTCAGTCGCCCCGCAAAGCGGGGGATCGGCGATGGGATGTCTCGGCGGTAGACGGTGCTGCACATCGTCTGTTCTGTCAAGAGCCGGCAGACTCCGACCCTGGCCGACGGCAGGCCTGTGACCTGGCAACCATGCGGGTCAGCACGGTTTCGGTGAGACTACGAAAGTTTCATCACTGCTTGACATCCCACCTCTGAAGCGGCTTACGTAGTTCTCTGACAGCCTCGCCCAGCGCGGATGCCGGGCCGACTTTCGCGAAGCTGCTCCCATCGAGCCCGACTAGCGGAGGTCGAGATGACCCCTGATAAGACCCTGATGCGCCCACGCCGCCACTTCAAGCGCGGCCTCGCGCTCGCCGCGGCAACCGTCCTGGCGGTACCCATCGCCGCGGCCGTGACCGCCCAGTCGGCGGGCGCGGCGACCACGACACTGCGCGGCCTGGCCGAAGCCCAGAACCGCTACTTCGGTACGGCGTTGACCGACGGTGATCTGAACATCAGCGGTGAGATGAACATCGCCAATGTCCAGTTCGACATGGTGACCCCGGGCAACGAGATGAAGTGGGACACCACCGAGTCCCGCCAGAACTCCTTCAACTTCGGCCCCGGCGACCAGATCGTGTCCTGGGCCAAGTCCCACAACGCCCGGGTGCGCGGCCACAACCTCGTCTGGCACTCCCAGCTCCCCGGCTGGGTCAACAGCCTGCCCGGCTCCCAGGTCAAAGCCGCGATGGAAAACCACATCACCACCGAGGCCACCCACTACAAGGGCCAGCTGTACGCCTGGGACGTGGTCAACGAGCCCTTCAACGAGGACGGCTCCCTGCGCCAGGACGTGTTCTACAACAACGACGGCGGCTCGGCCTACATCGCCGACGCCCTGCGCACCGCCCACGCCGCCGACCCCGGCGCCAAGCTGTACCTGAACGACTACAACATCGAGGGCCAGAACGCCAAGAGCAACGGCATGTACAACCTGGTGTCCTCCCTGAAGTCCCAGGGCGTCCCGATCGACGGCGTCGGCCTGGAGAGCCACTTCATCGCCGGCCAGGTCCCCTCCAGCCTGCAGGCCAACATGCAGCGCTTCGCCGACCTGGGCCTGGACGTGGCCATCACCGAACTCGACGACCGGATCCAGCTGCCCACCAACAACTCCAACCTGCAACAGCAGGCCAACGACTACGCCGCCGTGACCAAGGCCTGCCTGAACGTCACCCGCTGCGTCGGGATATCCCAGTGGGGCGTGGACGACGGGCACTCCTGGATCCCCGGAACCTTCCCCGGCTACGGCGCCGCCACCATGTACGACAACAACTACCAGCCCAAGCCGGCCTACAACTCCACGGTGAACACCCTCGGCGGATCCAACCCGCCACCGCCGCCGCCGACCGGCGGTGAGGTCCACGCCGTGGGTGCCGGCAAGTGCCTGGACGTGCCCAACTCCAGCACGACCGGTGGCACCCAGCTGCAGATCAACACCTGCTCCGGCGGCAGCAACCAGATCTTCAGCCACACCAGCTCCAACGCGCTGACCGTCTACTCCGGCAGCACCCAGATGTGCCTGGACGCCAACGCCAAGGGCACCACCAACGGCACCAAGGCCATCATCTGGACCTGCAACGGCCAGACGAACCAGCAGTGGAACGTCAACTCCAACGGCACCATCACCAGCGTCCTGTCCGGACTCTGCCTGGACGTCACCGGCGCCTCCACCGCCAACGGCGCCCTGGTCGAACTCTGGGCCTGCAACGGCGGCAGCAACCAGCAGTGGACGATCAGCTAGCCGCGTAACCGAGAGTGCGCCGGACGGGATACCGTCCGGCGCACTTCGTTTATGCCGCTTATACCAACCCGCGCGCCTTGAGGACACGTCGTTCCAGCGGTACGAAGAGCAGTTGGTTGACGCCGACGCCGACGGTCAGGATGAGCACGATGGCGGCGAAGGCGCCGGCCATGTCGTTGGTGTCCTGGGCGTTTTTGAGCAGGAAGCCCAGGGAGTGTCCGAGGTCTGCGGACTGGACGATGATCTCGGCGGCGAGCAGGGAGCGCCAGGCGAAGGCCCAGCCTTAGCGCCAGGCGAAGGCCCAGCCTTGGCGCAGGCCGGCGAGGTAGCCGGGCAGGGCGGCCGGGAGCAGGACGTAGCGGATCGAGGACAGGCCGCGGGCGCCGAGGTTCCGGCCGACGCGCAGGTACAGCGGCGGGACTTGGTCCAGGCCGGACATCACACCGACGGCGATGGAGGGCACGGCGCCGAACAGCACGACGGTGTACAGCATCGCCGAGGTCGGGCCGAAGAACATCAGGGCCGGCGGTACCCAGGCCACTGAGGGCAGGGATTGCAGACCGGACAGCATGGGGCCGATGCCGGCGCGAACCGCCTTGATCCGGCCGACGGCCAGGCCCAGCGGGGTGCCGATGGCGACCGAGGCGCCGAAGCCGATGGCGCCGTGGCCGATGCTGTGGCCGACGGCGGGCCACACGTCGCCGTTGCTGAAGGCTTCCTTCAGGGAGGTGAAGACCTGTCCGGGTCCGGGCAGCTTCCAGTCCGGCCAGATCTTCGCCGCGTACAGCACCTGCCAGACAGCCAGGATCAGCGCGACGGCGACGATCGGGGGTATCACAGAGGCGGCCACACGACGCAGTCTGCCGGTGGCCGGTTCCAGAGATGTTTCCAGCGCGTCAAGTCCGGCTTCGATGTGTGCGAGGGCGTCGCCCGGCTCGGTGTCCGGCGACGTGGCGTCGGCGGTGTCAGCGGCCATGGCGGCTGATCTCCTTGCGCAGGTGGTCGGTGATCTCCACCGACAGGTCGGCGACCGCCTTGTCCTCGATCCGCCGTGGCTGCGGGATGTCGATACGCCACTGCCTGGCCACCCGCCCGGGCCGCGAAGACAACAACACCACCCGCTGCCCGAGCCGCACCGCCTCGCGCACATTGTGCGTCACGAACACCACCGCCAACCCGGTCGCCTCCCACAACCGCACCAACTCCTCGTGCAGCACATCCCGGGTGATCGCATCCAGCGCCGCGAACGGCTCATCCATCAACAAAACCTTCGCATCCTGCGCCAGCGACCGGGCCAGCGCCACCCGCTGCCGCATCCCACCGGAGAGCTGATGCGGCCGCTTGTCATACGCCCCGCCCAACCGCACCAGATCCAACAACCGCTCGACCTCGGCCCGCCGCTCACGCCGACCGGACAACCCGCGCAGCCGCAACGCCAGATCGATGTTCTCCCCAGCAGTCAGCCACGGGAACAACGCCGCCTCCTGGAACATCAACGCCGCCCGCCCCGAGGGCACATCGACACTGCCCTGACTCGGCGCATCCAGCCCGGCCACGAGGTTCAACAACGTCGACTTCCCGCACCCCGACGCCCCCAGCAGGCACACGAACTCCCCCGGCGCCACATCCAGATCAATGCCGTCCAACACCGCAGCCCCACCATCACGGAACGTCTTACCGACGCCCGACAAACGCACCGCGGGATCGGCGGCAGTGGTGGCAGCGGCAGTAACGGCTGTCTCGACAGTGGCGGTCATTCCGGTCTCCCCTTCGTGGTTCCGCTACTTCTCCGACAGGCCCGCGTCCGACACCGGAGCGCGGCCGTCGCGGGCCAGTTCGGTGTTCAGCGGCGACAGGTCGAAGATTCCGTGCAGGTCTGTGTTCTTCAGCAGTCCGGCGGCCACGGCGTGGTCCAGCGAGGTCTGCAAGGTGGCGGCCAGCGGGTCGTCGGTGACCGCCTGCTCGCTGAACGCGCGCTGGATCTCCGCGGGCGTCAGGGCCTTGCCGGTGAGCTTCTTCAACTGGTCGTTGACCAGCTGCCGGGCCTCGGCGGAGTGAGCGGTGATCCACTGGTTGGCGGCGATCTGCCCGTCGATCAGTGCGCGAACGGTGTCTGGATGCGCGCTCAGGAAGCTGCTCGACACCACCAGCGTGGTGGTGGAGAACTGGCCGTTCGGCCACCGGTCCTTCTCGTCCACCAGCACCTTCGCCCCGGCCTCCAGCACCAGCCGGGAGGCCCACGGCTCGGGCAGCCAGGCGCCGTCGAGGTGGCCGGCCTTGAACTGGTCCAGGGTCGCGGCGTTGTCCTGCGGGTTCACCGACACGTCGCCGGTGCCGTCCGCGTTGGCGGTCAAGCCGTTCTGCTTCAGCCAGGAGCGCAGCGCGACGTCCTGGGTGTTGCCCTTCTGCGGCGTGGCAAGGACCTTGCCCTTCAGGTCCGCCGGGGAGCTGATGTCCGGCTTCACCACCAGCTCGGCGCCGCCGGTCGTGGCCCCGGCGACGATCTTCAGCGCTTCGCCGTGCGACTGGACATACGCCGACAGCGCGGCCGACGGTCCGACGTACGCGGCGTCCAACTGCCCGCCGAGCAACGCGGTCATCTCCGCGGGCCCGGCGTTGTAGAGCTGGGTGGACAACTTCGTGCTGCCCAGAGCCGAGGCGAACTCGCCGTGCGCGACCCCGACCACCGCCGTGGCGTGCGTGACGTTCGCGAAATAGCCCAGCCGCAGCTCGGAGGCGGCCGAGGACGTCGTCCCGGACGAGACGGAGGAAGCAGTGGAGCCCGAGGAATCGTCGGCGACCGATGCGTAGGCGGCGATGACGACCACCAGCGAGGCGACCATCCAGCCGGCCGCCGCGGTCGCGGCGACAGCTGAGAAAGCCTTTCGCATCAGGGGACTCCAAAAGCTGGGGGTTACGGGGGAGTGTTAAGGAACAGCGCTCGACATCGCATGTCACCGGTGAAGTTGTGCGAGAACAAGGCCCGCTCGATCACGAGAAGACCCCCAGCGGATCCCCGGACATCCCGGCGGTCAGCGTGTCGCCGCTGGCCGGATCGATGAGCAGGAACGACCCGGTCTCCCGGTCGGCGGCGTAGGGCTCCAGCAGGATCGGCGAAGCGGTGCGCAGCACCACGCGGCCGATGTCGTTGGCGTGCAGCGTGTGCACGGAAGGAGCGTCGTCGTCCCAGTCGAACTCGTCAGCCTCGACAGCGTCGGCGCCCGTAGCCGCACCGGCCGCCAGCGGATCCGAGATGTCCAGCTTCGCGGAGATCTCCTTGACGATCGCCTTCACCGTCCGCGTCGTGTGCTTCAGCAGCACCCGGTCGCCGACGTTCAAAGGCCGCTCCGACAGGTGGCACACCGTGGCGACGACATCCTGCACCGGCTGGGGCGCGGCCTGGACCGGGGCGATGAGGTCGCCGCGAGAGACGTCGAGCTCGTCGGCCAGCAGCAGCGTGGCGGCCTGCCCGGCGGCGGCGCGCGCGGCCGGGCGGCCCAGCACGTCGATGCCGGCGATCGTCGAGCGCTGACCGGAGGGCAGCACCACGACCGGGTCGCCGATCTCCAGGTGCCCGGATGCCACGGTGCCGGCGTAACCGCGATAGTCGGCGGCCTGGTGCCGGATCACGTACTGCACCGGGAACCGGCCGGCCGGCCGCCGCTCGGTTTCCACCGGCACGTTCTCCAGGTACTCCAACAGCGTCGGTCCCTCGAACCAGGCCAGATCCGCCGACGGCTCCACCACGTTGTCCCCGCGCAGCGCCGAAACCGGCAGCGCGGCGTAGTGCTCCACGCCCAAAGCGGAGGCGTATGCGGCGAAGTCGGCCTCGATCTCGGCGAACCGGTCCTTGTCGAACCCGACCAGGTCCATCTTGTTCACCGCCAGCAGCACCCGCGGCACCCGCAGCAGCGCGGACACGGCGGTGTGCCGGCGGGTCTGCTCGGCCAGCCCCTTGCGCGCGTCGACCAGGATCACCGCCAGCTCCGCGGTCGAGGCGCCGGTGACCATGTTCCGGGTGTACTGCACGTGCCCGGGCGTGTCGGCCAGGATGAAGCGGCGCCGCGGCGTGGCGAAGTAGCGGTAGGCGACATCGATGGTGATGCCCTGCTCGCGCTCGCTGCGCAGGCCGTCGGTGAGCAGCGCCAGGTCCGCCTGCTCCAGGCCGCGGTCGCGCGAGGTGCGCTCGACGGCCTCGAACTGGTCGGCCAGCACCGACTTGGTGTCGTACAGCAGCCGGCCCACCAGTGTCGACTTCCCGTCGTCGACGCTCCCGGCGGTGGCCAGCCGCAGCAACCCGGAGACCTGCGTGTCCTTCTGAACCGGCGCATCCAGCAGTGCGGTC
>JAEKKI010000101.1 GCA_019510485.1 Catenulisporales bacterium
GAGGTGCACGACGGCACCACCGTCACCGACTACGACCCGCAGGAGCGGGCCCGCGGCATCACCATCTTCGCCGCGGCCGTCAGCTGCTCGTGGGCCGGACGCCGGCTGAACCTCATCGACACGCCCGGACACGTCGACTTCTCCGCCGAGGTCGAGCGCTCCCTGCGGGTGCTGGACGGCGCGGTCGCGGTGTTCGACGCCGTCGCCGGCGTGGAGCCGCAGAGCGAGTCGGTGTGGCGGCTGGCGGACCGGTACGGCGTTCCGCGCATCGCGTTCGTCAACAAGATGGACCGGACCGGAGCCGATCTGGACGCCGCCGTGGCCTCGATCCGCGCGCGGCTGCACCCGGTGCCGGCGGTCGTCCAGCTGCCGATCGGGAGCGAGGGCGGCTTCGCCGGCGTCGTGGACCTCGTCGGTATGCGGGCTCTGGTATGGGAGGACGGCGCGATGTCCGAGGCCGGGATTCCCGCCGAGCTGCTCGACGAGGCCGTCCGGCGTCGGCGGGTACTGGAGGAGGCAGTGGCCGAACGGCATGCCGAGGCGCTGGCGGAGTTCGTCGAGCGTTCGCAGCTGTCCGCCGAGACGCTGACCGCGGCGTTGCGCGAGCTGACGGCATCCGGCGAGGTCGTCGTCGTGCTCTGCGGTGCGGCCTACCGGAACCGCGGCATCGAGCCGTTGCTGGACGCGGTGGTGGCGTACCTGCCCTCACCGCTCGATCGGCCTCCAGTGGCCGAGCAGCGCGGCGCCGATCCGGACCGGCCGCTGGCGGCGCTGGTGTTCAAGGTGCAGGCGACCGGCACGGGCCGGTTGACGTACGTGCGCCTGTACTCCGGCACGCTGCGCAAGGGCGATTCAGTGCTCGACGTCACCGCCGGGCGGACCGAACGCGTCGGCCGGATCCTGCGCGTGCAGGCCGACCGGCACACCGAGGTCGGACAGGCGGTGGCCGGGGACATCGTCGCGCTGGTCGGGCTCAAGGGCGCCGGCACCGGCGCGACGCTGAGCGCCCCCGGCGCGCCGGTCCTGCTGGAGGCCCCGGCCTCGACCGAGCCGGTGGTGTCGGTCGCGGTCGAGGCCGCGCGCAACGCCGACACCGGACGGCTGGCCGCGGCCCTGGCCCGGGCCGCCGAGGAGGACCCGTCGCTGACGGTCCGCACCGACCCCGAGACCGGGCAGACGCTGCTGTCCGGCCTCGGCGAACTGCACTTGGAGGTGGCGGTGGAGAAGATCCGCCGGGAAAAGGAGATCGCGGTGACGGTGGGACGCCCGCAGGTGGCCTACCGCGAGGCGGTGGCGCGCGGTGTGTCGGGGTTCGTCTACCGGCACGTCAAACAGGACGGCGGCGCGGGCCAGTTCGCGCACATCGTCCTGGACGTCCACCCGCTGACCGGCGACCTCGGCGCCACCGGCTTCGTCTTCGAGTCCGCGGTCGTCGGCGGCCGGGTGCCGCGCGAGTACATCCGCGCGGTCGAGGCCGGCTGCCGCGACGCCCTGGCGGCCGGCCCGCTCCGCGGCCACCCGGTGACCGGGCTGCGCGTGGTCCTGACCGACGGCGCGACGCACGTGAAGGACTCCTCGGAGATGGCGTTCCGCACGGCGGGCAGGCTGGGCCTGCGCGAAGCGCTGCGCGCCGCCACGCTCGCCCTGCTGGAGCCGGTCGTCGAGCTGACCGTCACGGCGCCGGAGGACAGCGCCGGCGCGGTCCTCGGCGACCTGGCGGCGCGGCGCGGCCGGGTGACGGACTCGACGGCGCGCGGCGCGACGGTCGTGGTCACGGCCACGGTGCCGCTGGCCGAGGTGTTCGGATACGCGACGCGTTTGCGCAGCCGGACGCAGGGCCGCGGGACGTTCACGACGCGGGTGGCCGGGTACGCGGCGGCTCCGGCGGGGGCGGCGGGGTGAGTGGTTTGGCTGAGTGAGCGGCTCGGCCGGTCTGTTCTTCGGGACGGGCCGGCCGGGCCGGGCTGATCTCGGCTCCCGATCCGCTGCCGGCTGCCGCGACGCCTTCCAACGCACGCCAGGGGCTTAGATGTGGCCCAGCACTGCCCTGACAACCTGGTCGACCCGCCGCCAGTCCGGGCCGGACAGCGCGCCGCGCGGGTGCGTGAGGCCGGAGGCGGGAAGCCACTCGATCATCTCCGCCAGCACGGTGCCCTGGAGCGGGGTGGCGATGGGGACGTCGCCGGCGAACTCGTCGGTCGGCACCGGCTCGCCCGGGAGCACCGGGCATACGATCACGCGGCCGGGACCGGCCTCGTTGTAGAGGTCCGAGGACAGGACGAGCGCGAGCGTGGGTTTGTCGCCGCGCTCCCAGACCTCACCCTGCCGCACGCTGGTCCTCGACGCCGGCCTTGTGCGCGGCCAGCCACTCGGGCGTGATGCCCAGCTGGCGTTCCCGCTCGGCGGAACGGGAGAAGCGCTGCCGCCAGACCGCCTCCGTCAGCACCTTGTCCGTCCAGTTGGACAGGTTCATCCCGAGCGCTTCGGCCGCGGCCCGCGACGCGTCTATCGTTTCCTGCTTCACGCTCACATCGAGTTTCGGCATGGTACGGACCATACCATCCGTTGTGGTACGGCAGATGGTAGTACGGCGACCGCCGAGCCACGCGCAACCCTGGGGTTGCGCGTCTCGCGCCGATGTGCAACTCTGGAGTTGCACAAGCAGTCGCTAAAGTTCCGGCCGAAGGAGCAATCCCATGCCCACCGAGATCTCAGACCGCATCGAGCGCGAGACGCTGATCGCCGCTTCCCTGGACCGGGTCTGGTCCCTGGTGACCGACACCGGGTTCTGGATCGCGCCGACCGGCGTCGAGGCCGTCCCCGGCCACAGCGCGGTCGCGCACCACGACGAGTACGGCGACTTCCCCGTACAGGTGGAGAAGGTCGACCCCAAGAGCTACATCGCTTACCGCTGGGCCAGCGCCTTCAGGGACGAGGAACTGCGCGAGGGCACCACGACCCTGGTCGAGTTCACCCTCACCTCCGAGGGCTCCGGCACCCGCTTGCGCGTGGTCGAGAGCGGCTTCGCGGCCCTGGACGCCCCCGAGGAGAAGCGCCGCGGCGCCCTGTCGGACAACACCGAGGGTTGGCCGCAGGTGCTGGAGGCGCTCAAGAAGCGCGCCGAAGAAGAGGTGGCGTGACGACGCAGCCGACAGGCGGGGGGGTGGCGAACGGCGCGGCCGGCGCGGCCGGCGCGCGGCGCGGCGGCGGTGTCGTGGCGGAGCCGGTCGACGAGGTTCTCAGCGCCCTGGCCGACCCGACCCGGCGCCGCCTGCTGGACCTGCTGGCCGCGCGCGGCACCGCCTCGGCCACCGACCTGGCCGGCGAGCTGCCGGTCAGCCGCCAGGCGGTCGTGAAACACCTGGCCGTCCTCGACGCCGCCGGCCTGGTCGCCGGCCACCGGGCCGGGCGCGAGGTCCGCTACGAGGTGCGGTCGGCGGCGCTGGACG
Source organism: Catenulisporales bacterium (assembly GCA_019510485.1). Lineage (GTDB taxonomy): Bacteria > Actinomycetota > Actinomycetes > Streptomycetales > Catenulisporaceae > Catenulispora. The sequence continues at coordinate 3,450 of JAEKKI010000101.1, forward strand.
CCACCGCGCGCTGGATGGCCTCGCTGGCCGCCGATTGGGATCGGCGACTCGCGCGGATCAAGGCGGTCGCGGAAGCTGCTGAGGCCGCTGAGGTCGCCGAGGCCGCCGCCCTGCGAGACGGCGATTCCTGACCCCGCCGCATCCGCATCCATGACCGGCCGGGCGATGTCCGAGCACTGACATCGCCCGGCCGCGGGCTTCTCCACGCCTCGCGCTGTTCGCCTCGAATCCTTTCGAACGCTTCGCAGTGAGCCGACTCGCTGCATCGAACTCCCCAGGCGCTGATCCGCGCCTCATTCCCCGTGCCCTGAAACGGAGCATCGCGATGTCCGGAACACCCCCCGACCGCGTCCGCCTCACCACCCGCGAACGCCTGATCCTCCTGGTCCTGCTCGGCGCCGGCTTCATGTTCGCCGTCGACTTCTCGATCCTCAACGTCGCGCTGCCCGACGTCGCCGCGGGAGTCGGGCTCCGGCGCACCGCGCTGCCCTGGGTCACCACCGCCTACATGCTGCCCGCCGCCGGGTTCACGCTCGTGTTCGGGCGGCTCGCCGATCTGGTGGGGCGGCGGCGGTTGTTCCTCGGCGGCACCGCCCTGCTGATGGCGGCCAGCCTGCTCGGCGGGTTCGCGACCGCCCCGGGGCCGCTGCTGGCCGCACGCGTGCTGCAGGGCTTCGCCACCGCGATGGCGACCCCGGCCGCTCTGTCCCTGCTCACCAGCACGTTCGCGGAAGGCGCCGCGCGCGACCGGGCGCTGGGGCTCAACGGCGCGCTGCTGTCCGGCGGGTTCACCGTCGGGGCGCTGGTAGGCGGGAGCCTGGTCAGCCTGCTGAGCTGGCGGGCGGCGTTCTTCATCAACGTGCCGGTGGCCGTGCTGATCCTGGCCACCGCGCCCGCGCTGCTCGTCGAGGGACCCCGGCCCGGACGCGTGCGCCTGGACCTGCCCGGCGCGGTCGCGGTCACCGGCGGGCTGCTGACCGCGACCTACGCCGTCATCGAGAAGAACTGGATATCCGGCGCCGCGGCCGCCGTGCTGCTCGCCACCTTCCTCGCCCTCGAACGCCGCGCCCCGGCGCCGCTGGTCCCGCTCCCGGTGCTGCGCCGCCCGACGGTCGCCTGGGGCAACCTCGGCGGCCTGGTCGCCTTCACCATGGAGCCGGCCATGATCTTCCTGCTGACCCTCTACCTGCAGGGCACGCTGCACTTGTCGCCGCTGGCCACCGGCTTCGTCTTCGGCGTACCGGGGCTGGCCTCGATCGGCGCCGGCGTGCTGGCCGGACGCTTCATCGGCCGGCACGGCGCCCGCAGGGTCCTGACGGCGGGCCTGGCCGTGCAGGGCCTGGCGACGCTTCCGCTGCTCCTTGTCGGCACCAGCCGGCCGACGGCGCTCGCGATCCTGATCCCGGCGCTGTTCGTGGGCTTCTTCGGCCACGTCAGCGCGATCGTCGCCTACACCGTCACCGGCACCTCCGGCCTGCCGGACGCCGAACAGGGCCTGGCCACCGGCCTGACGCTGCTGACCCAGCAGGTCGCCGTCACCTCCGGCATCCCGATCCTGAGCGCCGTGGCGGCCACCCGCAGCGGCGAGCTGGCCGGGACGCACTTGGCGCTCGCGGTCGACGTCACCGTGACCCTTATCGGCGCGGCCCTGATATACCGCGGTCTCAGGCCCCGTACCCCGGCCACTCCAGCCTCTCCGGCCTCTCCGGCCGGCCCGGCCATCGCAGAACCGCCGGCCTTCATGAAGCCTTCAGCTCAGCCTGCGACCCTGGCCTGACCCGGTGTATCGCGCCGCTGTCGACGGCGCGATCCGCCGGCCCCCCGGCGGCCCGGCGCACCACCGACGCCCGCGGCCGACGGCCTCATCCGGTCCGGCGCCCACCAGCCGGACCGGACTTCAGGCCCTGCACCTCATACGGATTGATCCCGATCATCGCCAGCCCGCTGCGGGCGAACCCGACCAGCAGGCACCGGCCCCACCGGCACACCACACAGCGGAACCGCTCGCGCCGCCAGACGCCGGACAGGTGCCGTCCGAGGCCGGCGTACTCCTCGAAGACCAACCGGTCGCGGTCGGCCACGGACATGGCGGGGCCTCCTCGTGGCAGCGGGCAATCCAGGTGTGATCTGGGTTAAAGCAATATTGCTGATGTGTCCGCTGGGGGTCAACGCCCAGCGACCGTCTGATTACGGTGTTGCTGAATCCTGACGGCTTCCCGCAGGTCGGCGAACGCTTCCGCGAGTGTGTCCACGGTGTAGTGCGCATTGAGCCCACTCGGATTCGGCAGCACCCATACACCGGTATCACCAAGCACCAGGTCCTGCCGCCCCATCACAGCCTTCGGCGCATCGAACGCCACCCGGAACGCGCCGATCCCGACCACCGCCAGCCACTGCGGCCGGTATCGACAGACCTTGGCACGCAGCACCTCGCCGCCGGCCCGGTACTCCTCCGCGCGCAGTTCGGCGGCCCCGGCGGTGGCGCGCGCCACCACGTTCGTGATGCCGAGGCCGAGACCGAGCAACTCCTGCTGTTCCTCGGGTCGCAGCTGGCGTGGTGTGAAACCCGAGCGGTGCAACGCCGGCCAGAACCGGTTGCCGGGCCGTGCGAAGTGGAAGCCGGTGGCGGCCGACAGCAGGCCGGGGTTGATGCCGCAGAACAGGACCGACAGGTCCGGGGCGATGACGTCGTGCAGGGTGCCGCTGACCATCCCGCGACTCTAACGTGCGTGCTGTGGCGCTCTGGCTCATAAGAGCCCGCATGTCAAAATGTCATAACATTTAGTTGACCGGCCAGAGCCGCCGGGAGGAAGCTCCGAACAGGGTCACCATCCGCACCCGCACGACGGAGGCTGGAAAATGACGCTGTTGGGCCTGGTCGGTGTCGGACGCATCGGAGCCTTTCACGCCGCGACCCTGCGCGGGCTGCCCGGTGTCGAACTGGTGGTCGCCGATGCGCAGGCCGGGCGGGCCGAGGCGCTGGCCCGCTCGCTCGGCGTGCGGTGGGCTCCCGGTGTCGAGGCGCTGCTGGACGAGCGCCTCGCCGCGGTGGTGATCGCCACGCCGACCGGCAGCCACGCCGAACTCATCGAGCGCGGAGTCGCCGCCGGCATCGCGGTGTTCTGCGAGAAGCCCGTAGCCGAGACCAGCGCCAAGACGCTGGAGGTGGTCAAGGCCGTCGACAAGTACGGCGGTCGCGTGCAGATCGGCTTCCAGCGCCGCTTCGACCCCGGCTACGCCGCCGCCCGCGCCGAGGTCGCCGGCGGAGCGCTCGGCCGCGTGCACACGCTGCGCGGCCAGACCTGCGATCCGGCGGCGCCGCCGCCGGGCTACATCGCCACTTCCGGCGGGATCTTCAAGGACTGCAGCGTCCACGATTTCGACGCCATCCGCTGGGTCACCGGACGCGAAGTGGTCTCGGTGTTCGCCACCGGCAGCAACGGCGGTGAGGCGTTCTTCGCCGAGCACGGAGACGTCGATACCGCCGCCGTGCTGCTGCGCCTGGACGACGACGCCCTGGCCACGGTGACCGCCACCCGCTACCACGGCGCCGGCTACGCGGTCACCCTCGAAGTGCAGGGAACCCTGGGCAGCCTCGGCGTCGGCTTCGACGACCACCTGCCGCTGCGGCCGGTCGGCGACGGAACCCGGACCTGGCCGACCGGCCCGGCCCACAACAGCTTCCTGGACCGCTTCCAGACTGCTTACACCAGGGAGCTTCAAGCGTTCATCGAGTTCGCCGAAGGATGTGCCCAAAGCCCCTGCACCGTCGGCGACGCGTTGGAAGCGCTCTACATCGCCGAAGCCTGCGATCTGTCCCGCGCCGAGAACCGTCCGGTCGATATCGCGGAGGTGCGGCGGTGATCAGCGACCGCATCGCCGGCGCCCCGATCTCCTGGGGCGTCTGCGAGGTTCCCGGATGGGGATATCAGCTCCCTGCCGAGCGGGTGCTGGCCGAGATGCGGGCCGTGGGACTGGCGGCCACGGAGTTCGGTCCCGAAGGCTTCCTGCCCGGCGACGCCGCCCGGCGCCGCGCCCTGCTCGACCAGCACCGGCTCACCGCCGTCGGCGGCTTCGTCCCGGTGGTGCTGCACGAGCCCGACCACGATCCCTGGCCGCAGGTGAAACGGGCTCTTAACAGCTACATCGACGCCGACATCCTCGTCCTCGCCGCCGCTACCGGCCGGGACGACTACGAATCCCGTCCCCGACTCGGGGCCGACGGCCGGCGCCGCCTGTTCCGGAACCTGGACCGGATCCGCGTCCGCGCCGCCGCGCTCGGCATCCGCGCCTGCCTGCACCCGCACGTCGGCACCATGATCGAGACCCCCGGCGACGTCGCCGAGCTGCTGGAGCACACCGGCACGCCACTGTGCCTGGACACCGGGCACCTCCTGATCGGCGGCGGCGACCCGGCGCAGCTCGCGCGCCGGGTCCCGGAGCGGATCGCGCACGTGCACCTGAAGGATGTGCACGCCGGGCTCGCCGAACAGGTCCGCGACGGCAAGCTGACCTACCACGAGGCCGTGCGCGGCGGCCTGTACCGACCGCTCGGCGAAGGCGACGCCGACATCGCAGGAGTCGTATCCGCTCTGGAAGGGAACGGATATCAGGGCTGGTATGTCCTGGAGCAGGACACCGTTCTGGACGGCGAACCGGATCCTGGACCGGACGCCGAACCGGACGAGGGGGCCGGCCCGCTGGCCGCCGTGCGCGCCGGTGTCGCCTACCTGGAGAGTCTGGCATGACCTACGACGTCGTCACGATGGGCCGGGTGGGCGTCGACATCTACCCGCTGCAAGTCGGCGTCGGCCTGGAGGACGTCGAGACCTTCGGCAAGTTCCTCGGCGGCAGCGCCACCAACGTCGCCGTGGCCGCCGCCCGCCACGGCCGGCACAGCGCCGTCGTCACCCGCGTCGGCCGCGACCCGTTCGGCCGCTTCGTACGGCGCGCGCTGCGCGAGTTCGGGGTCGACGACGCGTTCCTGGCCGAGGTCGAGGACCTGCCGACCCCGGTCACATTCTGCGAGATGTTCCCGCCGGACGACTTCCCGATCTACTTCTACCGCTGGCCCAAGGCCCCGGACCTGATGATCGCCCCGGACGAGCTCGACCTGGCGGCGATCGCCGGGGCCGGGGTGTTCTGGGCCACCCTCACCGGCCTTTCCGCCGAACCCAGCCGCTCGGCGCACCACGCCGCCTGGGAGGCCCGGGACCGCGCACCGCTCACCGTGCTCGACCTCGACTACCGGCCGCGGTTCTGGGAAAGCCGGAACGCCGCCGGCCAAGCCGCCCGGCTGGCGCTGCCGCGGGTGACGGTCGCGGTCGGCAACCTGGACGAGTGCTTCACGGCGGTGGGCGAGCGCGACCCGGACCGCGCCGCCGACGCGCTGCTGGGGCTCGGGCCGGAGCTGGCGGTGGTGAAGCTGGGCCCCGAGGGGGTCCTGGCCCGCACCGCCGATACCACCGTCGAAGTGCCGGCGCTGCCGGTCAAGGTGCTCAACGGCCTCGGCGCCGGCGACGCCTTCGGCGGCGCGCTGTGCCACGCCCTGCTGGAAGGCCGGCCGCTGGAGCGCGTGCTGCGGTTCGCGAACACCGCCGGGGCTCTGGTCGCCGCCCGGATCGAGTGCTCCACCGCGATGCCGACCACCGCGGAAGTCCTCGCGGCGATGGAGGGCTCTGATGCCCCTGGGTGAGGCGTCCGGCCCGCCGCCGGCCACCGCATCGCCGCGTCATCTGCCACCGATCGCGGAGGACCGCCATGCTCGATGCCACTGATCTCAGGAAACTGCGTCACACGCGCGTCGCCGAGCCCGGGGCGATCGCCGCCGCCGCGGCCCGGCGGGTGCGGCGCCCGCTGCTGGAGGCCGTCGGCAGCCGCCTGATGCTGCTGGCCGCCGACCACCCGGCGCGCGGCTCGCTGGGGGTCCGGGACGACCCGAACGCCATGGCCGACCGCGGCGAGCTGCTGAACCGGCTGGTGGTGGCGCTGGCGCGGCCCGGCGTCGACGGGGTGCTGGCCACCGCCGACATCGTGGAGGACCTGCTGCTGCTCGGGGCGCTCGACGGCAAGATCGTGCTCGGCTCCATGAACCGCGGCGGGCTGGCGGGGTCGGTCGCGGAGCTCGACGACCGGTTCACCGCCTACGACGCCGCCGCGATCGCCGCCGCCGGCCTGGACGGCGGCAAGATGCTGCTGCGCATCGACCTCGGCGACCGGGACACCGTCGCCACGCTCCAGGCGTGCGGCCGCGCCGTCACCGAGCTGGCCGCGCACCGCCGGGTGGCGATGATCGAGCCCTTCATGGCCCGCCGCGAGAACGGCCGGCTGCTCAACGACCTGTCGCCGCCGGAGGTCGTCCGCGCCTGCGCGATCGCCGCGGGCCTGGGCACCACCAGCGCGTACACCTGGCTCAAGCTGCCGGTGGTGGACGACATGGAACGCGTGCTGGCCGGCACCACGCTGCCGGTCATGCTCCTGGGCGGCGATCCCGGCGGCGAGCCGGAGGAGACGTTCGCGGCCTGGGAGAAGGCGTTGGCGCTGGAAGGCGTCTACGGGCTGGTGGTCGGCAGGACCCTGCTATACCCGCCGGACGGTGACGTGGCCGCCGCGGTCGACACCGCCACAGCACTGGTGAAAGCGGGGCAGAGCGCATGATCTCCCACGACGCCTACACTTCCCGCGACCGGTCCACCCGCCGCCTGACCGTCGCCCAGGCCCTGGTCCGCTTCCTCGCCGCGCAGTACAGCGAGCGGGACGGCGTCGAGCACCGGCTCATCGAAGGCGTGTTCGGCATCTTCGGCCACGGCAACGTCGCCGGGATCGGCGAGGCGCTGCTGGGACTGGAGCTCCAGGACCCGGCCCTGCTGCCGTACCGCCAGGCCCGCAACGAGCAGGCCATGGTCCATACCGCGGCTGCCTTCGCCCGCATGCGCGACCGCCTTTCCACCTACGCCTGCACCACCTCGATCGGTCCGGGCGCCACCAATCTCGTCACCGGCGCCGCGCTGGCCACCATCAACCGCCTCCCGGTGCTGCTGCTGCCCGGCGACATCTTCGCCACCCGCACCGCCAACCCGGTGCTGCAAGAGCTCGAAGATCCCCGCGGCTACGACATCTCCGTCAACGACACCCTGCGCCCGGTCTCGCGCTACTTCGACCGCGTCAACCGGCCCGAGCAGCTGCCGTCCGCCCTGCTGGCCGCCATGCGCGTGCTGACCGATCCGGCCGAGACCGGCGCCGTGACGCTGGCCCTGCCGCAGGACGTGCAGGCCGAGGCCTGGGACTGGCCCGAGGAGTTGTTCAGCCCTCGCGTCTGGCATGTGCCGCGCCCCCGAGCCGATGTCGACGCTCTGGCCCGGGCGCGTACCGCGATTCAGAACGCCGAACGGCCGCTCGTCGTCGCCGGCGGGGGAGTGGTGTATTCGCAGGCCACTGCCGCGCTGCGCACGTTCGTCGACGCCACCGGCGTGCCGGTCGCCGAAACCCAGGCCGGTAAAGGCGTGCTGCCGCACGACCACCCGCTGTCTGTCGGCGCGGTCGGCGCGACCGGCACTTCGGCCGCGAACGCCATCGCCGCGCGGGCCGACGTAGTGATCGGCATCGGCACCCGCTACACCGACTTCACCACCGCCTCGCACACCGCCTTCGCGCACCCCGACGTGCACTTCGTCACCATCAACATCGCAGCCTTCGACGCCGCCAAGCAGGCCGGGATCTCAGTGGTCGCCGATGCCCGCTCGGCCCTGGAGGAGCTGACCGCCGCCCTGGGAGACTGGTCCACCACCGCCGACTACCGCGGCGAGATCGCCGCTGCCCGCGAGGACTGGCAGAGCCGCGTCGCCTCGGCGTACCACTTCGGCAACGCCCCGCTGCCGTCCCAGATCGAGGTGATCGCCGCGGTCAACGACGCCGTGGGCCCGCGCGACGTCGTGGTCTGCGCCGCCGGGTCCATGCCCGGCGACCTGCACAAGCTCTGGCGCGCCGGTGAGGACCCGAAGACCTATCACGTCGAGTACGGCTACTCCTGCATGGGCTACGAGATCGCCGGCGGCCTCGGCGTGAAGCTGGCCGCACCCGAGCGCGAGGTTTACGTCCTGGTCGGCGACGGCTCCTACCTGATGCTGGCCCAGGAGATCGTGACCGCCGTCGCCGAGGGTGTGAAGCTGATCGTGGTCCTGGTCGACAACGGCGGCTTCGCCTCCATCGGCCGGCTCTCCGAATCCCTGGGCTCGCAACGCTTCGGCACCGCCTACCGCCACCGCTCGCCCTCGGGCCGGCTGAACGGCGGACCGCTGCCGGTCGACCTGGCCGCCAACGCCGCGAGCCTGGGCGCGCGTGTCGAACGCGCGACGGACATCGAAGAGTTCGAACAAGCGCTGGCCCGCGCCAAGGACAACGACCGGATGACAGTGCTGCACGTCCAGACCGATCCGGTGGCCGGCGCGCCCGACGGCGGGGCCTGGTGGGACGTGCCGGTCGCCGAAGTATCAGGGCTGGAATCCACTCGCGCCGCCCGAACGGGGTATGAAAGCGCGAAGAAGGCTCAACGCCCGTACTTGTAACACCACCATGGATGTGGAGGAGGCACGTATGGCACCGAGTACGCGCTTGACACCGGGTCGGCTGCTCACGGCGCTGCTGGCCGCGGCGCTCCTGATCGCCGGCTGTTCGTCGTCCAGTTCCGCGCCCAAGGCGTCGGCGGGCGGGGGTTCGTGCCCTTACACCTTCGCCCTGATCACCCACGGCGACAACGGGAACTTCTGGAGCGTCGTCTACAAGGGCGCCAAGGACGCGGCCAAGGACACCGGCTGCAAGCTGTCCGAGACCTACGGCTCCCAGCAGCAGGGTCAGGCCGAGCCGGACGACAACGCCGAGAACGCCCAGATCCAGAACGCGATCAACGCCAAGGTCAACGGCATCATCGTCTCCGACCACGCACCGTCGGTGATGAACGGCACGCTGGCCGCCGCGGCCGACGCCGGCATCCCGGTGGTGCTCGTCAACGCCGGCTGCGATGACGCCGACATCGCCGCGGCCAAGGCCATCACCTGCGTCGGCCAGCCGGAGCAGCTGGCCGGCAAGCAGGCCGGGCAGCGCTTCGCGAAGGAGAACGCGTCCAATGTGCTGTGCGTGATCCACCAGTCCGGCCAGAACCTGCTCGACCGCTGCGACGGCATCGCCCAGGGCCTCGGCGTCGGCGCCAAGTGCGGCACCGGCTCCGCCCCGGCGTCCGGTCCGGCCTGCACCGAGCTGATCCTCTCCACCCCGAACGCCGCTTCCAATCCGCAGCAAGCGACCGGACAGGTCACTTCCTACCTGCAGTCGCACCCCGGGATCAACGCGGTGATGACGCTGAACAACGCGATTGGGCAGGCGCTGGTGACCGGCAAGCCGGCCAACGTGAAGATCGCCACGTTCGACCTGTCGCAGGATGTGCAGAACGACCTGCAAGCCTCCCCGCCGACGATGGACTTCGCCGTGGACCAGCAGCAGTACCTCCAGGGCTACCTGCCGGTGCAGTTCCTCTATGTCTACAACAAGCACGAGGGCAACGCGGTCGGCGGCGGCACCACCGTGGCCAGCGGTCCGAAGCTGGTCGACAGCAGCAACATCAAGACCGTGGCGGCGGCGATCGCGGCCGGGGACGACTGATGGCGGCCGCCGACGATATGGCGGTGGCCCGGCCCGACGCGGCCGGGCCACCGCCGGGCGGCGGTGACGCGGTCGATGCGGCCCGTGCGACCCAGGCGCCTCAGGAGCCCGGCGTCCCCGAGGCCGACGGCCGCGACGGCCCCGACGGCGACGGCACCGCGAGCCGCCTCACCAGAGCCCTGCGACGCCCCGCCCTGGGCGCGCTGGTCGGCGCCGTCGCGGTGTTCGTCCTGTTCACGATCACCGACAGCACCCCGAACCACCTGTGGCTGACGCAGACCGGCCTGCAGGCCTGGGCCCAGCAGGCCGCCTTCTTCGGCATCATGGCCGTACCGGTCGGGCTGCTGATGGTCGGCGGCGAGTTCGACCTGTCCACCGGCGGCATGACCGGCTTCAGCGCGATCATCATGGCCCTGCTGATCGGCAACGAGCACTGGAACGCCTGGGCCGCGGTCGCCGTGACCTTCGCCTTCGGAGCCCTGGTCGGCGCGGTGAACGGGATCGTCGTGACCCGCTCGGGGCTGCCGAGCTTCATCGTCACGCTGGCCACGTACTTCGCGTTCCGCGGCCTGAGCGTCGGCGGCGTGCTCAAGGTGAACCACGGCAGCACCTCGATCGGCCTGACCGGCACCCGCCACCCCGGGCTGGACAGCGCACGGGACGTCTTCGGCGGCTCCTTCGCGCACAGCAGAGCCCTGCCGAACGGATACCAGACCGCGATCCTGTGGTTCGTCGGCGTCACGGCGGCCGGCGTGTGGCTCCTGGGCCGGACCCGGTTCGGGAACTGGGTGTTCGCCGTCGGCGGCGACGCCGACGCGGCCCGCAAGGTCGGCGTCCCGGTGCGGCGGACCAAGGTGCTGCTGTTCATGGGCACCTCCACGGCCGCCGCGCTGGTCGGCGTCATCTCCTTCCTGCAGGCCCGCACCGCCGTGTCCGAGCAGGGCGTCGGATACGAGTTCTACTACATCATCGCCGCGGTGGTCGGCGGCTGCCTGCTCACCGGCGGCCAGGGCTCGGCGCTCGGCGCCGCGCTCGGGGCCTGCATCATCGGGATGGCGTTCCAGGGCGTCATCTACTCCGGCTGGGACAGCTCGTGGGACTTCACGTTCCTCGGCGTGATCCTGTTCCTGGCCGTGGCCGTGAACACCGTCACCCACCGGCGAGCGATGAGGGCGCGCACGCTGTCCGTCCGCGCCGGCGAGGTGACGTGCGTGCTCGGCGACAACGGCGCCGGCAAGTCCACACTCATCAAGATCCTGTCCGGCGTCTTCCCACCCGACGCCGGCCGGGTGCTGGTGGACGGTGAATCAGTACGCTTCCACAGCCCGCGCGACGCCCTCGGCGCCGGTGTCGCCACCGTGTTCCAGGACCTGGCGATGGTGCCGCTGATGGCGGTCTGGCGGAACTTCTTCCTCGGCTCGGAGCCCACCCGCGGCTGGGGGCCCTGGCGGCGCTTCGACGTGGCGGCGGCGCGTGAGCAGACTCTGGCGGGCCTGGCCGCGATGGGGATCGACATCCGCGACCCCGACCAGCCCTCCGGCACGCTGTCCGGCGGCGAGCGGCAGTCGGTGGCGATCGCCCGCGCCGTGCACTTCGGAGCCAGGGTGCTGATCCTGGACGAGCCGACCTCCGCGCTGGGGGTGAAACAGGCCGGGGTGGTGCTGCGGCGGATCGCGCAGGCCAGGGAGCGGGGCCTCGGGGTCGTGTTCATCACCCACAACCCGCATCACGCCTACCCGGTGGGGGACCGGTTCGTGGTCCTGCACCGGGGGCGCCTGCTCGGTGATCATGCGAAGGCCGAGATCACCCGCGAGGAGTTGGTGCGGCAGATGTCCGGCGGCGCCGAACTGGAGGCGCTTGGACATGAGCTGGAGCGGATACCCGGAGTCGATGCGTCGTCGGTCTTATCCGATGTCTCCGATCTCTCGGATGCCTCGGATGCCTCGGCCGGCGACCCGTCCCCGGTTCACCCTCCGCCCCGAGCGCTGCCCGAAGACAGCTGATCGAAGGACCCGCCATGCCACTGCCCCGCCCCATGACCCTCGGCGCGATCCGCGTCGCCCGGGAGGCCGCCGCCCTGATCCGCCGCTCCGCGCAGCCCCGGCGGCTGCGCTTCAAGCCGCCCTCGGCCGACTCGCTCACCGCCACCGACCTCAAGGTGGAGCGGCTGGTGCGGTCCTGGCTCCAGGCCACCCACGCCGACCACGCCGTCGTCGCCGAGAGCCACGGCGGCCTGGCCCAGATGGACCTCACCCGGCCGACGTGGTTCATCGATCCGGTCGACGGCATCACGAACCTGGTGCGGGGAATCCCGCACTGCGCCTGCTCCCTGGCGTTCTGGGACGGCCAGCGGCTCGCGCTGGGCGTCGTCGCCGACGTGGCCCGCCGCCGCCTCTACTGGGCCGAGGCCGGACGCGGGGCGTATGAGGGCCACCGCCGGCTGCGCGCCTCGCCGGTGCGGCGCCTGGACCGCGCGCTGCTGGCCACCGGCTTCCCCTCGACCCGGGCCTTCGACCCGGACGACAACCTGGCCGAGTTCTCCTCGGCGCTGCGCCAGTCCCGCGACGTCCGGCGCTCCGGCAGCGCCGCGATCGACCTGGCCTGGGTCGCCGCCGGCCGGCTGGACTGCTACTGGGAGCAGCGCTGCGGACCGTGGCACTGGGCCGCCGGCGTGCTGCTCGTCCGCGAAGCCGGCGGCAAGGCGACGACCTATGCCGGCTTGGAGTGGCATCCCGGCGACGCCGACCTGATGGCCTCCAACGGCGCGGTGCACACGGCGCTGATCGAGTCCTTCGTGGACGCGCGGGCCGGCGCGGGGTTCGCGGTGCGGCCGCCGCAGCCGCCGTTACTGGCCTCGGATGCGGCTTCGGCGGCTTCGGCGGGGTAGCGGGCGGGTTCTGGGTGCGGCGGTTCCTTTGCGCTGTTCGGCTTCGGACCGACGCTCCCACCGTGACTCTCAGAGGGCGGATTGTGACAATTTGCGGTATACGGAACCGCAGCCGACCTCTGGAACGAGCGAAACGGTCTAGGAGCAAGCATGGCTAGACGGACGGCCTGCCGCATCCTGGTTGGCTGCAAAGGTCGTCCGGCGACGCCAGGCGCCGCTCATAGGCCGTTTCGCGCCGCGAATTGTCACAATCCGCCCTCTGGAACGCCGATCGCCAGCACGACCTCATCGGCGCTCGGCGCGTCGGCGGCCCAGGCGATGAACCCGTCGGGCCGGACCAGGCGCACCGGGCCGCCGTCGGTCGGCACGGCCGCCCTGACTCCCGCCTTGGCCGCGGCCTCGTGCAGGTCGGCCGGGGCGAGCAGCACGAAGCTGCCGCCGCGCAAGGCCTCGGACAAGCGCGACGGGCTGCCTTCCAACGGCACGTCCCCGGCGCGATGCCCGGTCAGACCGTGCACACCGGTCGGCGCCGGATACCAGACCCAGAGCCCGGACAGCGCCATCGCGATCCGCCGGTTCACCAGGGGCCGCTGCAACGCGAAGTGCATCGCCAGATTCCGCAGCTTGCGCGCCGGTGTCGCCTTGATCTGCGCGAGGCGCAGCAGCCGGCCGGAGCCCTTGATCACGGCGGTGCCGACCGGGTAGCGCTCGGCTTCGTACGTCTCCAGCAGTTCCTCGGCGGCGCGGCCGTGCAGCACCGCCGCCAGCTTCCACGCCAGATTCGCCGCGTCGAGCAGGCCGGTGTTCATGCCCTGACCACCGGCCGGGCTGTGGGCGTGGGCGGCGTCGCCGGCCAGGAACACCCGGCCCACGCGGTACCGCTCGGCCTGGCGCTCGTCGCTGTGGAAGCGGCTGGACCAGCGCGGCTCGCCGATGCCGAAGTCGCTGCCGAGCGTCGCGCGCATGATCTCGCGCACCTCGGCGATGTCGACCGGCTCGGTCTCGGCCTTGGGGTGCGACTGGTCCCAGGCGATGATCCGGTGGTAGCCGTCCTTGAAGGGCGCCACGAACGCGAACTTCTCGCCGGTGGTGTTCGTGGCGATCTGGGCCGGCGGCGGATCGGACAGCCGGGCGTCCACCAGCATCACCGAGGCCACGACGGTGTGGCCGGGGAACTCCACGCCGAGCAGCTTGCGCACCGAGCTCCGGTTGCCGTCGGTGCCCACCGCGTAGGCGGCGCGCTCCTCGCGGGTTCCGGCGGCGTCCCGCACCGTGAGCGTGACGCCGTCGGCGTCCTGGCGCAGGCCCACGACCTCGGACTCGTACCTGATCTCGACGCCGAGCCGCTCCAGCCGCGCCTGCAACACGGCTTCGGTCTCATACTGCGGCACCACGAGCAGGTACGGGTACGGAGTCGGCAGCCCGGAAACGTCCACGGACACGGTGTCGAACAGCCGCAGCGACTGTACCTGCGCACCCTTCGCGATCAGCTCGTCGGCGATGCCGCGGGCGTCGAGGGCTTCCAGCGCGCTGGCGTGGACGACCAGTGCCCGGCTCAGGTTGGACCGGCCCGCGTGCCGGCGTTCCAGCAGCGTGACCGGGATGCCGGCCTCGGCGAGGTCCCCGGCCAGCAACAGGCCGGTGGGTCCGGCTCCGACGACGGCCACGCGGCCGTCAGTGTTCTGATCCTGAGTATCGATGATCTCTGACACTCCTACGAAGCTAGCACCTCCACCGCCGACCGTCTGAGGGGCTCAGCCGATCTGAGCCGTCGGCGGAGCCGACATCTGTCATAAAAAACAGCGGCTCAGCCGATCTGAGCCGTCGGCGGAGCCGACATCTGTCATAAAAACAGGGCTCAGCCGATCTGAGCCGTCGGCGGAGCCGACCGTCCTACAAAGCACGGTTGGCCGGCGGTGGAGGATCCGATGCGGCCGGCCGGTTCAGCCCGCCAACCGCATCGTCGCGCCCCACGAGGAGTTCATCCTCATGTCCAGCTCCCGGACGCACTTTGTGTCGTCGTACTGGTCCATCTTGCGGCGCACGTTGTAGATCCGGTCCCAGCCGATGCCGTACCAGTGTTTGTCCAGGTTCACCAGCGCCCGCTCCAGCGTGGTGCACGCGGCTTCGATCTCCTTGGTGCGCACGTGGATGTCCGCCATGTCGGCCAGCACGATCGTGCGCTGCTTGGCCTCGGCCGGCTTGAGCGCCATCAGCGAGCACAGCAGCGCCTCATGCGCCAGTTCCGGGCTGCCGCCGTTGATGTGGCAGTAGCCCTTGAAGCCGTTCAGCCGGGTGGCGTCGAAGTAGTCCAGCCACTCCGGGTCCGGCACGCTGGAGCGGCCGGCGTCCGACAGCGCCTCCTCCGCCCGGCCGATCAGGTCGATCGCCCGCTTGTTGTCGCCCAGCCGGGCCTCGATCTCGGCGTCCACGGCGTGCAGCCAGGAGCGCTGCACCGCGCTGACGCCGCGGGCGGCGTGCGCGTAGGCGGCGCGCATCAGGTCCCGGGACTCGCCGGCCTTGCCGTCGAACGCGGGGATGAACGCCAGGTGCGCCAGGATCGCCGAGCCCAGCTGGTGGTCGTCGGCCTCGCGGGCGGCGACCAGGGCGTTGCGGTAGTGCAGGCGCGCGGGCTCGGCCCGCTTGAGGTCGAAGAACGCCAGCCGGGCGGCCAGCAGCGAGGCCTCGGCGAGCGAGCCGGCCAGCCGGAAGCGCTGCGCCTGCGGGCCGGTGCCGGCCAGTAGCGCCGCCCCGAGCTGTGCGTGCGCCACCGCCGGGGAGTACATGCGGGCCGGCGGGACGGTGTAGTACAGCGATCGCTGCTGACTGGTGATGAACTCATAGCCGTCGACCATCTGCCGGTCGAACGGGACCGCGCGGCCGGCCGGATCGGCTGCGGCCGGCAGCCGCTCGGCGGCGGCCTCGGCGCCGTAGGCGGTGCTCTCACCCGCCCCCGCGACGGTCAGCGCGGCCGCGGCGCTGGTGACGAATTCTCGGCGCTTCACTGGGTCCTGCCCTCCAGATCGGTCGGCGGGCCGCGTGCGGCACAGCCCTGCCATCCGTCCGTGTTGCGAGGCTCCCCCAGCGTTTCGGTCGTCGTCGGGCTCGGGACCGGCGAACTTGCCGGCGGCCGCGACGATCGGTGACTGTGACGGCTCCGGCCGCGGCGCCCACGGCACCGACCACCCGACCTGGAACCCCATCTGCGCGACGGAGACGCCGAAGACCTCCTCCAGGACCCGCTGGTACGCCGGGAGCGGACACGGCGGATCGTCACTCTCCCACCGGCGGACCTGCCGGACGGAAAGTGACAGAACCTTACCAAGCGCGCGGGAAGCCTTCTCGAACTCCGCCGCGAATTCGGCCTGCGTCCAGTGCCTGGACAGCCGAAGCGCCTTCAGGGCGGTGTTGCCCGCCGGCCTTCTTCCCGGGGAAGAGCCTGAATCCACCTGCATGGCAGAACCCTTCGGTCCTTACGCCTCGGCGGACGGCCCCGCGCCGACCGCAGCCCGGATCGGCGGCGACCCGGTGGCTGGCCGTCGCAGGGGGCTGGTTCAGACGTTAGACCCGAACCGCCCCGCAATGGTAGTACAACCACCCGAACGGACTATGGCGAATACCTGCGAAAACGCGATTCGTCCTGATCAGGGCACTGCGATAGTACCGAAATCGGGGCGGAAACCCCGGCTCGCCAAGCGAGAACTCCCAGCTGCGCGCCGGTCACCGAGGGCGTCCGGAGGTGGCGGCTTTCCGTCGCCGCCGATAGTACTCGGATCGACCGGTAATGACACTCCTGGCGGCTATTTCCGATTGCGCGTGCAGCCGCGCGTGCAATCGCCGCCGGTCGCGAGGCGGTGCGTCCCGGACGCCGCGATCGAAACGAACTGCGAATATTCGGCCCCGTTTTCCGGGAACACGGGAAGCCCGTGATCCGTTACACCCGTAGCCCGGTATCGCCGCTGTACGCGTCCAGCTCAGGGAGCGGTGGCAGGACCGGGCGGGACACGGCAGGTGCGCGGGAGAGTTATGGAGGGGGTGAGCCGGAAGGATGGCTCAGCAGACCACGATCCGAGGAGCTGTCGGACCGATACCGGCCCGCTCGTCGTCGGCCCGGACCGCGGCCCGGATCCCGCCGATCGCCGAGTTGAAGCTCGGCTGGCAGGAGCGCGGGCTGTGCCAGTCCGGGGACGCGACGGTGTTCTTCGCCCCGGACTCGGAGCGGATCCGCGAACGCGAGAAGCGTGAGATGGCCGCCAAGCGGGTGTGCGCGGAGTGCCCGGTCCGCCAGCAGTGCCTGGAGCACGCGCTGGCGCTGCCGGAGCAGTTCGGCATCTGGGGCGGCCTCACCGAACTGGAGCGCGCCGAGGAGTCCCGGCGCCGCCGCGGCGCCGCCGCGCCCGGCCGGGCCCCGGTGGTGGTGCCGATCCGGATCGGCGCGCAGCGCGACCGAGGGTTCGCCGAGACGCAGGCGCAGGAGCGGGAGGACGCCGAGGTGGCGGCGTAGCCGTCAGCGCTCGCACGCTGGGAGAACCGGATACAGCGAAGCGCCGGGTACGACCGCTGCGGTCGCCCGGCGCTCGGTGTTCTCGGCGCCTTATGCGCCGCCGAGTCGGGTACACATGCCCAGCGGAACTCCCCGCAGGTTCACGCTGAGCCGAACCGAGCCGACCGCCAGCCGGAAAGCCGCACCTACCCCGCCGGCGCCGCCGCGATCGCATAGCAAGCCACCGCGGCAGCCGCGGCGACGTTGAGCGAGTCCACGCCGGCCGCCATCGGGATCCGCACCCGCAGGTCCGCGGCCGCCAGTGCCCGGTCCGACAGTCCTTCGCCCTCGGTGCCCAGCAACAGCGCCACCTTCTCGTCGCGGCCGAACCGCAGCTCCGGCAAGTCGATCGCGGTCGGCCCCGGGGTGAGCGCGATCGTGCGAAAGCCGTGCTCGGCGAGCGTTCGCAGGCCGCCGGGCCAAACATCCAGCCGCGCATACGGCAGCGCGAACACCGTCCCCATCGACACCCGCACCGAGCGCCGGTACAGCGGATCGGCGCAGCTCGGCGTCAGCAGTGCGGCGTCCATCCCCAGAGCGGCGGCGCTGCGGAAGATCGCGCCGAGGTTCGTGTGGTTGACGATGTCCTCCAACACCACGATCCGCTTCGCGCGCTCCAACACGGGCCCTGCTTCCAGGACCGGCGTGCGCTGCATCGAAGCCAGCGCGCCGCGGTGCACATGGAACCCGGTCACCGCCTCCAGCAGCGGCTCCGCCCCGACATACACCGGCACGGTCGCGGCGACCGCGGCGATCAGCTCCCGCATCGGCTCGACCCATTTCGGGGACAGCAGCATCGAGCGCATCGGGTAGCCCGCGGACAGCGCGCGGCGGATCACCTTCTCGCCCTCGGCCAGGAACAGGCCCTCGGCCGGTTCCCGGACCTTGCGCAGCTCCACATCGGTCAGGCCGGAATAGTCATACAGCCGCGCGTCGGCCGGGTCGGTGACCTCGATCAGTTCTCCCACGCCGCCTGATCCTGCCGCATCCGGCCCGCTCAGCTGGAATCGCGCGGCAGCAGCCCGGCCCGGATCAGCGTCCAGACACCCTCGAAAGACGCGTCGATCTCCGGTCGCACCCAGTCCGTGCGCGAAGCGGGGTGGTGGAAACGTCCGGTGGCGTCGAACACCGCGCGCGCCGTGACCTCGGCGTCGGCCGAGGCGATCTCGCCGCGCGCGACCCCCTCGGCGATGATCTTCTTCAGCTGCGCGACCACGAAGTCCACGTGCGCGACCACCGGTGTGCGGGCGTCCTGGGACAGTTCGACGAAGGCGGCGAAGAACTCCGGATCGTCCTGCGCGCGGTTCCACTTCGTCTCGGCCAGCGTCCACAGCAGCAGCCGCAGCCGCTCCGGGGTGCTGCCGGGGCCGTCGGCGACGGCCGCCAGCGCCGGGTGCATCCGCTGGAGCCAGCGGTCGACCACCGCGTCGCGCAGGTCTGCCTTGGTCGAGAAGTGCCGGTACACCGAGCCGTGGCTGACGCCGAGGGCGCGCGCGACGTCGACCACGGTGGTCTTGGCCGGGCCGAAGCGGCGGAGCGTCTCCTCCGCCGCCTCCAGGATGCGCTCGTGGGTCAGGGGTCCGCTCGTGCTCACCTGTGAACTCTATTTCTCCGAGTCCAGGTGGGCCATCTGCCCGGCGTCGTAGCGGTCGCCGGCGGCGGCGCCGGCCGGGACCGCCTTGTCGATCTCGGCCAGATCATCGGCGCTCAGCGTGACGGCCAGCGAGCCGAGCGACTCCGCGAGCCGGTCCCGGCGCCGGGCGCCGACCAGCGGGACGATGTCCGGGCCCTGCGCCGCGACCCACGCGATCGCCAGCTGCGCCACGGTCACGCCCTTGCGCTCGGCGATCGCCCGCAGCGTGTCGACCAGGGCGAGGTTGTGGTCCAGGTTGTCGCCCTGGAAGCGCGGCGAGTGCGAGCGGAAGTCGCCGGCGCCGGCGCTGTCCCGGGTCCAGTGGCCGCTGATCAGGCCGCGGGACAGGACGCCGTAGGCGGTGATCCCGATGCCGAGCTCGCGTGCGGCCGGCAGGATCGCGTCCTCGATGCCGCGGGAGATCAGCGAGTACTCGATCTGCAGGTCCGAGATCGGGTGCACGGCCGCGGCGCGGCGCAGGGTGTCCGCGCCGACCTCGGACAGCCCGATGTGGCGGACGTATCCGGCCCGCACCATCTCGGCGATCGCGCCGACGGTCTCCTCGATCGGGACGCCCGGGTCCAGGCGGGCCGGACGGTAGATGTCGATGTGGTCCACGCCGAGCCGGCGCAGCGAGTACGCCAGCGAGGTCTGCACCGCCGCCGGGCTGCCGTCGAACCCGATGAAGGCGCCGTCCGGGCTGCGCTGGGCGCCGAACTTCACGCTGAGCTGGTAGCGGTCGCGATCGGTGCCACGCAGCGCGTCGTGCAGCAGCAGTTCGTTGTCGCCCATGCCGTAGAAGTCGCCGGTGTCGATCAGCGTGATCCCGGCCGCCCTGGCGGCGTGCACGGTGGCCAGGGACTCGTCGCGGTCGGCCGGGCCGTAGAGGGCGGACATGCCCATGGCCCCGAGACCCAGCGGGAAGGTCTCGGGGCCGGTCCGGCCGAGGGAGCGGAACGCGGGGGTGCCGAAGGTGCCGTCAGTCGTCGTCATGACCTCGACGATACAACTGACAGATGACAGATTTCAAGTTTTGTCAGTCGACACCGCAGCGCTCGGATCGGAAGCCGGATCGTCGGCCTTCTTCGCGGGCAGGGCGATCAGCAGCGCGGTGATCTTGTCCCCCTCCCGCGTCCCGGCGACCGTCACCGCCATCCCGACCTGAAGCTGGTCGGCGGTCAGCGGACGGGCCTTGGTGCCGAACCTGGTGGTGTCGCTGTAGACCACGGTCAGCGTCTCGCCCCTGACGTCGGTGCCGGTGAACGTGCCGGCGCCGAGCGACTTGATCGTGACGCGCGCGGCCTTGGCCCTGGGCTTCGCCTTCGTCCCGGCACCGCCTCCGGTCGCGCCGCCGTCGGCGGAATTCCGGGGCGGGGCCTGGTCCTGCGCCTGAGCGCCGGAGGAGGGCGAGCCGGACGCCGCCAGCGCCGTCGCGCCCCAGGCCACACCGCCGAGCACGAGGACCAGCCCGGTGCCGAGCGCGGCCAGCCGCAGCGCGCCGAGGCCGGCAAGACGCTGCGGGAAACCGCGCGGCCGGGGTTCGGTGGTCGGAGCCTGCGACGCGTACTCGAGCTCCGGCGCTCCGGCATCATCCGGACCGATGTTGTAGGGGTCGATCGGCTGGAACTGCCGGGTGGCGTCCAGCGGGTCGTCGTCCTGGCTCATGGCAGTCAGTACACCCCTGCGCGGATAAGCCGCCGGTGAATAAGGCTTTTGTAAGGGTGATCAGCCGATCTGAGCCGTCGGCGGAGCCGACGTTTGTAAAAACGGTTAAGCGCTCAGGACAGCCCGACGACCGACCCCACCACGATGATCGCCGGCGGCCGGATCCCGGCCTCGGCCACCGCCGCCGCCACCAGCCCGAGCGTGGTCTGCACCCGCCGCTCGCCGGGCATGGTGCCCTCCTGGATCACCGCCACCGGCGTCTCCGGGTCGCGGCCGT
The DNA here is from genome assembly GCA_019510485.1 of Catenulisporales bacterium. Taxonomy (GTDB): domain Bacteria; phylum Actinomycetota; class Actinomycetes; order Streptomycetales; family Catenulisporaceae; genus Catenulispora. The sequence goes on from JAEKKI010000101.1 coordinate 24,109, forward strand.
TGGCGATCAGGGCGGCGGCGATGGCGGCGATGCGCTCGATGCCCATCAGGATCACCAGCGTCCCGGTCATCCGGCCCAGCGCCGTCCAGTCCACCAGCGACTTCGGGTGGTCCGGGGCGACGTGGCCGGAGACCACGGTGAACTCGTGCGCCACGCCGCGGTGCGTCACCGGGATCCCGGCCAGCGCCGGCACCGACACCGAGCTGGTGATGCCGGGCACCACCGAGCACGGCACCCCGGCCTCGGCGCAGGCCAGCAGCTCCTCGAAGCCGCGGCCGAAGACGAAGGGGTCGCCGCCCTTGAGCCGCACCACGAACTTGCCGGCCTTGGCCCGCGCGATCAGCACCTCGTTGATGGCCTCCTGGGCCAGCGCGCGGCCGTAGGGGATCTTGGAGGCGTCGATGATCTCCACATCGGGCGCCAGCTCGTCCAGCAGCCCACGTGGGCCGAGCCGGTCGGCCACCACCACGTCTGCCTCGGCCAGCAGCCGGCGGCCGCGCACGGTGATCAGGTCCGGGTCGCCGGGGCCGCCGCCGACCAGCGCCACGCCCGCGGTGCGGCCGCGGTGGTGCGGGGCGGCCAGGGTGCCGTC
>JAEKKI010000102.1 GCA_019510485.1 Catenulisporales bacterium
CCGGCGCGGACGGAGAAGCTGATCCCGTCCACCGCCTGCACCGCGCCGACCTGGCGCTGGAGCAGGCCGCGCCGGATCGGGAAGTGCTTGACCAGATCGGTGACGTTCAGCAGCGCGTCCGGGTCCACCGAGGAGGTCTCGGACGTCTGCGCCGTGGTTTCGGTGCTCACAGCGACCCCTGGATCTTCTCGGTGAATATCTCCCGCCGGCGGGCCGGGTCCATATGGCAGCGCACCAGGTGTCCCGGCGCGGTCACGGCCAGCTGCGGGATCTCGGTGTCGCTGCGGCCGCCGGTCTCGGCGGTGTACGGGCAGCGCGGGTGGAAGGCGCAGCCGGCCGGCACGTTGATCAGCGACGGCGGGTTGCCCTGGATCGGGGTCAGGCGGTCGGCCCGCTCCCGGTCCAGCCGCGGCATCGAGGCCAGCAGGCCCCAGGTGTAGGGGTGCTCCGGCGCCTTGAACACATCGCGCGCCGGACCGTACTCCACCGCCTTGCCGCCGTACATCACCATGATGTCGTCGGCGAGCTCGGCGACCACGCCCAGGTCGTGGGTGATGATGATCAGGGCGCTGTTGAACTCCCGCTGCAGCTCCCGCATCAGGTCCAGGATCTGGGCCTGCACGGTCACGTCCAGCGCGGTGGTCGGCTCGTCGGCGATCAGCAGCGCCGGGTTGCACACCAGCGCCATGGCGATCATCGCGCGCTGGCGCATGCCGCCGGAGAACTGGTGCGGGTAGTCGTCCACGCGGGTGTTCGGCTGCGGGATCCCGACCAGCTCCAGCATCTCGACCGCGCGCTTGCGCGCGACCTCCTTGGAGACGGAGTTGTGGACCCGGTAGGCCTCCACGATCTGCGCACCGACCGTGTAGAACGGGTGCATCGCCGACAGCGGGTCCTGGAAGATCATGGCCATCTTCTGGCCGCGCAGCTTGCGGACCTCCTCGGGATCGGCGGAGACCAGTTCCTGGCCGTCCAGCCAGATCTCGCCGGAGATCTGCGCGCCGCGCTGCTTCTTCTTGTCCGTGCCGGTGCGGTGCAGGCCCATGAGGGACAACGACGTCACCGACTTGCCGGACCCGGACTCGCCGACGATGCCCAGCGTCTTGCCGCGCTCCAGCGAGAACGTGATTCCGTCGACGGACTTCACGACGCCGTCGTCGGTCGGAAAGTGCACACGCAGGTCCCGCACGTCCAGGAACCCGCGCGGAGAGGAATTCTCCAGCGCGATGTCCGGGACGATCGGCGCGTAGTCGTTGTCGCTCATGACAGCCTCACTCGGGGGTCGACGACACCGTACAACAGGTCGACGACCAGGTTCGCCAGCACGATGAAGGCCGCTGCCACGATCGTCACGCCCATCACGACCGGCAGGTCGGACTGATTCACCGCGTCCACCGCCTCCCGGCCGATGCCGGGAAGGTTGAACACGTACTCGGTCAGCACCACGCCGCCGAGGGCGAAACCGAGGTCCATGCCGAAGATGGTGACGATCGGAGTCAGCGCCGCGCGCAGCGCGTGCTTGAAGATGACGGTCCGCTCCGGCAGGCCCTTGGCCCGGGCGGTGCGGATGAAGTCCTCGTTCAGGGTGTCGAGCATACCGACCCGGGTCAGCCGCGCGTACAGCGCGGCCAGACCGAACGCCGTGGCGGCCCACGGCAGGACCAGGTGCATGAACCACTGATAGGGGTCCGTGGTCAGCGGTACGTATCCGCTGTCCGGCAGCAGGTGCCAGTTGTTCGCGAACACGATCATCAGCAGCGGGCCGATGAAGTACACCGGCAGCGAGACGCCCATCAGGGCGGTGAGCATGCCGGCCCGGTCGACCCAGGTGCCGCGGCGCAGGGCCGAGATCACCCCGACGGTGACGCCGAACAGCAGCCAGACCACCGACGCGCCCAGCGCGATGGACAGGGTCACCGGAAGCCACTCGCTGATGCTGTGGCTGACCAGGATGTCGTTCTTGTAGGAGAAGCCGAGGCACGGGGCGAAGCAGTGCACCTGTTCGGCGCCGTTGCTGAAGTCGTAGCCGAAGAACACGCCCTTGATGTACCGGCCGTACTGCACCCAGATGGACTGGTCGAACCCGAAGCGGTGCATCACGCCTTCGATGGCCTTCGGGTCCTGGGTCTTGCCAACGAACGAGGACGCCAGCGACTCCGGTGTCTGACCGCCCAGGCGGGGGATGACGAAGAAGATGAAGAACGTGATCAGGCTGATCACGAACAGCAGTACGACTCCTGCGAGCAGTCGCCTGACGATGTAGTTGATCACGGAGTGCGGCGTCGGTCGCTCGGACGGCGCCCGAGAGCCTTGTGGGCTCTCAGGCGCCGCCCGGACGTCCCTGCCTTCACCTGCCTATCTGTGAAAGCGAAGGATAGGGGCCTTCGACGGAATGGGTGTTACTTCACGCCCATCGCGGAGAAGTAGTACATGCCCAGCGCCTGGGAGAAGACGACGTTGGTCAGCGTCTCCGGGCGGTAGACGAGTTCCTTGTTGTAGACGATCGGCACGATCAGCGCGTCGGACATGATCTGGTGGTCGATCGCGGCGTAGTCGGCGTCACGCTTGGTCTTGTCGGTCTCGGCCAGAGCCGTTTCGAAGCCCTGGTCCACGGCCTTGTCGTCCATCCAGGACAGGACGTAGTTGCCCGATTCGTGGATGGCGCTGCCGGCGAAGATGCCGTACATGTAGCCGTAGCCGGTCGGGAAGTCCCAGCCCCACTTGGAGAAGCTGATGGCCACCTTGTGGGCCTGCGAGTACTGCCGGTTGCCCGCGAAGTCCGCGTTGTACTTGTTGAAGGGCTTCGCGTCGATCGTGGTCTGGATGCCGATCGACTTCAGGTTGTTCTGCAGGGTCTCGGCGATCTTCTCCTCACGGTCCGCGTTGTCGCGGATCGTGATCTCGTAGGTCGTCTTCAAGGTGCCGTCGGCGTTGAACTGGTCCGGCTCGGCCGACTGGCACTTGGCCAGGGACGCCTTGGCCTTCGTCGCGTCACCCTTGTGGTCGGTGGTCGCGTACTGGTCTTCCTTGACCCAGCCGGGAACCGTCGGGGGCTGCGCCGTGGTCGCGATGTCACCGCCGGCGATCGGGCCGCCGAGCTGGGTCTGCATCGTGTTCTTGTCGGTGATCCACTCCACCGCCTGGCGGCAGTCCAGGTTGTCGAACGGCTTCATGGTGCCGTTGATCGCGAAGTAGGACTCCGAGTTGGCGTAGGCCGAGTCCGCGTCGGCCTTCAGCTTCGGGTCGCCCATGACCTTGGCCTGGCCGGCCGCCTGGACGCCGACACCGGTCAGGTCGCCGTCGGCCGAGCCGTTGAACAGCTGGTCGTCGATGGTCGACTTGTCCTGCTTGACCTTGACCACGATCTTGGACGCGCGCAGCACGTGCAGCTTGTCCGGGTCCGTGCTGGGGTCGAAGGACGGGTTCGGCGACAGGTCCATCTCGACGCCCGGCTTGTACGAGTCGATCTTGTACTGGCCGGTGGCGAGGTAGGACTTGAAGTAGTCGGCGCCCTTGTCCGCACTGCGCGGCACCGGGGCCGAGCCGGGGATCGCCATCAGGTAGTCGAAGTCGGCGAACGGCTGCTTCAGGTGGAAGACGATGGTGCTGTCATCCGGCGTCTGGATGCCGGACACGCCGTCGGCCGGGTTGGTGTCCTTGTACGGACCCTGGTACTTCGTGTCGTCCTTGACGAAGTTGGTGAAGTAGTTCGGGCCGTTCTGCAGCACGTCCTGGCCCCAGTTGGAGCGCTCGATGGCGTACTTGACGTCCGCGGCCTTGACGACGGTGCCGTCCGAGTACTTCACGCCCGTCTTGATCTTGTAGGTCCAGGTCAGGCCGCCGTCGCTGACGACACCGGCGGCCTGGGCCAGGTCCGGCACCACCTTGGTGCCCTCGACGCCCGGCTTCTGGGCGTAGGCCATCATCGAGCGCGCGTAGTTGCCGTCGAAGGCCCAGGCGAAGGCGTCGTACTGGTTGCCGGTGTCCGGCGAGTCCCAGTCGCTGCGGTTCACCAGCGTCATGGTGCCGCCCTGCTTGTCGGTCGGCCGGACGAATCCGTTGACCGCGGCGTTGAAGCCCTCGGCGGAGCTGTTGGCACCCGACGGCAGCGTCGTGACGTTGCCGGTCGGTTTGGTCGACGGACTGCTCTTGCTCTTGGAGCTCGAGCACGCCGACGCTGCCAGGGCGACGGACGCGGCCAGCGCGACGCCTCCCAACAGCTTGGAGTGACGGTTCATTACGGGTGGACCCCCTTGGTCAGCCCAGCATCCCAGCGGGTGGGACGCTTTCGGTGTCTGTGCATTTGATCTTGCTGATCTCGCATATGGCTGCGGGTTTCCCCGCCAACCCCCGGCGGTGCGACGGCCGGGGGAATCCTTTTTCGTCAGCGCGCCCGCGCCGCTTCGCGTCAGTGCGCCTTCGGATCGAACGCGTCCCGCAGGCCGTCGCCGAAGAGGTTGAAGGCCAGGACCGTGATGAAGATCGCCAGGCCCGGGACGATCAGGTACTCCGGATCGGCCCGGAAGTAGTTGATCGCGTCGTTGAGCATCTTGCCCCAGGACGGCGTCGGCGGCCGGATGCCGACGCCCAGGAAGGACAGCGCCGCCTCGAACAGGATGTTGGCCGGGATCAGCAGCGTGCCGTAGACCAGGATCGGGGCGATCAGGTTCGGCATCAGCTCCTTGCGGATGATGCGGCCGGGCCGGGCGCCGAGCACCCGGGCGGCGTCGACGAACTCGCGCTCGCGCAGGGCGATGGTCTGGCCGCGCACGATACGCCCGGCGTACGGCCACCCGAAGAAGCCGATGATGAAGATCAGGACCGAGATGTGCAGGAAGTCCCCGGTCATCGTCAGGCCCAGCAGCGTGAACTTGTCCGAGATGATCGCGGCCAGCGCCAGCGCGAACAGCAGCAGCGGGAAGGCCAGGAACACGTCCATGATCCGGGAGATCGCCATGTCCACGATCCCGCCGAAGAACCCGGCGGTGACCCCCAGGACGATGCCGATCAGCAGCGACAGCAGCGAGGCCGAGGTGGCGATCAGCAGGCTCACCCGGGAGCCGAAGACGATCCGGGAGAAGACGTCGCGCGAGCCGATCGGCTCGATGCCGAGCAGGTGGTCCCCGGATATGCCGCCCATCGCCCCGGCCGGCATCGCGCTGTCCGGGTTCAGCAGGTCCGGGTACTGCTTGCTCGGGTCGCCGACCCCGAAGATCCCGGTCACCAAGGGGGCCAGGATCGCCAGCAGGATCAGGAACAGCACGACCCCGCCGGCCGCGATCGCGACCTTGTCCTTCTTCAGGCGCGACCAGGCGATCTGCGTCAGCGACCGACCCTCGATGGCCTTCCCCGCCGCGGTGCCCGGTTCCGGCGTTTCTTCCTCGCCGAAGTTGTCGTGCAGGGGGGAGGCGTCCCCTGGCAGCGTTGTCATGTGAATCCTTGAGGTGGTCGTCTGACTCGGAAGGCCTTGTGAGCGCACCGGTGAGCCAGGCAGGGCGGAGTCGTATCGCGTCCGGCGGTCGTCCTCGGCGCACGCCGGTGATATTGCACATTGCACTGTCGGGGCCGGGGCCCTCCACAGGAGAGTGGCGCCTGGCGGCCCGCCTTGGCTAGGGGGTAGGGACAGCCTTGTCCGAACTGTGATCAATCCTGGATCGGCCGGTCACCGACGGGTTTTGCCCCTTCGGAGGACCCGGAGGCCACCTTAGAGAACCATGGTAACCGCTCCGGGTGTTAACGGAGCATTACCCAAAACCGATTCGATCCTTAGCCGGTTCCCCCTTGACACCGGGGGCCTTAGAAGGGATGTGATCACCTGCCTAAGGTAGCCGCGGATCGCGCCCGCGCCGGCGGTTCAGTCCGGCCGGATGCGCGGGTCCAGCACGGCATAGGCGGCGTCGACGGCGAAGTTGGCGACGATGATGAAGAGCCCTGAGAAAAGGGTGACGCCCAGGACCACCGGGAGGTCCTGGCCGTCCACCGCGTTCTGCGCCAGGTCGCCGATGCCGTGCAGGCCGTAGATCTTCTCGGCCAGCACCGCGCCGCCCAGCAGCAGCCCGAGGTCCATGGCGAAGACCGTGGCCACCGTCGGGACCGTGACCCGCAGGGCCTGCCAGACCACGCGGGTCCGGGGCAGGCCCTTGGCGTGCGCGGTGCGGATGAAGTCGCCGGACAGCGCGTCGATCATGCCCGAGCGGGTGAGCCGGGTGTAGAGCGCGAAGTAGCCCAGGGAGAGCGTGATCCAGGGCAGCAGCAGGTGGTCGGCCCACACCAGCGGATCGCGCAGGAACGACGAGTACGTGACCGAGGGGAACAGCCAGGCCAGCTTGGCCCGGGCCAGCGGGCCGATGAACACCACCGGCAGGCAGACGCCGAGCAGCGCCGCGATCCGGATCGCGCGGTCGGCCGGGCCGCCGCGGGCCACCGCCGCCACTGCGCCGGCGCCCACGCCGAGGACCAGCCACAGCGCCGCGGCGCCGACCGCGACGGAGACCGTGATCGGGAGCCGGTCCAGGACCAGGGTCAGCACCGAGTCGTGCAGCCGCCACGAGTACCCGAAGCAGGGCGCCGAGCAGTGCGTGGCGCCCGAACCCGGCGGCAGGTCCGTGCCGACCACCAGGGCTTTGAGATAGTCCCAGAACTGGACGTACACCGGCTGGTCCAGGCCCAGCCGGTGTTTGACGACCGCCAGCTGCTCCTCGGAGGGCACGCGGCTGGCGAACTGCGCGGCCAGCTGGTCGGAGGTGCGCCCGCCCAGCGCCGGCACGACGTAGAAGACGGCGAAGGTCACCACCACGACGCCGAGCATCAGCACCACGGCGGTGACGGCGCGGCGCACAAGGAAAGCCGTCATACCGCGCTCTGTTCCCCTCGTTTCGCTGTCGTTTCGCGGTCCGCGCTACTTCACGCCGAAGACCGACAGGTCGTAGCCGCCCCCGCCGGCCTGGTTGATCATCACGTTGGTCAGCCGCGCCGAGCGGAAGCGCATGACGTGCCGCTGGACCAGGGGCACATAGGCGGCCAGCTCCATGGCGCGGTGGTCCATCTTGACCCAGTCCTGCTGCTGGGTGCTGGGATCGCCGCTGGCCAGCGCGTGCTTCTCCACGTCGTTGACGACGGAGTCGTCCAGGAACGCGTAGTTCTGGCTGCCGGTGGCCGCGATGCCGTTGCGGGTGATCCACTGGTCGAGCATGCCGTAGCCGGTCAGCCAGTCCGGCCCCCAGTTGGCCAGGCACATGCCGAGCCGGTGCACGATGGAGTAGTCCTGGTTGCCGCAGTACTGGCTGTACTGGCCGAAGGGGTAGAGCTTGACCTCGGTGTCGATGCCGACGGCGGACAGCGAGGCCTGGATCGCGGTCGCGGCGTTCTGCAGGTCCGGGGCGTTCACCTGGGCCGCGATCTTGAAGGACAGCTTGCCGTCGCTGCCGAACAGGCTCGGCGCCGCGGCCTTGCACTTGGCCAGGGCGGCCTGCGCCTTGGGCACGCTGTAGTCGTAGGCCGTGAACTCCTGCGCGCCGGGGATGCCGTCGGTGAGCAGGTTGTTCGCGATCTTGCCGCCCCACTGGCCGCCGAGCTGGTTCAGCACCGTGCCCTTGTCGATCGCGTACTCGATGGCCTGCCGGCAGTCCACGTTCGAGATCAGCTTGGTGTTGACCGAGGCGAAGGCCACCGAGTTGTCCGGGGCGTCGTCGGCCTGCGACTTCAGGGCCGGGTCCTGCAGCACCTTGGCGTGGTTGGCCACGGTCAGCGCCGAGCTCAGGTCGGCGTCGGCCTGGCCGCTGAGCAGCCGCTGGTCCCGCTCGGCGGAGTCCACGCCGAGCTGGACGTCGATGACGTCGGCCAGGGCCACGTGCATGTGGCCCGGGTCGGACTGGGCGTTGTAGGCGTCGTTGCGGACCAGCTTCAGCTCCTTGCCCGGGGCATAGCTGGAGATCTTGTAGGCGCCGGTGGACACCGGGTGCTTGGCGTAGGCGTCGCCGTCGTTGACGTCCGAGGCGCGCTCCACCGGCGCGGTCTGCAGCAGGGTCATGACGTAGTCGAACTCGCCGAACGCCTGCGGCAGATTGAAGGTGATCCGCTTCGGATCGGTGGTGACGATGATGTTGTCGAACATCTTGTCGCCCTTGTACACGTCCAGGTCCTTGCCGAACCGGGGGTCGTTCGGCGGCGTGAGGATGTTGTGGAAGTAGGTCGGGCCGTTGCCGGTCAGCGGGGACCAGTTGGCGCGCTCGATGGCCCAGCGGACGTCGGCGGACGTGATCGTCTTGCCGTCCTCGAAGGTGGCGTTGTCGCGCAGCGTGTAGGTCCAGGTCTTGCCGCCGTTGCTCTGCACGCCGGGGCCGGTGGCCAGGTCGCCGACGATCTGGTTGCCGCCGGGGGTGTGCTGGTAGGCCATCATCGGCCGGGCGAAGGTGCGGAACAGGTTCCAGGTAGAGCCGGCGTAGGTGACGCCCGGGTCGACGGAGTCGAACGACTGCGAGGTGATCAGGTTGATGGTGCCGCCGGTCTTGGTCGACGGGTTCAGTATCTGCGAGCTGGCCTTGTCGAAGCCGGGGCCCATCCCGCCGGCCCCGCCGCCGGTGCCGGAGCCGCAGGCGGTCGCGGCCAGGACGATCGCGGCCGTCGCGGCCGCGGCGCGTATCGAGAGTCTGGGTATCACAGCGGTTTCCTCACTGAGTCGGGCGAAACGCCGTGCCGCGAAGCGTCACTGTGCGGTCGGGTCGAGGGCGTCGCGCAACCCGTCGCCGAACAGGTTGAACGCCAGCACGGTGATGAATACTGCCATGCCCGGGACGATGAGATACGCGGGGTCGGTGTAAACCGTGGCGACGGCGTCGGTCATCATCTGGCCCCACGAGGCCGCCGGCGGGTCCAGGCCGATCCCCAACGCGGACAAACCGGCCTCGAAGATGATGTTCGCCGGGATCAGCAGGGTGGCGTACACCAGGATCGGCGCCATCAGGTTCGGCATCAGCTCGCGCCACAGGATCCACCGCGGGCCGGCGCCCAGGGCCCGCGCGGCGTCCACGAACTCGCGCTCCCGCAGGGAAAGCACCTCGGCGCGCACGATCCGGGCCAGGTAGGGCCAGTTGAAGAAGCCCATCACGAAGATCATGATCGCGATCCGCAACGCGTTGCCGGACAGGCCGAACGCCTCGTCCGACAGCGCGCCGGTGAGCCCGAGCGCGAACAGCATGAGCGGGAACGCCAGGAAGACGTCGGCGGCCCGCATGACGATCGCGTCCACCCGGCCGCCGAGGTATCCGGACACCACCCCGAGCCCGGCCCCGAGCCCGACGCCGAGCAGCGTCGCCCCGAACGCGATCAGCAGGCTGACCCGCGAGCCGAACAGCAGCCGGGCCAGGACGTCGCGGCCCATGCGCTGGTCCACGCCGAGCGGATGCGCCCAGCTCATGCCGCCGAAGAAGCCGTGCGGGCCGAAGGTGGCGTCGGTGAGCCCGGGATGCGGGGCGTCCGGATCGACGCCGAACGCGCCGGCGATCAGCGGCGCGCACACCGCCATCAGGACGAGCAGGACGACGACGCAGCCGCCGAGGACCGCGGCCCGGTCGGCTTTGAGCTTGCGCCAGACGGTCTCGGAGGTGGAGCGGTAGCGGATGCGGGTGGCGCTCGCGGGGCCGGCGGAGCCGGAACGGAACGCGTGGAAGGGCCAGAGCGAGGCCATCAGGCTGCGCTTGGCTCGGCGACGGCCGCGGCCGGGGGTGCGAGGCGGCGGCGCGGTCGAATGTCTCGGTCCCCGTGTGGCGACGGTCGCGGTGCGCGACGCGGGCTCGGCGGCCGGGCGGTCTGGAGAGACAGCCGATGGCCGGAGCGGTCGCGGCGTTACCGGATCGGCACTCGGTTCGCGGCCGGCGTCCGGACGGGAGCCGTTCGCCGACTGCCACAGCGGCTGCGGCACACCGAGTTCGGCGGTCGGCTCGCGGTCGGCGGCGAACCAGTTCTGCGGCTCCGGTGCCGGGGCCGACTCCGGATTCCCCAGCTGGTCGCCGCCATGCGACGCCTCATCCCGGCCCGGCACCCGGTCCGGTATCCGCGCGGCCGGCCGCGGCTCGGCGCGCGCCGCGGGGATCGAGGGCTGATTGCCGGAATCGGTCTTGACCGGGTAGGCGAAGAACTCCGGGTAGCTCTCGAGCGCGCGCCGCGTCCGGTCCCCGTCCGGGCCTTCCGGGTCGTGCCCGTCGTCGAGCGGCGTCGTCATCTGGGTTCGTGCTTCCAAGCGGCGGTGGGGTGGCGGGTGTGGCCGGTGGGCGCACGCGCCGGTTACTTTGCCCCCTGTCGTGATCCGCTGTCTACTCCCCTAGGACAAACCGTTGCAGGACCTCGCGCGCCCGCGCGTTGGAGCGGGCGGTCTCGGCGATGGCGGTCGACAGCGTCTCGATCCAGACGTCCAGGCCCACCTTCTGCCGGGACAGGACGATGCCGCGGACCTCCTTGCAGATCTCGCCGACCGGGCCGTGCTTGTCCAGGCGCAGGGTCATGCGCTGGTCGCCCAGGGACACGTCGACGGACTCCACGCGGCCCTCGCGGCCGGCGGCGCGGTCGGCCAGGGTGCGCTTGCGTTCCAGCTTCACGGCGCCCGGCGGCAGGGTCTCGACCAGGCTGGTGGACAGCACCCGGGCGTAGACCTCCAGGTCCGCGGTGTCGGCGCGCAGCGAGGCGGCGATCAGCTCCGCGGAGACGTCGTCGGCTTCGCCGCCGTCCCCGGCCCGCTCCGGCAGGTTCCCAGGGCTCTGAGTAGTCATCGCTGTTCTTCCTAGTCCGGTCTTCCTAGTCCAGGCTCAGCACCATCGTCGGGCGCTCGATGCGGTGGTCCGGGCGCAGCGGCCGCACGGCGGTGCCCAGCGCGAAGAACTCCGTGGTGTGCGAGCCCCAGCTGTGGCTGTGGTTGCGCAGCTGGACGCCCACGATGCCCTCGGCGTGCAGCGCCTCGGCCTCGGCCTGCATCCGGGCCATGGCCAGCTCGCGGGCGTCGTACAGGGCCTGGGTGAACTGCTCCAGCTCCACGTTCTTGCCGATGTTGCCCATCATGGCACCGAAGCGCTGGTGCGCGATGTGGTAGACGCACGAGCCCATCACCATGCCCAGCGGGGCGTAGCCGGCCCGGATCAGGGTCCAGAAGTCCTGGCCGGACAGGTCGGAGGTGAAGGGCTGGTTCTTGTTGTTGCGCCAGGTGACGTCGCCGTGCTGGCCGGTGCCGTCGTCCTTGACCGCGGTGCCGATGGCGATGAACTCGGCCACGTCCGCGCCGAACTCCTTGAACTCCACCTCCAGGCGCACCCCGACGATGCCGTCCGCGCCGAGCTGGTCGGCCTCGGCCTCCATGCGGGTCATCGCCAGCTCGCGGGCGTGGTACATGGCCTGGGACAGCACGTCCAGCTCCTGGCTCTTGCCCCAGCGCGCCACCTGCAGGCCCACGTGGTAGATCGAGGAGCCCAGCACCAGCCCGAGCGGGCGGAAGCCGGCCTCCTTGACCAGCAGGAACTCGTTCACCGTCAGATCGGAGGTGAAGATCGAGCCGGGCGCGCTCGGCTTGAGCTCGGCCAGGCGCCGCATCGCGTCCTCCGGGACGCCCTCGGCGGTGTGGGCGATTTTGTCAGCCATCTTCGTCTCTTCTCCAGCCTCAGCTCACAGATACCGCAGGGAGGTCTCACCCCGGGCGGCCGCGCGCCGCTCCGGGTCCAACGACATGATCGCCAGCGCCCCGGCGCGGGGCGGCTGCGCCGAACTCTTGAACGCCGCGATCGCCGTGCCGATCGCCGTCGACTCGCAGATGTGGTCCCGCTGCCCGTCGGTGACCGGGCACTCGCGCTCCCGGATCTCCAGGTCGATGGAGGAGACCACGACGCCGTCCGCGTGCGCGGCCTGGACGTGCCGCTTCAGCTCGGCCCGGGACTCGTGCCGGGTCCGGTTCACCAGGTCGGTGTAGCCGGCCACCTCCAGGTTGCCGGCCCAGCGCCGGGACGACATCCGGGTCCACCAGTCGTCGTGCCGGGTGCCGATGGCGATGCCGAGCACCAGGGACACCGGGATCCAGCCGTTGAGCACCAGCTTGGCGAACTCCTGGCCGGTGACGTGCGAGGTGAACGGGTGCCGGGGCCGCACCCGGCTGCCGGCGGCCCGCACCGCGGTGCCGATGGCGGTGAACTCGATGCCGCCGGCCGGGAACCGGCGGATCGCCAGCCGCACCCCGACCACGCCGTCGCCGCCCAGCAGGCCGCACTCGGTGCTCATCCGCTCCAGCGCCCGGCGCCGGGCGTCGTACAGCGACTGCACCATCTGCCCGTAGGCGGCGTAGTAGCCGCGGGACGTCGTGGTCTGGGTGTAGCCGGCACCGATCCACGCACCCGGGCAGTTGTAGGCGCCGGCGTATCCGAGGTGGTAGACGCACGAGCCGAGCACCTGGCCGACCGGTTCGAAGCCGACGGCGCGCACGGCGGCGAACTCGTTGGTGGTCAGCGCCGAGCCCCAGGTGCCGGAGCTCCGGATCTCCGCCATCCGGGCCCGGGCCGCCTCCGGGAGCTGTTCCATGGCCGTGATGCCTCCCTGGCCGGTAGGTGCCCCTTGGCGGGGCCTGAGTGCGAGCTTTAGGGGCCTGAGTGCGAGCTTAGAGGTCGGAGGGGGCTGAAGGCCGAGTCGTTGGCCCGGTCGGTGGTGGAAACACTGATCGAGAACCAGCGATCGAGAACCACTGATCGAATCGACGATCGAATCAGCGGCCGGTGAACCCCGGCTTCTCCTTGGCCGCGAACGCCCGCATGCCCTCGGCCCGGTCCTCGGTGGCGAAGGTGCCGCTGAACTGCAGGCGCTCGATCTCCAGGCCGGTGGTCAAGTCCACCTCCAGGCCGCGGTTCACGGCCTCCTTGGCGGCCCTCAGGGCCAGCGCCGGGCCGTCGGCGAAGCCCGCGGCCCACTCCACGGCGGTCTTGAACACGTCGGCGGCCGGCACCACACGGTCCACCAGACCGATCGCCAGCGCCTCGGCGGCGTCGACCTGGCGGCCGGAGAAGATCAGGTCCTTGGCCCTGGCCGGGCCGACGAGCCGGGGCAGCCGCTGGGTGCCGCCGGCGCCGGGGATGACCCCCAGCAGGATCTCCGGCTGGCCGAGCTTGGCGTCCTCGGCGGCGACCCGGAAGTCGGCGGTCAAGGCCAGCTCGCAGCCGCCGCCGAGGGCGTAGCCGGTGATGGCGGCGATGACCGGCTTGGGGATGTCGGCCAGGGCCTTGAAGGACTCCTGCAGGCGGACGGAGTGACGCGCCATGTCCGCGTAGGACATCCGCTCCATCTCCTTGATGTCGGCCCCGGCGGCGAAGACCCGCTCCCCGCCCCAGATGACCACCGCGCGGATCGCGTCGTCGGCGCCGACCTGCTCGGCGGCCTCGTGCAGTTCGCGTTGCACCTGAACGTTGAGCGCGTTCATCTTCGGACGGTCCAGGCGGATCACGCCCACCGCGCCCTCGGTCTCCACGCGTACGAACTCGCCCATGGTCGGCGGTGGCCTTTCTCGCTGGTGCTCGGGTGTGCCGGTTCCGGCTTCGCCGGTTCTCGTCGAAGCAGTCTCATCAAAGCAGAAGGCCCGGCCCGCCGCGAGGGCGGGCACGGGCCTTGCGATCGGTTTCGTGGACGGCAGGGGTGGTCGGTCTTCGCCGGTGCGTCAGGGCTGCGGGTGGACGTTGAAGCCGGGGATGCTCAGCGTGTCGGAGGTCATCAGGTACTGGTCGACGTGGACGTCGGTGAAGATGCTCGGCGGCATGAGCGGCAGGTTCGCCTCCAGCAACGTCATCACCAGCACGCTGGCCGGGTCCGTCCCGGCATAACCGGGCGGGCCCAGCGTCACCGGCCCGAGCGGCAGGGGCGAGACCAGGGTCCCCTTCTGCTGCAGGACGTGCAGGGTGACGTTGGTCAGGTGGACGTTCTCGCCCTTGCCGCCGTTGGAGAACACGACCTTGCCGCCGGCCTGCGGGTTGGCATTGGTGGCGTAGGTCACCATGTCGGTCAGGTCGACCATGTCCGCGTGGACGGCCATGACGGTGACCTCCTCGCCGTCGCCGGTGGTGACCTCCTGAAAGCCCAGGAAATGCTGGTTGGTCAGCGTCAGCTTCGAGGCGTCCAGGTGCCAGATGACTTCGGGGAAGGGCTGGTCGGCGGCGCCTTGGACGCACACGGTGCTCGCCGGGGACGGGACGGGCCTGCCGTTGACCGTCATCGGGGACGAGCTGCTCGTCGTCGCGGACGGGGTGCTGGAGGA
>JAEKKI010000131.1 GCA_019510485.1 Catenulisporales bacterium
CGCAGCCGTCCGACCAGCACTCGCAGTTCGCGCGCGGCCTGTGCGGGATCGGGGACAGTGCCTGTGCCGACCGTCGGGGCCTTGGCGCCGCCGTGCTCGCTCATGGCGTCAGCTTAGGGCGCCCGCCGGTACCCTAACGACCATGAAGGTCCTCGTCATCGGCAACGGCGGCCGTGAGCACGCCCTCGCCCGCGCCCTCAGCTCCGACCCCGCCGTCACCGCCCTTTACTGCGCCCCCGGCAACCCCGGGATCGCCGAGGTGGCCGAGCTGCGCGCGGTCGACGCGCTGGATCCGGCGGCGGTGCGGGACCTGGCGGTCGAGCTCGGGGTGGACCTGGTCGTCGTCGGTCCGGAGGCACCGCTGGTCGCCGGCGTGGCCGATCCGGTGCGGGCGGCGGGGATCCCGGTGTTCGGGCCCTCCAAGGCCGCCGCGCTGCTGGAGGGCTCGAAGGCGTTCTCCAAGGAGGTCATGGCCGCCGCCGGCATCCCGACCGCGAAGTCCTACGTCTGCGAGAGCGAGGACGAGTACGCCAAGGCGCTCGATGAGTTCTCAGGCTTCCCTTACGTGGTGAAGGACGACGCGCTCGCGGCCGGCAAGGGCGTCGTCGTCACCGAGGACCGGGACGCCGCCCTGGAGCATGCCCGCGCGTGCGGCCGCGTCGTCATCGAGGAGTACCTCGACGGCCCGGAGGTCTCGCTGTTCGGCATCACCGACGGCCGGACCGTCGTGCCGATGATGCCCGCCCAGGACTTCAAGCGGATCGGCGACGGCGACACCGGGCCCAACACCGGCGGCATGGGCTCCTACTGCCCGCTGCCGTGGGCGCCCGAGGACCTCACCGAGGAGGTCGTCGGGACCGTCATCCAGCCGCTCGTCGACGAGATGCGCCGGCGCGGGACGCCGTTCGCCGGGCTCGTCTACGCCGGTCTGGCGTTGACCGCCAAGGGCTTGCGGGTCGTGGAGTTCAACGCCCGCTTCGGTGACCCGGAGACGCAGAGCGTGTTGGCGATGCTGGAGTCCCCGCTGTCCGAACTGCTATACGGAGCCGCGACCGGCACCCTCGCCGACGTCCCCGCGCCCCGCTGGCGCGACGGTGCCGCGGTCACTGTGGTGCTGGCCGCCGCCGGCTACCCGGGCACCCCGCGCGGCGGCGATGCCATCTCAGGGATCGAAGAGGCCGAGAAGCTCGACACCGTCGTCAACCAGGCCGGGACGAAGCTCGACGCGGCGGGCACGCTGGTCACCGCCGGCGGCCGCGTCCTGGCGGTCACCGCCGTCGGCCAGGACATCGCCGCGGCCCGCGCGAAGGTGTACGCGGGTGTGGAGGCCGTCCACTTCGACGGGGCGCGCCACCGTACCGACATCGCGGCTAAAGCAACAGCCTGACACGCGGTCGGGTGGCCCGAATCCCTTGTCGTTCCATCCGAAAGTGTGTATTCGCGCCACGCTGCTGACCTCCGCGGGCCTTTCGCGCTAGCCTTCGCAAGAGGCTCGTGAGCGGCCTGGGACGCTTGGGGGATCCATCAGCACGGTGACTGCGACCACGACGCGGGTGAGTGCCCGCAGGGCTGCCCGCGCCCTCCTCCGCGTGCGAGCGTGGGTGATAGCCGGCTACGCGCTGAGCGCGGCGGCGGCCTGCGCGGGCCTGATCGTCCTGGCGCACGCGCGCGGCTGGGCCGCCGACGCCCCCGGGGCGCTCGTGGCCGGCGCGGTGGTGTGCCTGCTATGGGCGCTGCCCGCGCTTGGGGTGTACCGCAGCGCCGTGGCGGCGCCGAAGACCGTGCCGCTGGCCGGTGACGCCGCGCCGGAACTGGAGTTGTTGGTGCGGCAGCTGGCGCTGCAACTCCAGGTGCCGACGCCGGCCGGGATCGAACTGTCCCCCGACTGCGACGCCTGGCTGGATCCGCGTCCCGGCGGTCCGGTCCTGGTCATCGGCGCGCCGTTCCTGTGGTGGCTGCGGGTCAGCGAACTGCGCGGGCTGCTCGCCCCGCTGGTGGCCGGGATGGCCGCGGCCGGGGACGAGCACATCGTACGGGCCCGGACCTTCGCGGCCCGGGCGACCGCCGCACTACGCGGCCGTCCCGGGCACACGCCGCGCTTCCTGCCCGCCTGGCGGCGCCGGCTCGCGGGCGCCTTCGAGTCCCGCGCCGAGGTGCTGGAGCGGGTCGTGGCCTGGGAGGCGGTGGCCGCCTCGCGGATGATCGAGCCCGCCGCCCGCGCCTACGCGCACGAGCAGATCAACATGGCCGCGGCCGGCTGGGACCGGGTGCTCACCCGGCTGGCGCAGCCGGCGTGGGAGTCGGGCTACTGCCCGGTGGGGCTGAACGTGGCCCTGGTCGGCGCCCTGACCTCACTGGGGCGCCGGGACCGGATGGCGGGCTCGCTGGCCACCCGGCTGAGCGAGCGTCCGGCCTGCGACCTGCTGGAGGAGCCGGGGGACGTGGACGCGCGGGCGTCCCGGATGGCCGCGGAGCTGTTCGACGGCCGCCGGATCGAGCGCACGGTGACCTGGGAGCGGTATGTCACGGCGGTGACGGAGCCGGAGCTGGTGCGGCAGGCGGAGTCGGTGCCGGAGGAGCATCCCGCCGCGAAGCGGATACGAACCCTGGTCGCCGAGGCCGGGGTGCCGGGGGCGCGCAGCGCGGACGCTGCCGCCACCCGGATTCCGGGGCCGCGTGCGGCGTCTGGTGAAGCGCTGACTGTGGCGGATCACTCCGGTCGCCGGCCATCCGAACAGCCCGACACCGAAAGCCTCGCCGCCTACCTCGCGGTCCGCCTCGTCGAGGCCCGCCTCGCGGCCTGGGGGCTGGACTGGCTCGACGGTCCGGTACTACGCGACCGCGCCGGGGATCTGGTGCCGATCCACGACATCGTGGCCGCGCTCGCCGACGCCGGCGACGTCTCCCGGCTCTCGGACTGGCTGGCGCGCAACGCAATCTGAGCAGGTCGGGGGCAGGCGGTCCACAGCCCGGAATCCCCCCATGATCGTCCCATGTCAGCCCGTAGTGGATGGCGTGACAACCTGACGGCGTCCCACCCTCGTGTAACGAGTGACAGAGCAAGACGACGAGGGGGCGATCGGATGCACCTCAGGGTAGAGGCCCTCAGAGCAACCAGACCGGACGATGTGGAGTTCGGCGAACTGGTCGCCGCGCGATCGCTCGCGCTGCGCCGGACCGCGTATTTGATGTGCGGTGATTGGCATCAGGCAGAAGACATGGTGCAAGTCGCCTTCATCAAGCTGCACGCCGCCTGGGGCCGGGTGCGGCGGCGCGAGGACCTGGACGCGTACCTCCGCAGAACCCTGCTGCGCACCTGCATAGACGAGAAACGGCGGGCGCGCTGGCACCGGGAGCATCCAGCCTCCGACGCGCTGCCGGACATCGTCGAGGCGCCGCAGCGCTCGGACCCGGAGACGCTTTCCGACCGCGACGCCCTCGTCGCCGCTTTGCGCGCGCTGCCGCCCGGGCAGCGCGCGGTCCTGGTCCTGCGGTTCTGGGAGGACCAGAGCGTGGAGGAGACCGCCCGGCTGTTGCGGTGCTCGATAGGCACCGTCAAGAGCCAGACGGCGCGGGGTTTGACGGCGATGCGCGCGGTATTCGCGAGCCCCGCGCACGCCGTCGATCCCGACCGGCCGGCCGCTCGGCCGGCCGATCCGTTGATCCGGACGGAAGGGAAGGCATGACCCTGATGGGTACAGGCGCCGGGGAATTCAAGGACATCACAG
This sequence comes from Catenulisporales bacterium, assembly GCA_019510485.1. GTDB lineage: Bacteria > Actinomycetota > Actinomycetes > Streptomycetales > Catenulisporaceae > Catenulispora. The sequence continues at coordinate 3,729 of JAEKKI010000131.1, forward strand.
ACACCGAGGACATGGACTGGGCTCGCGACCTGTTCGACAGGGCGCGGGCGGGAGGGGAGCCGCTGTGGAGCGGCGCGGACGTCGCGGTCATCGCCCGTTCCGGGAACCGGCGGCGACGGCTGCGGGCCCTGGGCACCGGCGGCGGACTGCTGGGCGTGGCCGCCGTGACCGTGGCGGTGGCGGTGACGCTGGGCGCCGGGACGACCGACGCGGGCCAAGCACCGGGACCCGGCGGCGGCTGGGGCGGCCGACCGTTGCGGGACGTGTTCCACTACGCGCGGATCACCAGCTCCGGCACCAGCAGTGGCAACGTGGACATCCGCCAGCACGTGCCGAAGACCGCGGCCGCCGATGTGGCCGCGCTGATCGGGCGCCTGGATCCGGCCGGAGCGCACCTGAGGGGGGAGCCCGACGGGCCGACGCCCGATCCGCCGAGGATCGTGAGCGATGACGAGCCCGCTCTGAAGCAGGTCGTGAGTATCACTTTGGGCTCGACGTGGACGGCAGACGGCTCCGCACCGGCCCACCCCGTCGCGCCCGCCCGACCGCCGTATGCCCGGGTCTCCTACGCGTTCTTCAACGATGTGAACGTGCTGCGAGGCGGTGGAATAGGGCTGAGCTCCAACACCCGGCCCCAGCCGTGCGGGTACTCCGTGGACCAGGTCCTGACCGCCCGCATGTCGATCAGTCCGGCGCCGCCACCGCAGTGGTCGGCGTGTCGGCGCACGGTGCTATCCGACGGGTCCACCGTCGGCGTCACCAGTGCCCGGTTCGGAGCGGGCATGGAGACGGTCGCCGTGCGAGTGTTCGGATCCGGGAACGTGGTCGCGCTGCTGGGATGGGACTATTCGGCGCCCCGCGTCGACATCACCGGACCGGCCGACGCGGGATCGGTGGTGACCCCTGCGCCGTGGACCGAGGACTCCATCGTGGCCGCCCTGTCCGATCCGGAGATCAAGCCGGTGCTGCCACCGCGACCCCGGCCGAACGTTGACACCAAGATGCTGACACCGAGCGATCTGGGTACGGACTGGAATTACGACCTCACCAAGGGAGAGGGATTCACCAACGAGTTCGTCATGGACAACGGCTGCGCTCCGGACGCCAGCATCTTCGGCCTGGCCGACGGCAAGGCCCTCAACTACGCCGGGAACCTGCCCGACGGCACGCCGGCGACCGCCTTCGAAGGCGAGTACCGCCTGCCCGCGGGCACCGGTGCGCAGACCATGCGGGACGCCCGGAAGAACAGCCAGGGCGGCTGCGATCCCAACCCCACTTTCGGGTTTTCGAAGGACACCATGTCGGACCTGCCAGCCGGGATCGGCGACGGCGCGTTCATCGAGAACCAACCGCAACAGGGCACCGTGCGCGTGAGCGTCCGGTTCGGCGACACGATCCTGCAGACCATCATCAACCGCGACGATCACAAGACGCTGGACCTGACATCCGCCGCGGGCAAGGCCTGGCTGGAGGGGATCGCCCGGCAGATGGCGGCGCACTGGACCGGGCAGAGCCCTGGCGTGAGCGTCGTGTCCAGCCCCGGACGTCCCGAACACACCCGATAGGAGCCAGATCACACAGGCCCTGACCAGCACCGGTTAGGACCGGCGGTGGCCTCCTGGGAGAATCAGACGTCAAGACCTCCCGACCCAGCCCAGGAAGGCCGCCGCCATGATCGAGCGTTACACCCTGCCCGAGATGGGCCGCGTCTGGTCCGAGGCCCACAAGTACGAGCTGTGGGCGCGGGTCGAGACGCTGGTCGTGGAGGCGCACGCGGCGGCCGGCACCATCCCGGAGTCCGCGGTGGAGCCGGTGCGCGCCGCCGCGCCGCCCACGCCCGAGGCCGTGGCCGAGATCGAGGCCGTGACCCAGCACGACGTGATCGCCTTCCTGTCCGCCTGGGCCGACAACACCGAGCCGCGCGAGGCCGCGGCCTTCGTGCACTTCGGCATGACGTCCTCGGACCTGCTGGACACCGCGCTGGCGCTCCAGCTCACCGAGGCCACCGACATCCTGCTGGCCAAGGCCGACAAGCTGGTCGCCGTGCTGCGCGACCACGCCCTGGCGCACCGCGCCACGCTGCGCGTCGGGCGCACCCACGGCATCCACGGCGAGCCGGACGTGTGGGGCCACCGGGTCGCCGACTTCGCCTTCGGCGTCGCCCGCTCCCGGGACCGGCTGCGCCGGGCCCGCGAGGCGGTCGGCGTGATGGCCATCTCCGGCGCGGTGGGCACCTACTCCAACATCGACCCGGCGATCGAGACCTTCGTCGCCGACCGGCTCGGGCTGACCGCCGCCGACGTCTCCACGCAGGTGATCCTGCGCGACGGCGTCTCCGAGTGGGTCAGCGCCCTGGCGATCCTGGCCACCGTCCTGGAGGCCATCGCCCTGGAGGTCCGGCACGGCCAGCGCACCGAGGTCCGCGAGCTGTGGGAGCCGTTCGGCAAGGGGCAGAAGGGCTCCTCGGCGATGCCGCACAAGAAGAACCCGATCATCTCCGAGCGCCTGGCCGGCATGGCCCGCATCGTCCGGGCCCAGATCGTGCCGGTCCTGGAGGGCATCCCGCTGTGGCACGAGCGCGACATCTCGCACTCCTCCACCGAGCGCATCGCGCTGCCGGACGCGTCCATCGCCCTGGACTACATGCTGAACCTCACCATCCGCCTGATGAGCGGCCTGGTCGTCGACGCCGACCGGATGCGGGCCAACCTGGACTCCACCGGCGGCCTGGTCTACTCCTCCACGGTCCTGCTGGAACTGGTCGAGATGGGCCTGGAGCGCGACACCCAGGCCTACCCGCTGACCCAGCGCGCCTCGATGAAGACCTGGGAGACCGGTCGCCCCTTCCGCGAGACCCTGCGCGAGGAGGCCGCCGCCGCGGGCCTGGCGATCGATGAGGCCCGGCTGGACGAGGCCACCCGCCCCGAGCGGTTCGTCGAGCGGCTGGACGGGATGTTCGAGAAGCTGGCCAAGCTGAACTGAGGGTCGCCGGGTCAGCCCGGTGTCACGAGTTCGCGCTCCGCTTCCGAAGCCTCGCCGACGTCCTCGGTGCGGGCGTATCCCGGCAGACGGCGCACCTCGAACAGCATCGCGGCCACCACGAAGATGACTCCGCCGATCACGTAGGAGTTGCCGAGGATCATCTGGAAGGGGTCCCATGCCTCTTCCCGATGGCCCAACTTGGGCACGTAGTAGATCAACCCGGTCGGAATCAGGGGTTGGCCGGGGTCCGATCCGCCTGAATCGTTGACGCGCATCGGCCAGGCCAGCGCCATGATCGTGCCGACGCCGGTCCAGAAGGGCATCCAGCGGTGCCGGGAGCGCCGCGCCGCATGGAAGGCCAGCACGAGCAGGGGCACGAACCAGACCCAGTGGCACGTCCACGAGATGGGCGACACCTCCAGCGCCACGACCCCGATCAGGCAGACCGCCAGCAGCTCGGCGCCGCGGTTGGAGGCCAGGGCCGCCGCGGCCATGCCCACGACCACGATCAGCAGGCAGCTGATGAGCCAGGGTAGCTTCGAGGCGGACTCGCTGTTGTCTGAAAGCCGGAGGAACAGGCCCTTGAAAGACTGGTTCGCGGCGTAGTCGACGATGTCGAACGGGGTGGCTCCGATCGCGTGGAACCAGAACGCGCGGGACGCCGTCGGCAGCACCCACCAGGTCGCGCCGCTCACGGCCACGAAGGTGCCGGCGGCGACGAGCGCGGCCCGCACCCGGCGGGTTATCAGCAGGTAGACGATGAACAATGCCGGGGTGAGTTTGATCGCGGTGGCCAGTCCCACGCCGACGCCTTTGGCCCGGTTCCGGTCCGACAGCGCCAGGTCCGCGACGACCAAGGCCATCACCAGCATGTTCACCTGGCCCAAGTTCAGGTTCGAGTGCACCGGCTCGAGCCACAGGCCGACGGCCGCGACCGCGAAGGCCGCCCCCCAGCGGCCGGCGCCGGCCCGCAGGCCCAGCATTCCCAGCGCGGCCCAGGCCACGACCACGAGGCAGCCGATGCTGACGCCCGCGCTCAGCACCTTGACCGTGTCGAAGTCGATCCCGGTCAGCTTGAAGAACACCAGTGCCGTCAACGGGGGATAGAGGTAGGGCAGACCGGCCGGGCCCAGGCCGCTGGAGTACAGCTCGGACTGGTGGTGGGCCAACGACCGGCCCGCGTCGAAGTAGACCGCCAGATCGATCATGCTCCAGAGGCTTTCGGGGTGCGCCGAGACGACGGCGATCCGCAGCCACACGGACAGCGCGAACGCGGTCACACCGACGAAGGCGAGTGTCCGGCCCCGAGCCAGCCTGACGTGCTGCGCGGCCATCCCGAGGAAGGGGGCGCGGTCGCCGCGGAAGATCGAGGACAGGGCGTCCCGGCCGAGGCCCGCCAAGGATCGAAGGCGGACGGTGGCCAGTGTTTCCGACATGTGGGACCCCTACCGATGAACTCTCCGCTGACCAGCCGCCTCGGTTAAGGGGCGCAGCGGGCGTCGATTTTAGACCATCCTTGTTACGAGATGACAACAGTCCGGGAGCGGGGCGAGCCCGGGCCCGCGACCGGGCCGCTGCCGCTCCCCGCCGCTCCCCGCCGCCCCCGATAGGCTGGCCCCGTGATCACCGGCCTGAACCACCTCGCCAGCGGCAAGATCCGGGACCTGTACGCGGTCGGCGACGACCTGCTGCTCGTCGCCTCGGACAAGATCTCCGCCTACGACCACGTGCTGGAGACCGAGATCCCCGACAAGGGCCGGATCCTGACGCGGCTGTCGATGTGGTGGTTCGGGCAGCTCGCCGATCTGGTGCCGAACCACGTGATCACCGCCGACGTCGAGCAGTTCCCGGCCGAGCTGGCACCGTTCAAGGAGGAGCTGCGCGGGCGCTCCATGCTGTGCCGGCGGCTGGCCATGGTGCCGGTGGAGTGCGTGGCGCGCGGTTACCTGACCGGCTCAGGGCTCGCCGAGTACGAGCGGACCGGGACGGCGAACGGCGTGCCGCTGCCGGCCGGGCTGGTCGACGGCTCGCGCCTGGACCGGCCGATCTTCACGCCGGCGATGAAGGCCGAGGTCGGCGCGCACGACGAGAACGTCAGCTTCGAGGAGATGGTCGAGCGGACCGGCGATCCGGAGCTGGCCGCGCGTCTCAAGGACCTGACGCTGGCGGTCTACGAGCGGGCCCGGGGCATCGCCGAGGCGCGCGGGGTCCTGCTGGCCGACACCAAGTTCGAGTTCGGGCGGCTGCCCGGCGGCACGCTGATGCTGGCCGACGAGGTGCTGACCCCGGACTCCTCCCGCTTCTGGCCCGCCGACCAGTGGCATCCGGGCCGCGCGCAGCCGTCCTTCGACAAGCAGTACGTGCGGGACTGGCTCACCTCCCCGGCCTCCGGCTGGGACCGCGGGTCCGACACGCCGCCGCCGGCGCTGCCGGAAGACGTCGTGCAGGCCACCCGAGCGCGCTACGTCGAGGCGTACGAGCGGCTCACCGGCGAGAAGTTCGCGTAGGAAGCCTCTGCGGCGAGCCGCTCGCCGGGCGGGCCGTGAGCACGCATAACCGCCGGTAGACTGGGGATCACCGCCACCCAGTAGCCCCGGCGCGGACGTGCCGCGGCTGAAGCGAATGGGAGTACCCGTGGCCCGCGTCCTCGTCGACGTCATGCTCAAGCCCGAGATCCTCGACCCGCAGGGGCAGGCGGTGCAGCGCGCGCTGCCCCGAATGGGCTTCGACACCGTCCTCAACGTCCGCCAGGGCAAGCGCTTCGAGCTGGAGCTCGACGACGCCGACCCGGCGACCCTGGAGGCCACCGCCGCGGCGATGGCCGAGAAGCTGTTGGCCAACACCGTGATCGAGGACTTCAAGGTCACGGTCCTTTCAGCCGGCGCCGACGACCCTGAGACTGCCGGGGCCGCCTGATGCCCGCCCGCATCGGCGTCGTCACCTTCCCCGGCACCCTGGACGACCAGCAGGCGCTGCGCGCCGCCGCGGCCGTCGGGGCCGAGCCGGTGAAGCTGTGGCACCGGGACAAGGACCTGCACCAGGTGGACGCGGTCGTGCTCCCCGGTGGCTTCTCCTACGGCGACTACCTGCGGGCCGGCGCCATCGCCCGGTTCTCGCCGGTGATGGACACGATCATCGACGCGGCCCGCGGCGGCCTGCCGGTCCTGGGCATCTGCAACGGCTTCCAGGTGCTGTGCGAGGCGCACCTGCTGGAGGGCGCCATGATCCGCAACGGCGACCTGCACTTCATCAACCGCGACGTGACGCTGCGGATCGAGAACACCCGCACCGCCTGGACCTCGGACTACGAGCCGGGTGCCGAGGCGGTCATCCCGATCAAGAACGTGGACGGCCGCTTCGTCGCCGACGAGCGCACGCTGGACGCGCTGGAGGCCGAGGGCCGGGTTCTGGCGCGTTACGTCTCTGACGACAATCAGCACGGTGTCGGCAATAATCAGCACAGTGTCGGCAACCCGAACGGCTCGCTTCGCGACATCGCCGGGATCTGCAACGCCGCCGGCAACGTCGTCGGCCTGATGCCGCACCCGGAGTACGCCATCGACGACCTGACCGGCCCCTACCCGGGCCCGGGCACCGACGGCCTGCCGTTCTTCACCTCGATCCTCAAGAGCTTGGTTTCCGCATGAGCGCCCCGAACCCGGCCGTCGCGAAGGCCGTGAACGTCGACACCGTCGCCAAGGCGCAGGAGAACCCGGACGTCAAACAGCCCTACCTCGAACTCGGCATGACCGAGGACGAGTACCTGCGCGTCCGCGAGATCCTGGGCCGCCGCCCCAGCTCCTCGGAGCTGGCCATGTACTCGGTCATGTGGTCCGAGCACTGCTCCTACAAGTCCTCGAAGGTGCACCTGCGCCAGTTCGGCGAGAAGGCGCCCAAGACCGCCGCGCTGCTGGTCGGCCCCGGCGAGAACGCCGGCGTGGTGGACGTCGGCGAGGGCCTGGCCGTCACCTTCAAGATCGAGTCGCACAACCACCCCTCCTACGTCGAGCCGCACCAGGGCGCCGCGACCGGCGTCGGCGGCATCGTGCGCGACATCCTCACCATGGGCGCGCGTCCGATCGGCGTCATGGACCCGCTGCGCTTCGGCCCGGCCGACGCCCCGGACACCGCGCGGGTGCTGCCCGGCGTGGTGTCCGGCATCGGCGGCTACGGCAACTGCCTGGGCGTGCCGAACATCGGCGGCGAGATCGTCTTCGACCCCTGCTACCTGGGCAACCCGCTGGTGAACGCGTTGTGCGTGGGCGTCATGCGGGCCGACGAGATCAAGCTGGCCAAGGCCCCCGGCCCGGGCAACCAGGTGATCCTGTTCGGCGCCCGCACCGGCGGCGACGGCATCGGCGGCGCCTCGGTGCTGGCCAGCGCCACCTTCGACGAGGACGGCCCGGCCAAGCGCCCGAGCGTGCAGGTCGGCGACCCCTTCATGGAGAAGGTCCTCATCGAGTGCTGCCTGGAGATCTTCGCCGCCGACCTGGTCGTCGGCATCCAGGACCTGGGCGCGGCCGGGCTGACCTGCTCCACCACCGAGCTGGCCGCGGCCGGCACCGGCGGTATGGACGTGCGGCTGGACCGGGCGCCGCTGCGCGACTCGACGCTGACCCCTGAGGAAGTCCTCATGTCGGAGTCGCAGGAGCGGATGATGGCCGTCGTCGAGCCGGCCAAGGTCGAGGACTTCCTCGCGGTCTGCGAGAAGTGGGACGTCACCGCCACCGTCCTCGGCGAGGTCACCGACTCCGGCCGGCTGCGCATGTGGTGGCACGGCGAGCTGATCGTCGACGTGCCGCCGCGCACCCTGGCGCACGAGGGCCCGGTCTACAACCGGCCTTATCAGCGCCCGGAGTGGCAGGACGCGCTCGAGGCCGACGCGCCGACCCCGGAACGCCTCAAGCGCCCGGCCGATGCCGACGAGCTTCGCGAGACGCTACTGCGCCTGGTCGGCTCGCCGAACCTGGCCGACAAGACCTGGGCCGTGGAGCAGTACGACCACCGGGTGCAGGGCAACACGGTCCTGGGCCACGGCGAGGACTCCGGCATGGTGCGCCTGGACGCGGCACTGCCCGGCACCTCGCTCGGCGTGGCGCTGGCCACCGACGGCAACGGCCGCTTCGCCAAGCTCGACCCCTACCACGGCGCGCAGCTGGCGCTGGCCGAGGCCTACCGCAACGTGGCCGCCACCGGCGCCCGGCCGCTGGCCGTCACCGACTGCCTGAACTTCGGCTCGCCGGAGGACCCGGACGTCATGTGGCAGTTCGCCGAGGCCTGCCGCGGCCTGGCCGACGCGTGTCTGGAGCTGGGCACCCCGGTCACCGGCGGCAACGTCTCGTTCTACAACCAGACCGGCGACGTGAACATCCACCCGACCCCGGTGGTCGGCGTCCTCGGCGTGATCGACGACGTCGACCGGCGCATCCGCAGCGCCTTCGAGCGCGAGGGCGAGATCCTGCTGCTGCTCGGCGACACCCGCGACGAGTTCGGCGGCTCGGAGTGGGCCCACGAGGTCCACGGCCACCTCGGCGGCCGGCCGCCGCGCGTGGACCTGCCCCGCGAGAAGGTCCTCGCCGAGGTCCTGATCGCCGGCTCCCGCGACGGCATGCTGTCGGCGGCGCACGACCTGTCCGACGGCGGCCTGGCGCAGACGGTCGTGGAGAGCTGCCTGCGCGGCGGCCATGGCGCGCGGCTGGTGCTGCCCGAGACGGACGCGGACGGGCAGCCGCTGGACCCGTTCGTGGCGCTGTTCTCCGAGTCGGCGGGGCGAGCGGTCGTGGCGGTGCCGCGCAGTGAGGAACTGCGGTTCACGGACATGTGCGTGGCTCGCGGACTGCCGGTGGCGCGCGTGGGCGTCGTGGACGGAGCCGCGCTGGAGGTGCAGGGGCAGTTCACGGTGGAGCTGGAAGAGCTGCGGGCGGTGCACACGGCGCCGTTCCGGAAGCTGTTCGGGCACACCGTGGTAGACGCCTGATAGCCGAACCGCATAGGAGGACCCCCGCTCAGCAGGGGTCCTCCTTCAGTCTCCGGTGTTGTTGTACCGGTAGGGCTCGTATACGCCGAAGCCGCCGTAGTACGGATACGGGATCACGTGATGCAGGGTGCCTTGCGGACAGAGCTCGAATCCCACATAAGAGTTGTGTGCATAGTCGGCCCAGCGGTCGAAGAGGATCACGTGGCCGGTGGCGACATCCGTGTTGAGCAGCACATCGCCGGCGCGCAGGTCCTCTTTGGCGATGCGGTGCGCGATCTGCGGCATGGTCGAGGTGACCATCGAGTCGCGCAGGCCCCAGCACATGGAGACGTAGCCGGAGCAGTCTGTGCGGTAGCCCTCATGCCAGGCTCCCTGGTTGTAAGGGACGCGCTGCCCGACCCAGTGCTCAGCCCGCGCGAGGATCTGGCGGCGGATGCGGCTCAGTGTGCCCAGGGCGGTTGCCGAGAGGTCCCGGGGATCGGGGTCGGCGGCGGGATGCCAGAGGCCGGAGTCTCCGGGTGCCGGGCCGGGACTGCCGGGGCTGCCAGGACTGCCAGGACTGCCGTGACTGATTCGCGCGGCGCCGAAGGCCGGGACCGGGTCGACGTGCACAGCCGGGACCGCGGCGTGGACCGTCGCGTCGGCCTCCTCATACGTGGCGTGGGTGCGGCGGATCCGCGACGCGTCGTCAACGAGTTCGCGCAGCAGCCGGTCGGCCGCGGACTCCAGGGCGGCCAGGCCCGAGGATTCGGCCGCCAGCTGCGGATCGGCGGCCGCCGCCTCGACGACGTGCCGCAGCGTCCCGCTGACCTCGGCCAGCTCCCGCCCGAAGCCGTCCCAGGCTGAGGCGAGCCACTCGAACTCGGGACTCAGCGCGTAGAAGCTGGCGCCGGCGGCCGGCGGCTCGGCGTTCACCGGACCCGCTCCGCTCCAGTACCCGCCGCTACGCTGACCGGCCGATCGCCCACCGCACCGCCGCCTACGCCACCTGAGCCACTGAAGCTCCCGCTACCGGCCACCCGCCCCGCCTGGACCCCCGGCCGGGGCGGCGCCATCGCCGCCGCGTGCATCCGCTCCGCCGCCGCGCGCAGCGCCACCGCCAGCTGCAGGCACTCCCGCGAGCGCTCCGCCGCCCGCGCCCGAAACCGCTCCGCCGCGTGCCCGGACCACGTCACCTGCGCCGTGGCGTGCACGATCGCGGCGGAGAGCTGGTCCATCCGGCGCGCCTGGGCGTCGATCGCACTTGCCAGGGCGGCGCGTGCCGGGGTGAGTGCGGCGTCAGGAGCGGTCGTGTGGGCGGCGGGGATTTCGGCGGTGATCACGGGGACAGCACCGTAGTCGCGAATCCGGCAGATCACCGCAACTCGTGACGCTGATTCACCGGATTGGATGAGTTTGTCGCCGGCGCCGCCCGAGCGCCGATCCGAGGATGCTAAGCAAACCCTAAGCGTGCCAAAGCATCCGGATTGGCCCTGCCCGCCCGTCTCAGCATTCGCCTATATTGCGCGCATGCCGAAGACCCGCCGCCCCAACCCCGCCAAGACCCGCCAGGCCGTCCTCGACCAGTGGCGGGCGCACGTCGGCTACGCCGCGCGGCTCACCCCCGAGCAGCTCGCCGCCCCGTCGAACCTCGCCGGCTGGGACGTGCGGACCCTGGTCGGCCACGTCGCCTACACCGTGCACAGCGTCCAGACCTGGGCGGCGCTGCCGGTGGCCGGGGTACAAGCCGAGGTCTACGACTGGATGACCAGCACCCCGACCGCCGCGGCCGCCGTCGACGCCGTCACCCGCGAGCTGGTGGACGAGGGTGTGGTGCTGGCCGACGAGGTGGTCGAGTCCGAGAAGGTGATGGCCCGCTACGGCGACGAGGAGCCGATCGCCATGCGGTTCGGCGGCATGCGGTTCGACGACTTCCTCGTATCCCGGATCGTCGAGGCCACCGTGCACGCCGACGACCTGGAGCGCTCCACCGGCCGGGAGTTCCCGCACGCCCGCGAGGCCCTGGCGATCACCGTCCGGCAGCTCGCCGACGCCATGGCGGCCAAGGTCCCCGGCAACGCCGTCGAGCTGCGGGTCCCGCCGTTCGCGGCCGTGCAGTGCGTCGAGGGCCCGCGCCACACCCGCGGCACCCCGCCGAACGTGGTCGAGATGGCGCCCAAGACCTGGATCCGGCTCGCCGCGGGTCGCATGAGCTGGGATGAAGCGGCGGACGAGGCGGCGCTGACGGCGTCCGGCTCGCGGGCCGACCTCAAGGAGTACCTGCCCCTGATGGGATGAACGAGGATTGAGACCATAAAACCGGATGAGCCGGTATATCGACCGGAAGGATCATCACAGTCCGTGGCTTAGACTCGTTGTGTGATCCACCCTTCCGGCTCCCGCCGCGGCGATGGCAGACTCACCCACGAACTCGACCCCCAGGAAGCCGGACCCCAGGACGCCTGCGGGGTCTTCGGCGTCTGGGCCCCCGGCGAAGAGGTCGCGAAGCTCGCGTACTTCGGCCTGTACGCGCTCCAGCACCGCGGCCAGGAATCGGCCGGCATCGCGGTGTCCAACGGCAAGCAGATCCTGGTCTACAAGGACATGGGCCTGGTCTCCCAGGTCTTCGACGAGGCCACCCTGCAGTCCCTGCGGGGCTACCTGGCCATCGGCCACGCCCGCTACTCCACCACCGGCTCCTCGGTGTGGGAGAACGCGCAGCCGACCTTCCGCGCCACCGCGCACGGCGCCGTGGCGCTGGGCCACAACGGCAACCTGACCAACACCGGCGAGCTGGCCCGGCTGGCCGCCGATCGGCGCAGCGCGACCGGCGCCGCCGACAAGCACGCCATGACCTCCGACACCGGGCTGATGACCGAGCTGCTCGCGTCCTACCCCGACCGGTCCCTGGAGGACGCGGCCGTGGAGGTGCTGCCGCTGCTGCGCGGCGCCTTCTCCCTGGTCTTCATGGACGAGACCACCCTGTACGCGGCCCGCGACCCGCAGGGCGTGCGGCCGCTGATGCTCGGCCGGCTGGACCGCGGCTGGGTCGTGGCCTCCGAGCAGGCCGCGCTGGACACCGTCGGCGCCGGCTTCATCCGGGAGATCGAGCCCGGCGAGCTGATCGCCGTCGACGAGAACGGCCTGCGCTCGCGCAAGTTCGCCGAGCCCCGGCCCAAGGGCTGCGTGTTCGAGTACGTCTACCTGGCCCGTCCGGACGCCACCATCGCCGGCCGCAACGTGCACGCCGCGCGCCTGGAGATGGGCCGCACCCTGGCCCGCGAGGCGCCGGTGGAGGCCGACCTGGTGATCGCCACGCCGGAGTCCGGCACCCCGGCCGCGATCGGCTTCGCCGAGGAGTCCGGCATCCCCTTCGGCCAGGGCTTCGTCAAGAACGCCTATGTCGGCCGCACCTTCATCCAGCCCAGCCAGACCCTGCGCCAGCTCGGCGTGCGGCTCAAGCTGAACCCGCTGCGCGAGATCATCGAGGGCAAACGCCTGGTGGTGGTCGACGACTCGATCGTGCGCGGCAACACCCAGCGCGCGGTGCTGAAGATGCTGCGCGAGTACGGCGCCGCCGAGGTCCACCTGCGGATCTCCTCCCCGCCGGTGAAGTGGCCGTGCTTCTACGGCATCGACTTCGCCACCCGCGCCGAGCTCATCGCCAACGGGCTGAGCACCGGGGAGATCGCCAGGTCGATCGGCGCCGACTCGCTGGCCTACATCTCCCTGGACGGCATGATCGCCGCCTCCGGCCAGAGCGAGGACCGGCTGTGCCGGGCCTGCTTCGACGGCGTGTACCCGATCGAGCTCCCGGAGGAAGAGCTGCTGGGCAAGCACCTGCTGGAGATCGCGGTGGACCCGCTGGCCCGCACCGACGCCCTTTCGCGCCCGTAAGGATCACACACCATGTCCGGAGCCACCTACGCCGCCGCCGGCGTCGACATCGAGGCCGGCGACCGCGCGGTCGAGCTGATGAAGGAGTGGGTCGCCAAGACCCGCCGCCCAGAGGTGCTCGGCGGAATCGGCGGCTTCGCGGGCCTGTTCGACGCCTCGGCGCTGAAGGGCTACCACCGGCCGCTGCTGGCCACCTCCACCGACGGCGTCGGCACCAAGGTCGCGATCGCGCAGCGCCTGGACAAGCACGACACCATCGGCCGCGACCTGGTCGGCATGGTCGTGGACGACCTCGTGGTGTGCGGCGCCGAGCCGCTGTTCATGACCGACTACATCGCCACCGGCAAGGTGGTGCCCGAGGTCGTCGCGGGGATCGTCAAGGGCATCGCCGAGGGCTGTGTGCTGGCCGGCTGCGCGCTGGTCGGCGGCGAGACGGCCGAGCACCCGGGGCTGCTCGCGGCCGGGGAGTACGACGTCGCCGGCGCCGGGACCGGCGTGGTCGAGGCCGACAAGGTGCTGGGCCCGGAGCGGGTGCGCGAGGGTGACGTGCTCGTCGCCATGGCGTCCTCGGGCGCGCACTCGAACGGGTACTCGCTGCTGCGGCACGTGTTCTTCGACGTGGCCGGCTGGCAGCTGGACCGGCTGGTGCCGGAGTTCGGCCGCACGCTCGGCGAGGAGTTGCTGGAGCCGACGCGGATCTACTCGCTGGACTGTCTGGCGGTGATCGCGGCCGCGGAGGTGCACGCGTTCTCGCACATCACCGGCGGCGGGGTGGCGGCGAACATCGCGCGGATCATCCCGGCCGGGCTGGAGGCGCGGCTGGACCGCGGCACCTGGACGCCGCCGGCGGTGTTCAGCACGGTCGGGGCGCTCGGCGGGGTCGCGACGCTGGAGCTGGAGAAGACGCTGAACATGGGCGTGGGCATGGTCGCGGTGGTGCCGGCGGAGTCGGTGGACGCGTCGCTGCGGCTGCTCGGCGAGCGCGGGCTGCCGAGCTGGGTGTGCGGCGAGGTCGTGGCCGCCGGCCAGGGCGCGGCCACGGTCGGCGGCGCCAAGGGCGGGGACGGGGCGGCTGCGCTGCACGGGGAGTACGCGAAGTAGAAGTCAGCACTTAACGTGCGGTTGAGCGCAACAGGGAGCGCCTCGGCGGTGGAACCGTCGGGGCGTTTCTTATGCCCATGGGCCCCTGCCCTGCCCCGGGTCCAAGGGTCCGCAGGACCCGGATCGCGGGTGGGGTTAGGGACGCATCATGCGTATCGCTGGCATCACAAGCTTTCTGGCGTCCCAGTATGGGAGCCAGGGCGCGACGAAGGCCCGTCCCACAAGGGGACGGGCCTACTCAACCGGTGCTGGTCGGCCCGGTCCAGCCTCAACTGCGGCGGTGGTGACTGCGGTGCGAACCGCCGTCGTCCTCGCTGTCGATGTCGTCGTCGTCGCCGACATAGTCGGCGTACTTGGCGTACAGGTCGTCCTCCTCGGCGGCCTCGTCGTCTGGCGACGGTGCCGTGGCGGAATGCCCGTTGGACGTGTGTACGCCGTCCCGCTGCAGCTCACGCTGGAGCTGAGTCAGGTCGGTGTCCACGCCGCGATACTTCAGGTCTCGGGCGACCCGCGTCTGCTTGGCCTTGGCCCGGCCGCGCCCCATTGGCTCGACCCCCTCAACGATCGGGGCTGGTCTGCCCCTGCTCCGGTCATACGGTCAGTCGTGAGAACTCACGGTACCTGTTTCCCCGACCGATCGGTACGAGCCATACGGCTGATCGGCGCCAACAGGTATAGCCGACCGCGTTACTCGGGTGTCACAGGCACGACCCCACGATAGCGCTTATACCCGCGTCGATGCCACGCGCCACCGAGCCGAGCTCTGCACCGCCTTTGGAAATCTACGGGAGGTATACGCCTCGCAACCGGCCGACGTCCCGCATCCGCCGCTCGGCGAGCCGGTCGGCGGCCACCGACGGGGGCACTCCCTCCTCCGCTGCCAGGGCATAGATCCGCATAGTGGTGTCGAAGATTCCCGACGCGCGCCGCTTGGCCCGCTCGAAATCGAAGCCGTGGCTGTGCCCTCCGGGGGACCCCGCACCCCCGATCTCGTCCGCGACTTGGATCACACCGCCGGCGTTCACCAGATAATCGGGTGCGTACAGGATCCCGCGCGCTTCCAGCTGCTTCTCGACGCCGGGGTGCGCCAGCTGGTTGTTGGCGGCGCCGCACACGATCTTCGCGCTGAGCGTGGCGACGGTGTCGTCGTCCAGCGCGCCGCCGAGGGCGCAGGGGGCGTAGACGTCCATCTCGGCGGCTACGAGCTCTTCAGTGGAGGGGACGATGTCGACCTGCGCATAGTTGTCGCGCAGCCACTGGATCGCACCCTCATAGGGGTCGGTGGCGACGATCGAGGCGCCGTCCTCGATCAGATGGCCCACCAGGTAGCGCCCGACTTTGCCGACGCCGGAGATCCCGACGCGCTTCCCGGCCAGCGATGGCGAGCCCCACAGGTATTCGACTGAGGCGCGCATACCTTGGAAAACACCATAAGCCGTGAGGACGGACGAGTCGCCGGCGCCGCCGGCCTCCATCGAGCGCCCGGTCACGAACTCTGACTCGCGGGAGACGATGTCCATGTCCTGCACGTAGGTGCCGACATCACAGGCCGTGTAGTAGCGGCCGTTGAGGGACTGGACGAAGCGGCCGTAGGCGCGCAGCAGGGCCTCGGACTTGAGCTCGGCCGGGTCGCCGATGATGACGGCCTTGCCCCCGCCGTGGTCCAGGCCGGCGAGGGCGTTCTTGTAGGACATGCCGCGCGACAGGCGCAGGACGTCGGTGAGGGCGTCGTGCTCCGAGGCGTAGGGGAAGAAGCGGGTACCGCCGAGGCCGGGCCCGAGCAGGGTGTTGTGGATCGCGATGATGGCCTTGAGGCCGGTCTCCTCGTCGCGACAGTAGACGACCTGCTCGTGGTCGTGGGCGAATACCTCGCTGACGTCGCTGTCAGTCTTGTCGGACACTGCGTCGCTCCTGATGGTGACTGGTGGTCGGGGAGGCTTGCTGTGGTCGTTCGGCGCACGTCTCCCGCGGCGCAGGGCGGTTCGAGGATCGCCCGAACTCCGCTCCCTGGCTTGGAGAGTGCATGGAGGAAGCCTATCCACGCATGCCGCCCTCATTGGTGAGAGCATCACTACGTGCGCGCATCTCCCGGCGGCGCGATCCCGGCGCCATACATGGCCTATCTGCGGGTCTACGAGCCGCTGGCCGCCTTTCCCGCTGGTGAGCGCCGGGAGTGGGAAGCGTGGCTGGCGCGCAACCCGGCGGGGCCGACGCTCGCCGACGAGCAGTCGCGGTCGCTGCGGGCCCTGGTGGCGGTGCCGCCCATCGCCGTGCCGGAGGGCGAGGAGCGCGTCGCCTACGTCCTGCACGGTGACGCCGGGCCGCTCTTGTGCCCGTGGCAGTCGCGGCTGCGGTCGTGGCTGGCGCTGACCGAGCTGCGGGCCGTGCACGGGGAGGGCGGGGTGCGCCTCTTCTGGCCGCAGCGAGTGCTGGACCGCGCCGACCGCGAGTACGACCGGTGGTGGGCCGAGGACCCGGAGGCGTTGCCGCATATTCTCACCTCCTCGTGGCAGATCCCGATCCGGTGGTTGGTGCTTTTCCGCCAAGAGGACGGGATCGCGGACGAGGATCTCTCCCTGTACTTCCGGACTCCCATGAGCGAGGCGCGCAAGCGCTGTGCCAGGGCATTGCGGGCGCTGAAGCGGGCGTTGGGGGACGGCCCGCTGGTGGAGGCCGTGCAGACCTTGGGGATGTGGCTGGAGGAGTTCCACCCGCTGTCTACGGTGGAGCTGGACTACGGCGGGCTCATGGGGTTGCTCGTCGCACAGGGAGCCGTGGGCTCTGACGAACGCCAAGGTGGAGTGGTCATGGACTGCTCGGTGCGTTACGTCGCGGAGGGCCTCGCCGCGCTGGCGCAGGGTAACGACGCCGCTGTCACCTCGGCGTATCTGCGTTATCGCGTGAAGTGGGATGCGGTGCGGCTGCTGGCCCGCGCCAACTGAGCGCGCCGATCTGATCAGGGGTCTTCCGCATACCCGGCCGGCCGTGCCAAGATCATCGCCGGGGGGTCGAATCCGGACACGGGGGTCGAAGCAATCCACTGATGCCGCCCTCGATCGACACAGCGTCACGAGGGTGAAGCTGTCCGTATATCGGCCCCTACGTCCGGGGTCGGCCGGTGCGGGTTTTGTGTATCGATTTCATAGATATCGCCCACGGCGCCGGTCGGATGGTGTACTTGTACTGTGAACGACAAGCCGTTCGTCCTATAACCGACACGGCCGCACGGTCTTCCCGGGACCGGGCAAGCGAGGCTATCGGGGAGGGTCCACGAGAAATCGGGCGCGCTGGGTGCCCGTTTCCGTCAGGAGGAGTCCATATGACCGCACGTACGCCGGACGCTGAGCCTCTGCTCACGCCTGCCGAGGTGGCCACCATGTTCCGCGTCGACCCCAAGACGGTCACGCGCTGGGCCAAGGCCGGCAAGCTGACGTCTATCCGCACCCTGGGAGGGCACCGCCGCTACCGCGAGCAGGAGGTGCGCGCTCTGCTGAACGGCATCCCGCCGCAGCGTGAGGGCTGAACCCGTCTGGTCATCTCGTTCTTCATATGTCCAACGGGGGTTAGCCGGGCGACGCTCCAAGGGACGGGCCCCTTGGAGCGTTTAGTCGTTCGCCCCGACGCTCGCCGGAGCGGCCCGGTCGCCGTAGTCCATCGCCATGATGTCGACCACGGACGGCTTCAGGGCCGTTCTCGGCCCGCCATGGACACGACGTTCACGCCATCGGTGCGTCAGGCTTCACTGACTTTGCGTAGCCTCGAACTCGCGTTCGCCTTCGGGCCCTGAGAAGACCTTCAGCAGGAGGTAGAACGCCGGAAGGATGACCACGAGGCCGAAGGCCATGGCGATCAACAGGGCGTGCAGGTTGGCGGTGCCCGCCGCTGACTCGCGGGCTGTCGCCGCCCCGACCGCGAGATCCGGGTACTGCGCCGCCGCCCAACCCAGGAGCACAGCGGCGACCGCGGCCCCGGCGGTGGCGCGGGCCAGCACATAGCGCCGCGCCCAGATCACCGCGATCGAGCCGAAGCCGCAGAGCACGGCCAGCACGACGAACGGGATCGAGCGGTCGGTGAAGCGGTGCGCGACGACCGGCGCGTCGCGGTAGAGCAAAGGCAACAGCGCGAGGCTCACCGCTCCGGCCAGCGTCGCCGCGGCGAGCGCCTTGCGGCGGAAGGCCGGCACCAGGTCCTTGGCATCCGGATCGGTACCGGCGTCGTGGCACAGGTAGACCGCTGCGAGGAATGCGGTGACGACGACCGCGAAGACGCCGGAGACGAGGGTGAAAGCGGAGCCGAACGGCGCCAGCGGCCCGGAAGTGGCGGTCACTTTTCCGGTGGCCAGCGCCGCTCCGCTGACGCCGAGCATGAACGGCGTGATCGAGGAGGCGACGGCGAAGATGCGGCTCCACAGGGATTCCGGACCCGCCGCGCCTTCGCCGTAAGCGCGGTAGACGTAGGCCGCGCCGCGCAGCACGATGCCGGCGAGCGCGAGGGCCAGCGGCAGTTCCAGGCCGCGGGCGATGAGGCCGAAGGCGGTGGGGAAGCCGCTGAAGGTGGCGACGATGACGAAGATCAGCCAGACGTGGTTGGCCTCCCACACCGGGCCCAGGGCGTGCGCGATGAGGCGGCGCTCGCGGTCGGCGTGGCGGCCGTGGGCGAGCAGGTCCCAGACGCCGGCGCCGAAGTCCGCGCCGGCCAGCAGGGCGTAGGCGGCCAGGGCGGAGACGATGACGGCTAGCAGGAGGTCGACGGCGGTCATCGGGGCGTTCCTTCCAAGTGGGCGTGCTCAGGCCTTGGGGATTCGAGGGCTGATGAATCCGGATCCAGCGGTGTCGGCAGGTCGCTGTCGGCGGCCAGGCTCGGCGGCGCACCGGTCGCCAGCCGCCGCAGGATCAGCACCAGCGCCGTGGCCAGCCCGAGGTAGACGAGCACCGTGGCGGCCAGCGACCAGCCGATGCCGCCACTGGTGGTCGCGGCCTCGCGCACGGTCATCCGGCCGTAGACGATCCACGGCTGCCGCCCGGCCTCCGTGACCTCCCAGCCGGCCAGCATCGCGAACATCGCCGCCGGACCGGTGAGCGCGCCGGCGACAAGCCAGGGCCGGTTCAGCGGAATCAGCGGCCGGATTCCCTTGCGGCGACGCCAGAGCGCGACCGCGGCCAACAGCGTCGCCAAGCCCAGGATCGCCATCCCCGCGCCCACCATCGTGTCGAAGGCCAGGTGCACCACCGGCGTCGCGGGCTGCTCCTTGGCGGGCAGGATGTCCAGGCCGCGGATGGTCTTGTCGGCGCGGAACCCGGTCAGCAGCGACAGGCCGTCCGGGATCTCGATGCCGAAGCGGATCTTGCCGGTGTGCGGGTCGTAGATGCCGCCGAGGGTCAGCGGGGCGTGGTCGCGGGTGTGGGCCAGCCCCTCCATCGCGGCGAGCTTGGCCGGCTGGTACTTCTCCACGACGCGGGCCGCCAGGTCCCCGACCACCAACTGCACCGGCGCGGCCGCCAGCACCGTGACCAGCCCGACGCGGAACCCCCGCCGGTGATACGCGTCGCGCCGGCCGCGCAGCATCCCGACCGCGTAGACCGCGGCCACCACGCCGCCGGTGCACATGATCGCGGCGAGCAGCATGTGCAGCGACTCCGGCAGCGCACCTGGTCCGGTCAGCGGCGCGAGCGGCTCGGCGGAGACGACCTTGCCGCCGACCTCCTTGATCCCGGTGGGGACGTTCATCCAGGCGTTCGCGGTGACGATGAACAGCGTGGACAGCGTTCCGGAGATCGCGATCGGCCACAGCGTGAGCCAGTGCGCACGTGGCGACAGGCGCTTCCAGCCGTAGAGGTAGAGGCCGACGAAGATCGCCTCGGCGAAGAAGGCGAAGGCCTCCAACGTGAACGGCAACCCGAGCACACCGCCGTACCGGGCCATGAACGCCGGCCACAGCAGCCCGAACTCGAAGGACAGCACGGTCCCCGACACGGCGCCGATCGCGAACAGCACCGCCATCACCCGCGACCACTTCTTGGTCAGCGCGAGCCAGACGGCGTCGCCGGTCCGCAGCCACCGTCCCTCGGTGACGATCAGCAGCCAGGGCAGGCCCACGCCGAAGACCGCGAAGACGATGTGGAAGGCCAGCGAGAAGCCGGTCTGGACTCTGGCGTCGGTGAGTGTGCTGCCGAGCATGGGCGCCCTCCGAGTTTCTACAAATCGTAGAAGTTCTACCGGTTGTAGAGTAGCGCCCATGGCGAACGAACGCGCGGGTACCCCCCGTCTGGGCGAACTGGAACGCGCGGTGATGGACCTGCTGTGGGCCACCCCCGAAGGCAGCACCGCACAGGAACTCGTCGAACGCCTGGCCACCCGCGACGGCGGCACCGAGTTGGCGCCCACCACGATCCTGACCGTGCTGGACCGCTTACGCCGCAAGGACTTCGTCGACCGGGAGCGCGCCGGGCGCGCGCATCGGTACCGAGCGGTGCGCACACGCGATGATGTGGTGGCGGCGTCGATGCTCGCCGCACTGGAGACGACGGACGACCGGCGCTCGGCGCTGGTGCGGTTCGCGGGGGCGGTTTCGGCGGAGGAGGCGGCTTTGTTGCGGGAGGCTTTGGCGGAGCTGGAGGAGTAGGCGGCGTTTTCCATGCCCGTTGACGCTTGGCTGCTGGCCGTTCTCGCGATTCTTTTGGCGTGGCCGGTTCCGGTGGCGTTGGCGCGCGCGGCGTGGCCGAAGCGGCATACGCGGGCGGCGATCGCGTTGTGGCAGGCGGTCGGGATCGCCGGCGGGCTTTCGCTGATAGGAGCGCCGCTGGCGATCGGCGTGGCACCGCTCGACGGGCATCTGCGGACCGGATTGGCCGAGCTCGGTCGCGATGCGATGCACCTGCGGGTGCCGTCGGCGCTCGCGACGCCGCAAGAGATCGCGTTGGCGCTCGCCGGAATGCTCACGGTGCGGCTGGTCGGCGTGACATCGCTCTCAGCACTCCGCATCGAGCGCGACCTCCGCCGTCAGCGCAACGCCGTCGACCTCGCCGCCGAGCACGCCGACCGCCAGCTCCGTGTGCTCGAACACGCCGCACCGGCCGCCTACTGCCTGCCCGGCACGCGTCCGCGCATCGTCATCACCGAGGGCACGATCGCCGCGCTCGCACCCGACGAGCTCGAAGCGGTCCTCGCCCACGAACGCGCGCACGCCCGCTGGCGTCACGAACTGGTGGTCCAGCCTTTCGTGGCTTGGGAATCCGCTCTGCCGCTGCCCCCGGCGCGCCGCGCGGCCGCCGCCGTCACCACGCTCGTCGAGATGCTCGCCGACGATCACGCGGCGCGCGACGTCGGGCGTCCCGCTCTCGCTCGCGCGTTGGTCGCCATCGGCGGCACCGCCGGTCCGATCCCGAATCAGAGCGTGAACAGCAGCATGATCACCGCGGCATCGGCCACAGCCGGCACTCCGACCCTCACCCGCGTCCAGCGCCTGGTCCGCAAGACGCCGCCGCCATCGCTCACCGAACGCCTCATCGGCCCGGCGGTCTGGCTCGCCGCCGTCGCCCTCGTAGCCGGGCCGACTTGGTTCCTCCTGCGCTGACCCGCGGCTGCTTTGCCGGCACGGGCCTCATCGCCGGACCGCTCCGATCCGCCCTACTCCGCGAAGAAAACCGCCGCCGCCGAAGCCAGCAAGAACGGATCGTCCGCCCCGCCCAACTCCCGCGCCGAGTGCATCGAGAGCGCCGTGATCCCCACGTCGAACGTCGTCACCCCCAGCTTCGCGGCCGTGATCGGACCGATCGTCGTTCCGCAGGGCATCGAGTTCTTGCTCACGAAGAACTGGCTCGGGATGCCCGCGCGTTCGCACACATCCGCCCAGATCGCGCGTCCGAGACCGTCGGTGGCATAGCGCTGATTCACGTTGATCTTCAGCGCCGGGCCGCGGTTCAGGGCGGGGCGGTGGCCGGGCTCGTGGCGTTCCGGATAGTTCGGATGCACGGCGTGGCTCATGTCGCTGGACATGCACACGGTCGCGGCCATGGCGCGCGCCAGGTCGTCCGTCGAGCCCGCCAGCTGACTCTGGGTGACGCGGCTCAGCACATTGCCCAGCAGCGGCCCGCCGGCACCGGTGTCCGACTCGCTGCCGGTCTCCTCGTGGTCGAACGCCGCCAGCACCGGGATCGCCGCGCCGGCACCGATCTGCGTAGCAGCGAGAAGTGCCTGCACCCCGGCATGCACCGAAACCAAGTTGTCCATCCGCGGCGCGGCGATCATCTCCAGATCCCGCCCCAAATACGCCGGCGGCGTCACGTCGTGCAGCATCAGGTCCCAGCCCAGTACGTCACCGGCCGCGACCCCGGCTTCCTTCGCCGCGAACTCCACCAGCGCGCCGTCCTCCACCGGACCCAGGCCCCACACCGGCGTCAGGTGCTGCTGTTTGTCGAGCAACAGCCCGTTGTCATTCACGCCCCGGTCCAGGTGCACCGCGAGCTGCGGCACCCGCATCAGCGCCCGGTCGACGTGCACCAGCGTGGCGTCGCCGCCGCGCAGCACCAGGCGCCCGGCCAGGCCCAGGTCGCGGTCCAGCCAGGAGTTCAGCAGCGGCCCGCCGTACAGCTCCACCCCCACCTGCCGGAACCCGGCCGAGCCGGTGTCCGGGCGCGGCTTGATCCGCAGGTTCGGGGAGTCGGTGTGCGCCCCGATGATGCGGAACCCGGCATGCGGCGCCGCACCCTCGGGCACGTACCAGGCGATCAGTGCCGCGCCCCGGATCACGTAGAAGCCGCCGGCCCCGGCCGCGTCCCAGGCCGCCGCCTGGCGCAGCTGCCGGAACCCGGCGGCGTCCAGCCGGGCGGCCGCGTTCGCCACCGCGTGGTACGGGGTCGGCGAGGCAGCGAGGAACGTCAGGAGGTCGTCCGTGTGGGCGCGATCGAAAATCGGCATGGAATGAGCATAGGAGTAATGCCGTCCCTGTCACCTGGTGTGAAAGGGACGGCATCACCGCCCTTACCGATGCGCTCCGGCCCGGCGAAGTCCTCATCCAGAAGGCCCTGATGAGACGCAGCTCACAGGCGCAACCCGTTGCTTCGCCGGCGGTTCGGCAACACGCTCAGCCGATGCACGACACCACCGGTACGAAGCAGCGCATGGTGGCGCGCCGGGTCGAGCCGGCGGCCGATCCGGCGCTCGGGGACGAGGCCGCGGAAGTCGCGGATGCCGTGAAGCATCCCGACGGCGTGGAACTTACAGAACCGCTGCCGGCCACCGCGCTCCAGGTACTGCGGCGGGTGGCCGGTGGCTGAGCCGAACCGAAAAACCCTGATTCAGTCGGCGCCGCCGCACCCTATCCTGGAACCGATGGACCTCGCGCTGCTCAGGACGTTTCTCGCCGTGCACCGCGCCGGCTCGCTGACCCGCGCCGCCGCGGACCTCGGACTGTCCCAGCCCGCCGTCACCGCGCAGATCCGGAGTTTGGAGCAGCGGGCCGGCCGCGAGCTGTTCGTGCGCCTGCCGCGCGGCGTCCAGCCCACGCCGGACGCCGACGAGCTGGCCCGCGCCGTGGCTCCGCACCTGGACGCGCTGGCCGCCGTCGCGCACGACGCCCTGCTCACGGACCCGGCCGGGCAGGGGCTGGTGCGCCTCGGCTGTCCGGCCAGCCTCACCGCGACCCTGTTGCTCCCGGCCCTCGCCCCGCTGCTGGACGAGGGCCTTCGCGTCGTCGTCTCCGGCGGTCGCAGCGACGACCTGCTGACCTACCTGGCCGCCGGCCGGCTGGACCTGACGCTGACCACCTCCCGCCCCAGGCTGCCCGGCATCAGCGCGCTGCCGCTGGCGGACGAGGAGTACGTGCTCGTCGGCGCGCCGCGCTGGAAGCCCTTCGACCGCGCCGCCCGCACGCCGTTGATCGATCTCGCCGAGGACCTCCCCTATATACGGCTGTACTGGTCCTCGGTATACGACGCCAAACCGCCCTCCGACGCCGCGCTGGTCATCCCGGACCTGCGCGGCGTTCTCGATGCCGTGGTCGCCGGCTGCGGCGCGGCGGTGCTGCCGCGGGCGCTGTGCGCACAGGCGTTGGAGGCGGGGACGCTGGTGGCGCTGGAAGAGCCGGAGATCCCGCCGATCCGGACCATGTTCGTGGCCGTACGCGGCCAGCGGGTCCGCTCGGCGCCGGTGGTCCGGGTACGTGACCGGCTGGTCGCGGTCGCGGCGCACTGGTAGCGCTTCCAACACAGGCGGCGGATAACGCGGTCGCAGGGCGTAGCGGTCCGGGACGGCCAATTGCAAAGCGATGGCCAAGAGTAAGCCAAGTGCCACCGGCCAGCGGGCCTCGCCGGAGGTCTGGCGCAGCCCCGCCGGGATCGCCGCGGGATCCCGGTGTGGCCCGGCGACGTGGGCCGTTATCCGGTACGGCTCGGACTGGCGGGTGCCCGGCGGCACGGGGTTGGCGCACGGAGCCGGAGCAGCGCCGCCGGCACGGCGCGAACAGGCCTTGCCCGGGTGTTCTAAAGTGGGCGGGTCTGCCCGAGGGGGTTCCGAGAACCATGGAGACTTGTCATCGCTGCGGGACCGTCCTGCCGACGACGCCGGGCGCCCGCTACTGCCCGAATTGCGGTGAGATGACCAATGTCGCGTCCGACCCGACGCAGGCCTTCGCGGCCGTCGGACGCGGTCCCGGCGAAAGCGGGATGACCTGGGCGCTACCGCCCCAGCCCGCAGCTCCGTCCGCGCCGCAGTCCAACTCGCCGCAGCCCGCCCCGACGCAAGCGCTGTCGCCGCAGGGTATCCCTCCCGAGTCCGACCTCTACGCAGGCCTGTTCCGCCCCGAGGGCGGCGCCCCGGCCAACCCGAACGCGACCCAGGTCATGCCACCGGTGGATCCCGGCACGGCGATGGCCCCGGCGGCGTACGACCAGCCCGCCTACGACCAGCCGATCGACTATCAGGCCGGCGGCGGCGGACATTACTCCGAGCCCTACGACGCCAACTACGCCGGCTACGCCGACGACCACAACGGCGAGCCGGCCGCGGCCCCGCGCTCCAGCCGGGCGGCGATGATCGGCATCGGCGTCGCGGCCGGAGCGATCCTGGTGATCGTCGTCTCGCTGATCACCATCGGCGGCGGCACCCCGACCCCGGCCGCCACCCCGGGCAGCCAGGCGACCGAGATCGTCACGCCGACGTCCACGGCCACCTCGGGCCCCGCGACCACGCAGACCTCGACCACGACCAGCTCCTCGCCCAGCACCACGGCCCGCTCGACCGCCCCGCATCCCCCCGGCACGCTGGCCCTCGGCGAAACCGGCGGGGAAGTGAAGTGGCTCCAGGCCCGGCTCAAGCAGCTCCACCTCTACAACGGCGAGATCAGCGGCACCTTCGACCAGGCCACCCAGGCCGCGGTCATCGTCTTCCAGGGCCGGACCCACCCCGCCGACCCCTCCGGCATCGTGGGCCGCTCCACCAAGACCGCGCTGATCGCCGCCGGATCCCAGCCGCGGCTCAGCATCGTGTTCCCCGGTGGCGGCGGCGACAAGCACGGCAAGGGGGCCAACCCCGACGACGTCAAGCGGCTCCAGCACGCCCTGTCCTCAGCGCTGAACACGGGCGTCAAGGCCACCGGCCAGTTCGACATGGACACCTTCGGCGCGGTGATGCGATATCAGGGCGCGGTGGGCCTGGCGCCGGACGGCGTCGTCGGCGACAAGGTCTGGAGCGCCCTGCAGCAGGGCAAGATCGTGGGCTGAGCGGCGGTTCTCCCGCCGGATCGAGGCCGCTACCTCTTCTTCGGCGCCCGCAGGTCCGAGGCGTCCTTCAGCCCGACCTCGACTAGTAGGGCGTCGCGCTCGGACCGGGGTATCGACGTCCAGCGCTGTCCGCGTAAGGCGCCCTCCAGCGCCAGCAGCATGTGCGCGCACTCGTTGCCCTCGGCGGTGTGCGCGATCAGCTGCCATATCTCGATGGCACCGCGCTCCCGGACCTCGTCCAACGTGGTGACGCCGACATCGCGGAGCCGCTGCGTCAACACCGGTCCGATGTTCACGGCGTTCTGGATCGGGGTGACCGTCTCAGTCGAACTCACCTCTCCAGCCTGACCCGCGGACGCGCGACGGGCATCCCGGACTGATCCGTCAGGGGTTATACGACGGTCACCGGCTCCTCGGTGATCTCGCCCTCGACGATCCGGAACGAGCGGAACTGGAAGTCGCCCAGTCCGTCGGCGTCGCGGGTGGACACCAGCACATAATGCGCATTGGGCTCGGAGGCGTAACTGACATCGGTCCGCGAGGGATAGGCCTCGGTCGAGGTGTGCGAGTGGTAGACGACCACCGGCTCCTCGTCCCGGTCGTCCATCTCGCGCCAGACCTTGAACTGCTCGTCGGAATCCAGCCGGTAGAAGGTCGGCGAGCGCTCGGCGTTCGTCATCGGCACGAAGCGCTCGGGCCGGTCCGAGCCCTCGGGGCCGGCCACGATCCCGCAGGCCTCGTCCGGGTGGTCCGCGCGCGCGTGCGCCACGATCGCGTCGTAGATCTCCTGCGGGATGGTCAGCATGGCACCACGGTAGCCAACCACCCGATCGGCCGCACCGCCGCTTCGAAGGACGGGATCGGCATCTTCATCGCGGCCGTCGCCGCCGCCCTCTCCGGCGCCTACACCCTGTACGCTCTGGCCGCGGCGATCTCTGTGCCGTTCGTGTTCTACCTCGTTCGGGAGACGAAGGGCCGGACGCTGGAATCCATGGGACAGGCGGCTCGCCAGGCGGCCCGCGCAGACCGCAGGATGGTGGCTATGGGCCTTGACTTCCCGACCGACCCGGAGACGCTGCGCGAGATCGTCGCCGACCCCGCGGCGCTGGCCGCGCGGCTGGCCGAGCTCGCCGCCCGAGACCTGGAGCAGGACCCCGACACCCGCGCCGAGTACGCCACCGCGCTCCGGGTGGCCGGCCGCCTCGACGAGGCGGCGCTGGAAGCCGAACTCACCCTCGCCGCCGCCGACATGTCCGGCGACCTGCGCCGCATCGTGCGCGCCATGCTCCTGGTCGGCCACGCCCGCCAGTGGCGGGGCGAGTGGACCCAGGCCGACACCATGTTCCACCGCGCCGAGAAGCTGGCGCTCTACCTGGACGACGACACCCTGGTCGCCGCCGCCGCGCACCACTCCGGCCGCAGCTTCTACGACCAGGGCAAGCACGTGGAGGCCGCGCTGCGCTTCCGGCTGGCGCTGGAGATCAACCAGCGGATCGGGAACGCGAAGGCGGACGCGGCGCGGGAGGCGCTGGCGGCGGCCATGGCGAAGTTGTAAGGGGCCATACGGTTCCGTACTCCCGAAAGAGTATGCAAGGGACCTTCCCCAGCCGGACGTGTACTCGCCGCGCGGTGGCGCAGGATCACGGGGAGACAGATCGCAGAACCCGACACCGGGAGGTCCCCATGCATCCGCGCACATTCCGCTTCGGCGTCGTCGCCGCGATCGCTCCGACGGCGATCGCCTGGCAGGCGCTGGCCCGGCGCGCCGAGGAACTCGGCTACAACACCCTGCTGGCCCCGGACACCATGGGCACCCTGGACCCGTTCCCGGCGCTGGCCGCGGCCGCCACGGCCACCGGCACGCTGCGGGTCGGCACCTTCGTCCTGCCGGCGCCGTTCTACCCGCCCTCCGAGGTCGCCTGGCGCGCGCTGTCCCTGGACCTGCTCTCCGGCGGCCGCTTCGAACTGGGCCTGGGAGCCGGCCGGCCGGCCGCCGAGGCCGAGGTCGTGCACCGGGAACGGGCCTTCGGCTCCCCGGCCGAGCGGGTGAAGCAGCTCTCTGACGTGATCCACATCGCCAAGGAGGAGATCGCCGCCGCCGCGCACGGCCGCTCCCCGCTCAAGCCGGTCCAGCGCCCGCATCCGCCGATCCTGGTGGCCGCCGCCGGGCGCCGGATGTTCCAGGTGGCCGCCGCCGAGGCCGACATCATCACCCTCGGCCTGGAAGCGCGCACGACGGAGGAGGAACTGGCGGCGAAGGTGGCCGAACTGCGTGCCGTCGCCGGCTCTCGGTTCGACGACCTGGAGATCAACTACAACCTCTTCGGCGTCGGTGCCAATCCGCCCGAGTTCCTCCGGCAGCAGATGGGCGTCGACCCCGACGAGCTGATCCGCACCGGCGCCCCGGCCATCCTCACCGGCACGCCGCAGGAGATGGCCGACAAGCTGCGGCGGCGCCGTGACGAGGTCGGGATCTCCTACATCGCCGTGAACAGCCTGTTCCTGGAGGAGTTGGCGCCGGTGGTCGAGCTGCTGGCCGGGACCTGAGCGGCGGCGCCGCCGCAACGCTCTGCGATACCGGTGAGCGAGCTCGGCCGACCGGAGTCGACCGAGCTCGCCCACTTCCTAGAACGGCCAGACCGCGTCCTGCCCGGTGGCCAGCAGCCCGAACATGGTGAACACCTTGTCCGAGAACCCACCCACCTCGAACCGGTTTGGCTTGCGGGTCGGCAGCGCACTCGGCGCGTAGCCGGCGGTGTTGATGCCGAACACCGGCACCGAGTCCGGGATGAACGCGTCCGCGCCCAGCGTGTCCTTGTAGTAGTACGGGAACGTCTGCATGTCGCTGACGATCACCACGCGGTCGTGCCCGGAGTAGGTGGCCTTGACCGCCTCCACTATCCGCGTGCCGTACCCGACCTCGCCGGAGCGCTGCGTGAACGCCTCGATCTCGCGCAGGACGCTGACGCCCTTGCGGACCGGGTGCTGGAACACGCCGTCGGCGAAGCCGACCAGGTCGACCCAACCCGACGAGGCGGAGCCGGCGCCGGACCCTTGAGCCCGCGCCGCCAGCGCCGCGCCGATCAGCGCCCCGATGTCCAGGTGCCGGATCTGCGACCGCGCCGACACCGGCATGGTCATCGACCCGGAGGTGTCGACCAGCACCAGCGTGCGCCCCGGCAGCGACGGCACGCCGGCCGTCGCGTGGCCCAGCGCGCCCTCCAGCGCGTGGCCCCAGCGCAGCGACGGCGCGGCCCGGTAGGCCGACAGCCACCGGTACGGCAGCATGCGCGACCTCGCGACCTGCTCGGCGTCCCGGAACCGGGCGCAGACCCGCGACGCGACCTCGTCGGACACCCCGGCCTCGTCGAAGTTGCGCAGGTTGCGGGCCAGCGCCATCAGGCCCATCGACGGGATCACGGCCTCCCAGGCCGCGGCGTCCATCGGACCCTGCAGCCAGCCGGCCAGCGCCTCCCAGGTCATGCCGGCCGCGGCCAGGCGCTCGGTCCCGCCGTCGGCCAGCAGCACATCGCGCCGCCCGGCCACCGGCAGCGCCAGCAGCTCGGCCCGCCTGGTCAGCATGCCCAGCGCGGCCGGCACCGGGTTGTCCCGCTTGTGCCGGCGGTCCAGGGCGTGCCGGAACAGCTCGCCCTGCCACGGCTTGTCGGCCGCCGCGACCGGGTGGACCAGATCGATGACGTCGGCGAAGCGGAAGGACTTGGCGTCGCTGTCGTACTTGGCCAGGGAGTACTCGGAGTACAGCCGCGCCACGGCGTCGGACAGACCGCGCTTCACCGGCTTCGGCACAGCGCGGCCGTGGCGGCCGGTCCAGTAGGCCAGCAGCTCGCCGGGCTCGTCAGCACGCTGACACGCGGCGGCGATCAGCTGCCGGTTCTGACCGGACAGGCCGACCTGCAGCCGGGCCCAGACCGCCTCGCACGCCGCGACCACCGAGGCGCTGCGCATGTTCGCCTCCGAGCGCAGCCAGGTGACGAAGCGCAGCATCCACTCGGCGTCCTGCAGGGCGACGGTGTGGATCAGGTCGCGAAAGCGCTGGTCCCGGTCGTCGGCGGACTCGTAGAACGTGTCCTCGCCGACCATGTTGGTGACCGCGAGCAGGAAGAGGTCCGACTTCGCGTCCCGGGCGAAGGCCTTGCCGCCCTCGAAAGTCTTGATGGACGAGGACTGGGCCTTGTTGAACTTCGCCATGGTTATCCACCCCGTTTTCGATGTCCTCCCGAGACCGGATCGGCTGCGGTACTGGGTGCGTCTTCGCGCGTTTCGGCGCCAAGGCGTTCCGGACTCGAACCGATGCCCATACCAAGAAGTAACCGCTGCCTGCGCACCGGGAGGTGTTCACAGAATGCTGGTCGGAGACCGCGAACGTCTATCGAATATCGCCGTTATGATCACGCCATGCTTCCGAGACCACTGCATGTCGCCAACGAGGTGCTCGCGTTCCTGCTGGAACTCGTCGCGCTCGCTTCGCTCGCGGTCTGGGGGTTCACAACGAGTTCGAACGCTGCGGTGCGTGTGCTGCTGGGCCTCGGCGCCCCGGCGCTGATGGTCCTCGTCTGGGGCGCCTTCGCCGCCCCGCGGGCCCGCTTCCAGATCCCGATGGCCCCAGTGCTGGCGGTCAAGACCGTCGTGTTCGGAGCGGCCACCGCGGCGGGCTACGCCGCCGGGTGGCACGCGTTCGCGGTCGTCTTCGGCGTGGTCGCGGTGGTGAACATGGTGATCGCCGCGCTTGACCGGGAGTCGCTGAAGAACGTGGCCGCTGCTTCTACTTCGCAGCTGGAACCGCTGCCGTAGCCGGGGTGGCCGTGGCTTCGCCGGCCTCGGTCTGCGCCGTCTGTGCGGTCTGTGCGGTCTGTGCCGTATGCGCCGCCTTCGGCGCCAGGAAGCCCACGAATACCAGCACCGCGCCCAGCGCGATCGAGGCCGCCGCCCACAGCAGGCCGACGTGCATCGCGTGGACGAAGGCCAGGTCCGCTTGGTGGGCCAGGCTCGCGGGACCGTGATGCCCGGCGACGTTCCGCGCCAGTTCGGCCGACGTCTCAGCCTGCTGCTTCAACGGTGCGGGCAAACCCGCCGCCGCGCCGTGAACGGCGTGCCGGTACACGATCGACAGGACCGTGCCGCCGAGCGCGATGCCCAGCACACTGCCGGTCTGGCGCATGGTGGCGTTAACGGCGCTCCCGGAACCGGCCTGCTGCAACGGCAGCGAGCTGAGCACCGCGCCGGTCAGCGGCGAGATCGTCATGCCGATGGCGGTGGCCATCACGATGGACATGGCGATGTAGAGCGGGATCGACGTGTGCAGCCCGAAGCGCGAGAACACCAGCATCGCCGCCATCGCCACCAGCAGCGACGTTCCGGCGACCAGACGGACTGAGGTGCGGCGGGCCAGGCGGGTGGCGATCGGCGCGCCGACGACCACGCCGGCCGCCCCGGGGATGCCGATGGTGGCGGCGTGCAGGGCCGAGTAGCCGCGGACGCCCTGAAGGTAGAACGCGAAGTAGTAGCCGCTCGCGCTCAGAGCCAGGAACAGCAGCGTCAGCGTGGTGTTGCCGGCGGCGAAGCGGCGCAGCCGGAACAGCCGCGGGTCGAAGCTCGGGTGCTCCCGGCGCAGCTCCACCACCAGGAACGCGGCGGTGATCGCGACGCCGGCCGCCACGGTGCCCCACACCGCCGGCTCGCCGACCGTGCCGTCCTGTCCGGCCCGGATCAGGCCGTAGGACAGCAGGCCCAGGCCCGCGGTGGACAGCAGCAGGCCGGGGACGTCCAGGCCGCGCGGGGTCGGCGGGCGGAAGTTCGGCACGGTGCGGGCGATGGCGAACAGGCCGAGCAAGACCACCGGCACGTTGATCAGGAACACCGAGCCCCACCAGAACTTCGCGAGCAGCAGCCCGGCCAGCACCGGTCCGGCGGCGATGCCGACGCCGGCGAAGCTGCCCAGGATCCCGAAGGCGCCGGGGCGCTCGGCGGGCTCGAAGGTGAAGCTGATGGTGGCCAGCGTGGCCGGGATCAGCAGCGCCGCGCCCAGGCCCATGACCGCGCGGGTGGCGATGAGCTGGCCGGTGTCGTGCGAATAGGCGGCGCCGACGGAGGCCAGGCCGAACAGCGCCATCCCGGTCAACAGGGTATTGCGATGGCCGAAGCGGTCGCCGAGCGCGCCGCCGGTGAAGGTGGCGGTGGCCAGCACCAGCGTGTAGGAGCCGGTGGCCCACTGGAGCTGGCCCGGGGTGGCGCCCAGGCCCCGGACGGGATCGGCGAGGGTCTCGTAGACGGTGCTCAGCGCGGTGCCGTCGATCCAGATCAGGACTTGGGCGAAGATCAGGACGGACAGCACCAGGCGCCGGCGGCGCCCGGTGGACGGAGGCGAGGACATAGCGGGACGACCCCCCTGGATCGTTCGGGTGCGGTGGGTTCGGAAAGTGCGGCGGCGGTGGTCGATGACCGTCGGCGGCGTTAGGATCGACAGGTACCTGTCGGAAATCAGCCTGGCAAAGTTGACAGGTACCTGTCAATCATGAGGGCGGAGTATCCTGATATGTCCTTGTCCACCACGGACGCTGATACCGACACCGACGACACCGCCGCCGACATCGCCGCCGCGGACGGCGGCCACGTCATCAGCTTCCTGGTTCGCCACGTCTGGCTCGGCATGCGCGCCGCGATCGAGGGCGAGCTCGCCGAGTTCGGCCTGACCGTGCCCCAGTTCGCGACCCTGATGATGCTCGACCACGCGCCCGGCATGTCGATCGCCGAAGTGGCGCGGGCCTGCGGCACCACCCGGCAGGCGGCGAACGAGATGGTCACCGGGCTTCAGGAGCAGGGGCTCGTGGAGCGCGCCCCGCACCCGACGGACCGCCGGGTCCAGCAGTTGACGGCCACCGAGGCCGGCCGGGAGACGTTCCGGAGGGCCGGACCCGCGGTGCGGCGGCGCGAGGAGGAGCTGGAGGCCGGGCTCAGCCCGGAGCTGCGGCGGGCGGGGCGGGAGTGGATGGCGGCGCTGGCGATCTCGTGCGCGCTCCAGGAGAAGGGCGCCTAGTCACCCCGTCGCGCGATCCCCCAGCGCTTCCTTACCGATCGCCCCCATCGACACCGCGCTGATCCGCCCCTGCGGATCGAACTGCACGGTCGCACCGGTCCCGCCGGGCAACTCGGCCCGCACCGTCTCGCCCTCCTGCCGCCACGGCAGCCCGAAGTGGTGGAAGTACCCGGCCACCACCTCGAACGCCGACCGGTTGAAGAACTGGGCCCCGTTCATCAGCAACCGCGGCAGCGCCACCGGATCGGGCCCGGCCACCGGCACCTGCGGGTCGTCCGGGACCATGTACAACCGCCCGGTCTCGTTGGCCTGAACCCCGATGTACCCGTCGGCGCGCAGCACGCCCATCGCCCCGAACGCCAGCATCTCCGCGGCGTACCTCGGATCGGCGAAGCTCGACAGGTCCACCAGCTCCTCGGCGAACTCCGGCACCCCGTGCTCCTCGCCGAACTCCCGCAGGGCCTCGGCGGCGGCCACCACCGGCAGCTTCCCGAACCCCGGATTCGCCCACCCCCACAACCACGACCCCTCCGCGGTGTCGAAGCTTCCCAGCACGCTGATCCGCAGCTCCCGTCCCGACTGCCGATAGCGCCGCTCATCCAGGTTCACCGTCCACGGCCCGATCGGCAGGAATTCGTTGAACTCCTCGATCTGGCGCATGCCCCAGGCCGCGTGGGGCTCCGCCATACGAAGGAAGGCATCGCTGAACGCAGAAGTCACGAACTCGACAGTAGCGGGGCGCGGCGGCTTCTGTCGGCGCGATGGCTCAAGCTGGGGTGCTAGGTGCAGGTGAGCGCCTTGATCTTCATGGTGGAAAGGTCCACCGAGACGGTGAACTTGCCGACCGGAGCGGGGGTGTTGCCGGGAGTCGGATCGGAGGCGTACCCGGCGGTGTAGGTGAGGATCTCGGTGTCGGCTACGACGGTCGAGCCAATCGCCGTGACGACGTTCGGCGCCTTGCTCGCACACAGGAACGGGATCGCTCCGGTGCTTTTCGACGCGGCGACGAACGCGTCATGGGAGGCGAAGTAGGGGGCGATCTCGTCGGTCGGGATCGCGCCGAGGCTTTGCTGCGCGCGCTCGTAGATGTAGGCGTCGTAGATCCAGCTGACCAAGAGTGTGGCGGGGTCCGGATCGGCCTTTCCGGCCGCGGCTTTGTCAGGCGCGGGGATGTCGGGGAAGCCGCCGCAGAGCGTGCGTTCCATGGCTCCGGTAGACGGGTCGGTGAAGAGCACTTCGGTGCTGCGGTCCATCGCGCCGTCATAGGCGAATCGCCAGGCGTCACCGCTGGTGGTGGAAACGGGGGCGTAGAAGACCCAACTGGCGGGCCGATACTGCGCGCACACATTCGTATCGAAGTTCAGCCACTCTTGGGGGCCGTCGGCGGCCGCTGGGGCGTAGGTCTTGCCGGGGCCCGGGAACTTGGGAGTGGTCTGCCGGTAGAGATCGACGCCGTAGTACTGGACGACCTTCTGCGTTCCGGTGAATGCGGGAGGGACACTGTCGGCGCAGCTGATCGAGGCGATCTTCTGCGAGCCGTGATCGAGAGTCACCTCGGCCTGCGTCGCCGACAGTCGGCCCTTCTCGTAGAACGAGACGGTCACGCCGTTCGGGGACGTCGCGACGATCGCCAGATTCGGTCCCTTGGCGCCGCACATGGCCGCGGGCTGCGCCTTGCGAGTGTTGATGTTCCAGTACTTCACCTCGACGGCCCTGGAGGAGAAGATCGCGTCGACCGCGGCCTGACTCGGCGGCACGGCGCTCTGCATGAGCGCGGCATCCGCGAAGCCGTAGAAGGTGCCCACGGCTCTCTCCGCGGCCGTCGGCGCCACGAGACTCGCGGAAGCAGCTGACGATTTCGAACTGGCGACTGTGCTGCTGGAGGCTCCGCCCATTGTCGAGGGCTGGCTCTGCACGGCGGTGACGGTGCTGCTGGTGGCGCCCGCCGTGGGAGTGGGACCGGGCGTCGGAGTGGAAACGGGAGCGCTGCCGGCCGAGGTCGGCATGGCATCGTCCGTCTTGAACGCGCCACCGGCGTATGCCGCGCCCACCCCGACCGCGGCGGCGACCACAACGGCCGCAGCGATCAAGCCCACTCGCCGACCGGAGTCGGTACCGCGTTCGTTCATCGTCTCTCCCGGATCACCGGCGTGTTCATCCGTAGAGACGCACGAAGGGGTGGCAGGTTGCGCGCCAGCCACCGACGAAACGCGGGGCCGGCCCAGAAGGCCGGCCCCGCGACGGGCGCGCTACACGAGCTGACTGCCC
This sequence comes from Catenulisporales bacterium, assembly GCA_019510485.1. GTDB lineage: Bacteria > Actinomycetota > Actinomycetes > Streptomycetales > Catenulisporaceae > Catenulispora. The sequence goes on from JAEKKI010000131.1 coordinate 38,704, forward strand.
GCTCCCGATCCCTGATCAGTACTGCGGTGAAGCCGCACGCTAGCGGGGCGCGGCGGCTTCTGTCGGCGCGATGGCTCAAGCTGGGGGAGCAGGTGCAGGTGAGGAGCTTGATCTTCAGGGCGGAAAGGTCCGGGGATGCACCGAGGGGCGTGGTCACTGGATCTGGACACGGTCCCCGACCGCGACGTGGTCGTATAGCCACTGGGCCGATTCGGTGTTCATGCCGATGTGGCCGTGTGTCCTGTTTTCCTTGCCGAAAGTTCCATCGAAGAACGGCATCGCGTACAACCACGGTCCGCCCGCATCGAGCTCGACGACCCAATCGATTCTCAGCGAATACGAGTCGATGCCGATGGTGTTGCTGCTGACGGTGGCCTGCCGCTGCTTGGCCTTGACGGTGAAAACGCCTACAGGGCTCGGGTATCCCGGCTTTCCAGCGGTCACCGGTACGGTCTTCACGATCTGCCCGCTCTTGTCGTAGACCCTCATCGTGTCCTGCTTCACGTCGATCACGACGACCGGCTCGGCCGACGCGGTGGTCGACCCCGAAGGCGTCGTCGCGCCTGACGAAGGTGCCGCGACCGCCGCCGACGCCGACGACGACACGCTCACCCCAGGGCTTATCGTGCCGCCCCTATGCCCGCTACCCGTACGGAACGCCAGGCTGCCGACCCCGAGAATCGCGACCGCGGCCGAAGTGGCCGTCACGGCCATCACCCGTCTCCGGTGGGCGGAGCGGATCTCCTCACCGCGGGACCGCACCAGCGTCGGGGGACGTACCTCGGCCGCGGCTTCCAGGCTTCCGCCCAACCGTGCCAGGCGCTCATCGATGACGTCATGCATAGCTGTGCCTCCCCTTCACTCCATCGACTCCCGGCTCACCGAGCACCTGCGCCAGTGCCGCACGTCCTCGGGACAGCCGCGCTTTGACTGTGCCGGCCGGTGCCCCGACCTCGGCCGCGACCTGCTCCACGGTCAGTCCCGCCAAGTGGTACAGCACGATCGCCCGCCGCTGCGTCTCGGGAATGCGCCGCAACGCGGCGACCAGCGCCACCGTGTCCGGGCTCAGATCCGGCAGGTCCGCCGGCGGGCCGTGTCGTCTGTGGGCCACGGTTCGCCGGACGGCCGCCCGCCACGACGACACCTTGATCCGGTAGGCCACCACCCGCACCCAGCTGACCGGATCGTCCATCCGCGACACCGAATCCCAGCGCTGCCAGGCCCGCGCATACGCCTCCTGCACCGCGTCCTCGGCCTCGCCCTGATCCCCCAACATCGCGACGAGCTGCGCCGTCACCTTCCGGACCGATCCCAGGTAGAACTCGTCGAAGTCCCGTTCCGGTGTCACCCGTGTCCCTCCCCTGCCCCGTGCCGCCGCGAACTGCGCTTACACCCCGCCAAACGCTGTGCATCGCTGCACGGTTGCATGGATGTCACAGCAAAATGGCGAGGTCGGCATACCTGATTCTCGGCGGCCGGAAGAACGCGGGGCCGGCCCAGAAGGCCGACCCCGCGACGGGAGCGCTACGCGAGCTGACTGCCCGCTCCCGATCCCCGATCAGTACTGCGGTGAAGCCGCACGCTTCAGCCGCCGATCACATCGTCGAACAGAGTCGAGGTCGGCGAGCCGGCCTTGTTGTCGTCGTGGTTCGTCAGAGTGATCGTATACGCGTGCCCGGGAACGATCGTCGCCCCGATGCCCTTCCACCCAGAAGCGGCTACACAGGTCTTCGCCAGCAGCGTGGTCGTGGTGCCGGTGGTCTGGTCCTTGAGCGTGACCGTGGCCCAGTCGGTGCTCACGGTGCCCGCACAGCTCTGGTTGTAGTAGACGTAGAGAACTGAGTCGTTGCTCGCCGCCGTGAAGTTCTGGGTGGCGGTGGAGTCCCCGTTGGTCGGCGACGTGCTGCCGAGCCGCGCCGCGTACGTCCCGGTGTGCGCCCCGGTGTTGACGATGGACGCGGCGGCTCCGCTGGTGGTCCAGCCGGAGAAGGTCCCGGTCTCGAAGCTGCCGTTGACGACCGGGTTCGGCGTCACCGTGATGTCGTCGAACTTCGTGTAGGTCGGGTCCAGGCTGGAGTTGTCGTCATGGCTGATCAGCGTGAGGGTGTACGCGTGCCCCGGGTTGACCAAGGCGTTCACCTTCGTCCACCCGGAACTGGCGGCGCAGGTCCGGGCCAGGACCGTGGTGGTGTTGCCGGTGCCGTTGTCGGTCAGGGTGGCCGTGGCCCAGTCGTAGGTCACCTGGTCCGGGCAGGTGAGGTTGTACCAGAAGCTCAGGAGCCCGCTTCCGGTGGGCACCGTGAAGCGCTGCGTGGCGGTCGAGTCGCCGTTCGTCGGCAGCGTGCTGCCGAGCTGTGCCGCGCGGGTGCCGGAATGCGCGCCCGTGGACACGATGCTCGCCGTGCCGGTGGTCGTCCAGGGGGCGAACGCCCCGGTCTCGAAGCCGCCGTTGGCGAGGTCCACGGTCGCCGCCGGATTCACGGTCCAGGTGAACGTCGTGCTGCCGAAGGCGGAACCCGAGGAAGCGGTGACCACGACCGACGAGGTGGCGGACGTGGTCGGGGTCCCGGTGATCAGGCCGGTCGTGGCGTTGATCGCCAGCCCGGCCGGCAGACCGGATGCCGAGTACGTCAGGGGCTTGCCGGCCGAGTCGCTCGCCGAGATCTGCAGCGAGGCGGGCGTCCCCACGGTCCCGGTCTGGTTCCCGGGATTGGTCACCGTGACCGCCTCCAGCAGCGCGTTGACCGTCCAGGAGAACGTGGTCGAGGCCGACGCGGGCGTGGAGTCGGTGGCCGTGACGGTCGCGGTGCCGGAGCCCGCGGCCAGCGGGGCGCCGGCGATCAAGCCGGTCGACAGGGCGATGGACAGTCCGCTCGGCAGGCCGGTGGCCGACCAGCTCAGCGTCTTGCCCTGGGACGAGCTGCCGGAAGTCTGCAGCGCGTACGGGATGAGGACCATCCACGCCTGGTTGGGGATCGGGTTCACCGTGATCACGTCGCCGCGGATGGTGTGGGAGATGGCGCAGCTGTTGGTGTCGTTCGACCAGTTGGACTGCTCGGCGAAGGTGCCCGTGGCGAAGGTGATGTTCGCCGCTCCGCCGGCCGTGCCGGGGGCGATCCAGGCGCACTCGTCGGAGTTCTCCTCACCGTAGTGGGGGCTGGAGGACTGCTGGTTGGTCCAGCCCCCGTTCGGGTTCTGGTCGGACATCGCCTCCTGCCACTCGTGGCCGAGGGTGATGGTGTAGCCGTCCAGGGTCCCGGGCGAGTTGACGAAGCCGGCGCCGCACCCGGCGCCCACGTCGATGTTGTAAGGCTGGTTGGCGTAGGCGATGTCGCCGTACCCGGACGCGACCCCGCCGCCGAGGATGGCGCTGTTGGTGTACGAGTGCCATGCGCAGAACGCGACCGGAGGGCCCTGATAGTTGTCCGGGTTCGTGCCGTGCGGCGAAAGGATCACGTAGTAGGAGTTGCGGTTCGCCGCCGCGGTGATGTTCCCGAAATGCTTCGCCGCGTTGGCCGCCTCCAGACTGAGTTGCTGCTGGGTGGCGGCGGCGGGAGAGGCGGCCGTGTTGTCGTACCAGGAGCCGGCCAGCACACCGCCGCTCGGATAGGGGACGAAACTGCCGTTCGTCGGGCAGCTCGTGGCGCCCGCGGTGACGTTCGGGCCGTCGCACCACTGCGTCAGGGCCGCCGACCACAGCTCGTTGTTGGTCCCGATGCCCTTGAACATCTCCTGGGCCGCACCCGCGGCTCCGGCGGCGTCGCCCGAGAACGTGAGGTCGCCCCGGCTGTTCGTGGTCTGAGTGCCCCACTGGGTGCCGTAGAAGACCAGATAGACCTTGACCTTGGCGCCGCTCTGGACGCCGATGCCGTCGATCCCGCCGCCGTAGGCCAGCGTCTGCGGTCCGGTGGTGGTGCCGGCCGGGGCGGGGTTCGCCGCCGCCCAGGCGTCCATGTGCTTCTTGACCTCCAGGGTCGGCATGACACCGTGGCGGTAGTTCGCTCCGTACGCGGGCGAGAAGGGGTTCCGCACGCCGTTGCCCCCCGGTGAGGCGATCGGGCCGGGGGTCGTGTCAGTGTGCTGGGGCGTCGCCGTGGCCACCGCCGTCGACGGCTGGGAAGCCGCCGACGCCGTGCCGGCGCCGAGGCCCGTGCCGATCAGCGCGGCCGCCAGTACATATGCGGGGAGGTATCTCAGGGGTGTTCGTGGCATAGGAAATGCCTTTCTGTGTATCGGTAGTCATGTCGAAGGTGGGGAGATATCAATGCTTAAGTTCGATTTGTCCTTTCCGTGCCGACTACGCGGGCTCATGAGGCGACACACCCGGTGACGTCCGTGGTGCTCTGGTCGCCGCTCCAGCCGCTGCCCTCGTTGGTGCCCGCGCCCTGGTTGGCCCATGAGGACGACCCGCCGAGCGGGTCGGTGTGGCGGTACCACCACATCGTGCCGCCGGTGTCCCGCGCGAACAGGACGCCGCCGCCCATGTAGCCGACCCGGCCAGAGGGTTCAGCTCCCGGTACCACAGCAGGGCGCCCGAGGACTTCACCGCGTAGATGACGCCGGATCCGCCGGCCACGACCTTGGCGAAGGACCAGCCGGTCCCGATGGTCGTCCCGCTGCCCGGCGCCCACGAGGCCGAGCCGTTCGTGCCCAGATACCGGTACCAGCGCAGGTTCCCGGACGGGTCGATCCCGTAGATGACACCCTGCCCGCCGGAGACGACGGTGGTCAGGCCGCCCCAGCCGGTGCCGATGAGCGATCCGCTGCCGGCGCTCCAGGACGCGCCGCCGGTCCCGGCGAAGTTGTCGTCCTGATACCAGTGCAGGTTGCCGAGTGAGTCGATCGTGTACAGGACGCCGTCACCACCGGACACGACGGTCAGCCCGCCCCATCCGATGCCGATCGCCTGCTGGGTCCACCCGGAGGTGCCGTCGAGCGGGGAGGCGTAGCTCCACCGGCGCAACTGGCCCAGGATGTCGGGCTGGTAGAGCGGGACGCTCGGCGTCGTGCAGGTCTCGGTCGTCACGGTCAGCGGGAACGCCGTGCCGTGGGTGCCCGAGGTCCCGGTTCCGGAGACGGTCACCTGATACGTGCCGACCGGGGTGGTCGGGGAGGCGGCCAGGGTCAGGGTGGCCGTGCCGCCGACGCTGATCGAGGACGGCTGGAACGTGGCGGTCGTGCCGGCCGGCAAGCCGGTGGCGGTCAGCGCGACGGTCTCGGTGTCGCCGCCGATCGCGGTGGCGGAGACCGTCGTGGTGACCGCGCGGCCCACGGACACGGTCCGGGCGGCGGGCTGCGTGCCGATCGAGAAGGTCGGCGTGACGCAGCCGGGCATCTGGAACGCGGCCAGGCGGGTCTGCCAGTTGAAGCTGCCGAAGGCCGGCTGGTACTCGTCGGTGTACCAGAAGGTGCAGTCGTCGGTCGGGTCGATCGACATCGACGTGTAGTCGCCCCAGCGTGAGTACGTGGTCTGCGAGCCGCTGCCGGTGAACAGCGTGGCTTCCGGCTGGGTCATCGTGCCCGGCGGGTCGCTGCTGTTCCGCCCGGTGATCCGGATGGAGGGGAAGCTCACGCCGGAGGACTGGGAGTAGCCCAGGACGATGTCGCCCGCCTTGTCCTGCGCCGCCGAGCCCATCCAGCGGAAGGAGGAGTCGGGGGCGTACGTGCCCTGCTGGTGCACGGCCGGATGGCCGCCGGACATCCGCAACTCGTACCAGCGCATCCCGGTGCCGGCACCGATGGCCACGCTGTGGCTGACGACCAGCGACTCGTGGTCGCCGAAGTTGCGATAGGCCAGCCGGTACATGAGCCGGTCGCTCAACGCGTCCAGCCGTTCGGAGGTCGCGGCCTGCGGGACGCAGGGCCCGATGCCGCCGCACGCGGTGGTGTACGGCGCCACCGTCAGCGGCGCAGGGCCGGTGAACGCGGAGTTCGCCGGGTTGGCCCAGTCGACGTGGAACCGCCACACCGCCAGGCTCGTCGCCGTCCCGCCCAGCGCCACCACGGTCTCGTCCTCGCCGGCCGGCGGCGGCGTCGATCCGTCCATGTCGCCGGCGAGCAGACCGCCGTAGTAGGTGGACGTGAAGCACTGCTGGCTCGCGGCCGCCCCGATGAGCATGCTGGTCTGGTCCATGGCGCACACCCGGCCGCCGACGAACGCTCCGGCCGAGCTGAACATGTTGTAGGTGACGAAGTAGCTGCCGGGCCACACCGCGGTCTTCGGGTAGTCCGGGAAGTCCGAGAACTGGTACGCGTACCGGTGGTAGGTGCCTGTCGCGTCCGGACCTGTGGAGATCGCCACGCACTCGTAGTACGAGCCGGTCGTCGAATTGACGTTGGCGAACTGCTGGATCAGCCAGCGGTTGTGGATCCGGTCCCAGGTCACCGTTCCGTCGCCGGCGTTGTCCGTCTGGCAGTACCCGCCGAATCCGGCCCACAGCGCGTTGGTGTTGAACGGCGCCAGGATCGTCCCGCCGTTCTTGGAGTAGACGGCGAGCGCGGCGTTGACGATCTCGAAGACCTGCGTCGTGCCGACCGCGGCGTTCGGGTCCGGGGGGATGTAGGACACGGGGTAGTTGGCCGAGCCGATCCCGTCGAAGCTGCGGAGGATCGTCATCGGCAGTCCGGCAGCCCCCTGACGCCCTTGGACCACCGGGTCGGCCACCCCGGACGGCCCGGGGTGGGGCAGCGGGCCCTCGGCGTCGGGGATCTGGGGCCTGCCGGGCAGGCGGGCCGCGGACGTGTTGGACAGATCCGCCAGCGGCGGCGACGTGTCGTGGTGGATCTCGGGAGTGGAACCGGCGTGCGGCCCGGTCTGGATCCGGCTGTGCGTGAGCGTGACGGCGTGCGCGCCCGCGGGAACGGCGAGCGGCCCGGCCACGGCGGCCAGACCCAGCCCCGCGACCGCCAGCCTGCGCTTCAGCGACAGCAAGATCTTTACCCTTCGGGTCCCGGCCGCAGACCACGGGAAGGACCGCGAGGCACCGACACCTCGCGGTCCTTCATGACGTCACGACGCGACGCATCCAGCGACGTCGGCCAGGACGGCGACCGGCGCCCATCCGACGCCCTGGGAGATCGCGATCCCGCTGTTGGCCCACGTCGCCGCCCCGCCCAGCGGGTCGGTGTGCCGGTACCACCACAGGCCGCCGGCCGAGTCGCGGCCCAGCAGCACGCCGCCGCCCATCGAGCCGGTCGCCGTGAAGGTCCAGCCGGTGCCGACCTGCTGACCGGATCCGTTGTTCGCCCACGACGCGGAGCCGCCGGTCGGATCGAGGTGCCGGTACCAGTACAGTGCGCCTGAGGAGTTCACCGCGTAGAGGGTCCCGGCACCGGAGGCGATGAGCTTCAGCCCGCTCCAGCCGGAGCCGATGACCGCCCCGCTGCCGGACGCCCACGAGGCCGAGCCGTTCGTGCCCAGATACCGGTACCAGCGCAGGTTTCCCGAGGCGTCGATGCCGTAGACGACACCCTGGCCGCCGGAGGTCAGGGTCGTGAAGCCGCCCCAGCCGGTGCCGACGATCGAACCGGTGCCCGAGCCCCAGGCGGCGCCACCCGTGCCGCCGAAGCCGCCGTCCTGGTACCACCGCAGGTTTCCCTGCGAGTCGACGGCGAACAAGGTGCCGGAGCCGCCCGAGAACACGGTCAGCGTGCCCCACCCGGTGCCGATCTGCTGCTGGGTCCAGCTGCCGCCGCCGGTGGCGGGGGAGCTGTTGCTCCAGCGGCGCAGCTGGCTGAGGCCGTCGACGTGATACATCGGGACGTAGGGCGTGGCGCAGGTCACTTGGCTGACCAGGGTGTGCGGCGCCACGGTCGCGCCGCATGGCGACGGCAGCCCCACCGCCATCGACACCAAGGCGGAGACTCCGAGCATCGTGCGCTTCAGAGTTCGCGGTGTACGTGAACGCATGATCAGCACCTTTGCGACAGTGCGGCGGTCGTTCCGGATCACGGCGCTCACCCGCAGACCGGGCCGGCGACGTTGGACGTGCCCGCCGTGCTGGTCAGGAAGATGTTGTAGCACTTGCCGAGCCCGGCGTAGAGGGTGCCGGTGACGGTCTGCTGGTAGCCGATCGGCCCCGCCGACTGCGGGTTCGACTGGGTTCCGCTGACGGTTTCGACGTAGTGGATGGAATACGACCCCGGGCCGTCGACCTGGGTGATCTGGTACTGGAGTGCCAGGACGTCCTGGACCGGCGTGGCGTTGACGCACAGCAGGGCCACCCCGTCCTGCGAGCAGGTGGTGGCACTGGCCGGGGTCGCTCCGCCCAGCCATGCCATGATCGTCGCTGATACCGCGAGCAGTGCCGTTCTCGCCGTCACATGCATGCTTGGTATCGCCTCCTGTCTTCTGTGAGAAGCGCGCTTGAGGAATCAGACGGATCCGGCGCCGGGACATCCCCAGCGGCCGATTTCGACTATATGGCGATAAAGCGCCCGCTGGGTCGATCCGATAGCACGGAAGATCACCGCGTGGCATTCGACCCGGCTCAACGCTTTCTGGACATGGTTCCGGGCGGACAGGGCATCTTCTATGCCGTCCAGGCCGACGGCGTGCTGCTCTGGTATCGCAACCTGGGATGGCAGACCGGCTCCCCGCAGTGGGCCAACAACGGCACCGGGCGGCAGATCGGCAACCAGTGGCATCAATTCGTCACGGTGCTCGCCAACAGCGACGGACAGATCTTCGCGCTCCAGGCCGACGGCACGCTGCGGTGGTATCAGTACATCCTGTCCAACGCCCAGACCGGTGCCGGCTTCTGGCATGCGAAGAGCGGCACGGTCATCGGGCACGGCTTCAACACCTACGGCCGCGTGTTCGGGGGCTGGAACAACGTCCTGTACTGCCTGGACGACAGCGGAGTGCTGTTCTGGTACTGCTATCTGGGGCCGCCGGGGACCACGAACTGGGCCAACGGCGGATCCGGGCGCCGTATCGGATCCGGGTGGAAGGGCTATCCCTGGCTGGTGGCCGACCCGAACGGGGTGGTCTACGGGGTCTGGCAGGGCTCGGAGCTGCGTTGGTATCGCTACGTCGTCCAGAGCTACTCGACCGGTGCCGGGTTCTGGCGCAACGGCGGACAGGCGATCACCATCGGGCAGGCTTGGGGATCCGATGGGCAGAAGCTCGTCAGGGCGAACACGTCCGGGACGCTCTACGGCATTTCTCTCGATACCGCGGCGACGCTGACGCTGGGCGATGACGACAGCCTGACGTGGTATCGGCTGCTCAATTCAGAGACCATCGATACCTCGGGAGTCACCTGGGCCAACAGCGGCAACGGGGTCACGATCGGCCGGGGCTTCACGGTGCAGGCCGAAGCCGCGCTTCAGGGTTACCCCGGCGTTCTGTCTGTGGTCCAAGGCGGGACGGTCGCCATCCAGGTCTCCACGACCTTTCCCAGTTACTCCTGGAGCGTTCAGCGCGTAGCACCGGTGTCGGGCGGTCCGGTCATCATGGTGCAGCCGACTTCCCACTCCGGCCGGCTGCAATTGCTGCCGTCCGCCTATCGCAGCGCCGGGTGCGGCTGGGGGACTGATTTCAGCGTTTCTGTGCCGACGACATGGCCGTCCGGTGTGTACACGGCGCTTTTGCAGTCATCGTTCGGGACGTCCCATCCCGTGATGTTCGTCGTTCGGCCCGCGACGCCGGTCAACAGGATCGCCGTCGTCATCCCGACGAACACCTATAACGCGTACAACACGTGGGGCGGCCACGATCAGTACACGGTCGGCCAGGACGGCGCGCCGAGGACCGTGACGATGCGGCGGCCGAGTGTCACCACGGCTTTGACCGGAGGGGCGGTCATCAACTGCTCCTTGCTCTCCGACCTTTTCCTGCTGCAATGGATGACTTCTCAAGGGATTGCCTACGACGTCTACACAGACCTCGACCTTGACGCGCCGGGCATCACTCCCTGGACCGCGTCCTACAAGGCCGTGGTGCTCATGTCGCATCCGGAGTACTTCACGGGAGCCATGCGTCAGAACCTGGTGAACTTCGCGAGTGCTGGTGGTCGCATCGTCTATACCGGTGGGAACGGCGTCTACGAGGAGATTCAGTACACGACGGACCGCAGCGCGATCGTCTTCCGGGACGCGAACGGGGACCGCCGCCTCTTCGAGGACATCAACGAACCCTCGTCAGCGATCTTGGGCGTCGATTACTTCGCCGCGTCGTATATGGACTTCGCGCCGTACGAGGTCCTGACGAACCATGCCTTCCTCAACGGCACCGGGTTGGGTGTCGGCAGCACCTTCGGCGCCACCGCTTACAACGGAGCCGCCAGCGGGTGGGAGGTCGACGAGTCGCCGGGCGGCATCCCCGGCAGCGTGGTCATCGCCACGGGCCAGAACCCGGCCGGCGGTGCGGACATGACCTATACAGCGGGACCCGCCGGCGGATGGGTGTTCGCCGCCGGGTCCCTCTCGTTCAACGGAGCGATCGGCAATGATTCAGCGATTCAACAGATCCTGCGCAACGTCTTCACCGCCGCCGTCGCCTGAGGTCGGCGGGTCGGGACTTTCCAGACGGGTCCTGCTCACCTACTCGGCGGCCTGGACCTCCGTACTCATCGCACCCGCGTCCGCGCAAGCATCCATTGATGCGGAAAGGTCGTTGGCGCGTCGGGCGATCGCCGCGGATGCCATCGGCGCGACCGTCAACGTCGCCGTCACAGCCCTCGATGTCCAAGACGTGACAGCCATCGTCTACGACGTGACGAACCTGCAGGCCACGACCGAGAACTACACTCTGTCCTACGTCGATGACCGGACCGGCCGGCAGTCGCGGGCCAAAGTCATCACCGTCGATCCCGGGGAGACCGGGACCGCCACGCTGTACGGCGGCCTGAACCGGACCTTCACGGCCAAGGTGTGTCCGGACACCAGCCCCTGTGTCGTAATCGGGCCGGTCAGCGAGCAAACGCCATAGCGGACCCGGCCGCGGTTCGGTACGAGTCTTGATACACCGCCTGATGGGGCAGCACGGTCACCGACCCGCCCGCCGCGGCGGAGGCCAGGGCCGCCTCGGCGACCTTGACCACGGACAGGCCCTGCCGCATGGTGACGATCCGGTCCGAGCCCTGATCCAGGTCCAGGACGGCGTCCCGGAACGCTTCCAACTCGGTGCGCAGCGGTTCGGGCTTGGCGAACGCGAACCGGATCACATCCCCTTCCGACACCCCTCGGAACGCCTGCATCGCCTCCCATGGCGGCAGCGACGCATGCGAGGAGTTCGCATGGAACATCAGGTCGGCGGTCAAGGTGTCCGCGACGAAACAGCCCTTCTCGCCGGTGACGATCGTGACCCGCTCCTTCATCGGCGACAGCCAGTTCACGAGGTGGTTGACCACGGTGCCGCCGTCCAAGCGTCCGGACATCGCGATCAGGTCTTCGTGCGCGCGCCCGGATCGGCAGGCGGTGTGAGCGGTGATGGTCGCGTAGGCCTGCCCGGTCACCCAGGCCGTCGAATCGAAGTCGTGCGTCGCCAGGTCCTTCGCGACCCCCACGTCGGCGATCGGGTGCGGGAACGGGCCCTGCCGCCGCGTCGCGACCTGGAAGACCGCGCCGAGCTCGCCCTGCTCCAGCCGGCTGCGCAGATTCTGCAGCGCCGGGTTGAACCGCTCGATGTGCCCTACCGCGCCGACCAGTCCGGCCTGCTCGAAGGTCTCCGCCAGCAGAACGGCTGACGCACTGTCGTGGGCCAGCGGTTTCTCGATCAGAGTGTGGACCCCGGCCGAGGCCAAGGCCATGCCGACTTCGGTGTGCGCCGCCGTGGGAACGGCGATCACACAAGCGTCCAGGCCCATATCGATGAGCTCCTCGACGCCGTCCACCACCGGCAGGCCGCCCGCGGCCTTGCGCGCCTGCGGACCCGGATCGGCGACCGCCACCAGCTCCACGCCGTCCAGCGAACCCAGGACCCGGGCATGGTGCCGGCCCATCATGCCCAGCCCGATCAGACCCGTGCGGATCGTCGCGCCGTCGCGCCCCGCCTTCACCGTACGCCGACCCCGCTGTCGTCGTACGCGACGGCCTGGCCGGTCCGGTTGGCGCGGCCGGTGCTGTCGTCCCGGGCAGCCGTTCGCGGCCGGGTGATCGGAGCCGGCTGCGGCGCGCGGCGGCCGAACGCCCCCCGCGTCGCGCTGTCCCGGTGCGGACGCCCCCGGGGATTCCAGTCCGGGCTCTCCTGGATGTCCAGCATCATCGCGTTGACCATGAAGTGGATGCCGGTGAGCAAGGGGGCGGTCGCCGCCATGACGGTCGCCGCGGAGGGCACCTGGTTGCTCATCGCCTCGTAGAACACCCACGTTCCGAAGCCGGCGCCGAGCAGGAACAGCGCCAGACCGGAGAAGAGGAACAGGGCCACCGGGGAGAAGGAGTAGAGCACGTACTTCAGCAGGATCCGCCGCCAGAAGCCGCGGAACAGCAGGCCGCCGATCGCCGGGACCACCGTGCGCATCCGCATGCCGGAGACCTCGTCGCCGTACACGGCCGGCACCGGCACGTCCCGGGCCCAGACGTCGGCGATGTTCAGGCGGATCAGCATGTCGTTCTCGAACTGGTAGCCCAGCGAGACCTCGTCCAGGTCGATCCGCAGGAGGGCCGACCGGCTGGTCGCGGTGTAGCCGTTCTGCGGGTCGAACAGGTGCCAGTAGCCGGAGGCCAGCTTGGTCATGAAGGACAGCGCCACCGAGCCGAGGACGCGGTACTTCGGCATCCCGGAGTAGGAGGTGCGGGAGAAGAACCGGTTGGCCTTGGTGAACTCCACACCCTCCTCGGCGATCGGGTCCAGGAGGTCGGGCAGGTAGGCCGGATCCATCTGGGCGTCGCCGGCCATGATGACGTTGACGTCGGCGCCGAGTTCGAGCGCTCGGCGGTGTCCGTCGAGGATCGCGCCGCCTACGCCGGTGTTGCGCCCGTGGCGGATCAGGACCAGCCGCGGGTCGCCGGTGGCCATCGCCTGCTCGGCCGTGTCGTCGGTCGAGCAGTCGTCGATGACGATGATGTGGTCGATGAGATCCGGCATCGTCCTGATCGTCTTGCCGATCAGCAGCGATTCGTTGTGCGCCGGCACGATGGCGGCGACACGCAGGTCCTTGTACATGGTCCTTCAAGGTCCTTCAAGGATTCGTAAGGCCGATTCGGTGGGTCCACGCCTGGAACGAGCCGGGATGACGAAGGTGACGCCGGCTGCGCGCGGGCTAGCCCGATCAGGGGAATGCGCCGCAGGCTGGACGTTCGCTCAGGAGCAGAGCCGTTCTTCAGGACTCGTACCTGAGCTCGGTGATCGTGCCGCGGCTGGATTCCGGGTCGGGCTCTCGACGCGGCGTGTGCCGCCGGATCGGCGGTCCCGGCCTACCGGCCGTCCCGGCGGTCCAGCCGAATACAGAAAAAGCGTTGACTACCCGAGAACCTGGATTTCCTGCGGACAATACATTTATTTAGAGGAACTGATACCCGCAGGGTAAACCCTCTGGACAGGCCGTACCCGCCGGAATATGTTGAATCAGGGTTCTTCGATACCCGCGAAGCCCCAGAGGGGCGGGAAAACGCAATCATCGGCTGCGATGTCGTCTTGCCACTATGCGGTTTGGGGAGTTCCTTTCCGCTGGACAGCAGTTCATCAAAGACCGTCGCCGGGGGCGCCTTTCTCGGCCGCATCCGCGAAACACCAGACGGAAAGGAGAGGTCATCATGCCATTGGCAGCAGCTGACCTCGCAACACTCGGGGACACGCCGATCACGATCCTGTCGGCGTTCTATCCGAATATCTACCTCCGCATGGACGGCACGGGGGTGACCGCCGGCATGGGCTCCGGAGGGGGGAGGGTCAACTGCGAATACGGCGTCGACGCCATGGCGAAGTTCAGGGTCCGCGCGCAGGCGAACGGTTCGTATGCCTTCGAGTCGGTGGCCGTCCCGAACGTGTTCCTGCGCATGGACGGCACCGGGGTGCCCGCCACCGGGGCCGGAGGGGGGACCGTCAACTGCCAGTACGGCCTGGGCCCGTTGGCGACGTACAACGCCCGTGCCCAGGCCAACGGTTCGTTCTCGTTCGAGTCGGTGGCCTTCCCGGGCATTTTCCTGCGCCTGGTCACCGGCAGCGGGGTGACCACCGCGACGGGCCCGGGCGGAACGGTGAACTGCCAGGTCAACGCCAACGGCGGGGCCAACGAGACATTCGTCCTCGGCATGGGCGACCAGAACATCGCCTTCGTCATGCAGCACCAGGAGCAAACCAACTGGTGCTGGGACGCGGCCACGGTCAGCGTCGCGAAGTACTACGAACCGGCCAGCACGTGGACCCAGTGCGGACTCGCCAACATCACATTCACCAGGAACGATTGCTGCGTCGTCGCGGGCCAGGCGTCGCCCTGCAACTGGGGACAGTGGCCGGACGGCCCGCTACGGACGGTCAAGCACCTGAACCAGATCGTCAACAACGCCCTGACCCCGGTGCAACTCGGCGCCCAGATCGCGAAGTCCGCGCCGGTCCTGTGCAACATCGCCTGGCCCGGCGGCGGAGGACATATCGTGGGGCTGCGCGGGCGCTCGCTGGTCAACGGGGTCGAGCACGTCAGCGTGGGCGACCCGTGGACGGGAGACGCCGACTGGACCTACAGCGCCTTCCAGAACAACTACGCGAACGCCGGCGGAATCTGGAACGTGTCGTACGAGACCCAGCCCTGAGGAGATCGTCATGCCCCTGCACCTGCCCGACGCCCCGTCCGACACGCCCGACCGCGTCATGTCGAAGCTCCACGCGTTCGCCGACGCCGGCAAGTTCACCACCAAGGCGCTGCGCGGCGCCCGAAAGGACCACCTCGCCCTATCCGCCCCCCACCAGGTCTTCACGATGGGACTCGACGACATCACCTCCGGCGCCGGCCTCGACCGAGCGCGCCCGGTGGGCTGGCGCTTCCTCATCGAGGAAGACGGCAAACTGATCGCCAGCGCCGAGACCACCCCGGCCCCCGACGGAACCCACGAGGTGTCCCACTTCAACGAGGGACCGTTCGAGGCCGCCACCGACAACGCCATGAAGGCCGTACGCAAGCTCCCCCAACTCCAGGCAGTCGACTACGAGCTCCGCCTGCTCCGCATCCCCGCCCTGTACATGATGGCGCTGTGGCTGCACGCACCGGCGACCGACCTGCTGGTCCCCCTGTCCCCCTCACCCATCGGGAAGGAGGGCAAGCCCATCCCGGCAGCGGAATTCCTCGCCGACTTGTCCGCACTCCCCGGCCAGGCGGCCCCTGGGGCCTGACGCCTCGTCCCGCCACAGCCGACGAAGCGAACTCCGTCCTGAACCCGCCGACGGCGGCGGGTCCGGGGCGGATGTCGTCCGCTCAACTCTGCGCCATATCCACAAACCGCGAGTAATGCCCCTGGAAAGCCACCGTGATGTTCGCCGTAGGACCGTTGCGGTGCTTGGCCACAATCAGATCCGCCTCGCCCGCGCGAGGTGACTCACGCTCGTAGGCATCCTCGCGATGCAGCAGGATGATGACGTCGGCGTCCTGTTCGAGCGAACCTGATTCGCGGAGGTCGCTCATCATCGGCCGCTTGTCGGTCCGCTGCTCCGGCCCGCGGTTCAGCTGGCTGATGGCGATCACCGGGACTTCGAGTTCCTTGGCCAGAAGCTTCAGCGATCGGCTGATTTCCGACACTTCCTGCTGGCGGCTGTCAGGCCGCTTCGAATTAGTACTACTGTGCTGCATCAGCTGCATATAGTCGATGATCACCAGCTGGAGATCGTGCCGCTGCTTCAGCCGCCGGGCCTTGGCCCGAATCTCCATCATCGACATGTTCGGCGAATCGTCGATGAACAACGGGGCCTCCGACACCGGCCCCATGCGCCGAGCCAGCCGCGCCCAGTCCTCATCCGTCATCGTGCCGCTGCGCATGTGGTGCAGCGCGACTCGGGCCTCGGCGGACAGCAGGCGCATGATGATCTCGTTGCGGCCCATCTCCAGGGAGAAGATGACGCTGGTGAGGCCGTTCTTGATGGAGCAGCTGCGGGCCAGGTCCAGGCCGAGGGTCGAGTTGTGGGTCGGGATCCAGGAGCGGCCGGCGAGGTAGAGGTGGTCGCTGTTGTCCACCTCGACGCAGCGCACCGGGACCGTGGCGATAGGGCGGACGCCGGTGATGTACCGGCGGGCCGTCGTCGGGTGATCGCGCGTCGTCTGCCGCGCCAGCTTGCGGGTGAGCCGGAAGACCGGGTCGGCCGGCGTGAAGGTGACGGTATACGCCGTCGAACC
>JAEKKI010000103.1 GCA_019510485.1 Catenulisporales bacterium
CGGGATCGCCAGCTCGCTCGGCAGCGGCGGCGCGGCGTACTGGGGCTCCGACGCGCGGCGGACGAATTCGTGGATCACGGCACCGACGGAGACCGGCTCAGGCTCAGAGGGCTGGTGCGGCTCGGTCGCGGGCGCTGCCGGTTCGGCCTCGGCCATGGGCTCGGGTGCCTCAACGGCATCCACCGCACCCACCGCGTCCACCGCACCCATCGCGTCCTCGCCGCCGAGCACCGCCTCGTCCCCCGCACCGAGCTCGACCGCCGGCCACGCCTGCGCGACCGCCTCGGCCGCCGGCCACGACCGCGCCAGCAGCTCGCTCGGCTCCTCGTCCGGTTCCGGCTCCGGCCCGTCCGGCTGCCGCATCATCGCCGCGGTCCAGCCGGCGGCCTCGCACGCCGCGTCGCGGAACTTGCGCAGCTGCTGCAGCATGCCCTCGCTGGCCGGGAACAGCCGCTCGGCCTGCGCCACGTTCCGCACCGCGAGCGGCGCCGCCTGCGCCGTGTCGCCGAGTTCGGAGTAGGCCTGCGCCAGCTTGATCCGGGCCATCAGCGCGTCGCGCGGCCCGGAGCCGATGCCCTGTTCGGCGCGCTCCAGGTCGGCTGTCAGGCGGCTGATCCACTCCTGCGGGTCGGCGTCGGCGTACTCCTCGACCGGCTCGGAGCCGCCGGGGTCCTCGACCGCGTCGTCGGCCGGCTCCGGCTCGCGATCGAGCTCCCGCCGCGGCCCGGGCTCCGGGTCCAGCCGGCTTCCAACTCCGAACTCTGACATACATCCCCCAGACAACGTCGAAGGGCGCCGACATGTCAGTCGGCGCCCCGCGGCAAGGCTCGCGGTCCGGTCTTACGGCCGTACCACCCGTACCACAGGCATTGAGTTCATCGGAGCGTACTGCACGACGGTGCCACTGTACGGCGCGTGTATCACCATGCCGCCGCCGACGTAGATCCCCACGTGGTGCATGCTGCCGTAGTAGATGAACAGGTCGCCCGGCTGGGCGTCCTTCTCGCTGACCGCCGGGAACTCGTACGCCTGCGCCGAGGAGGAGTGGGACATCGACACGCCGGCGGCGGCCCAGGCGGCCATCGTCAGCCCCGAGCAGTCGAAGCTGCGCGGGCCGGCGGCGCCGTAGACGTAGGGCTTGCCGATCTGCGACTTGGCGAAGGCGACCGCGGTCGCCGCGCGGGCGTTCGGCGCCGGCACGTTGACGACGGTCGGCGGCGGCTTCTCCTGCTGCTTGGTCTGCTGCCGCTGCTGCGTGTCGTACTGCTGGCGCTGCTCCTTGGTGAGCGAGTTCAGCAGCGCCTGGGCCTGCTTCTCCTTGGCGTTGACGTCCGCCATGTTCTGCGCCATCACGTCGCGCGTCTTCTGCAGCTGCGACAGGTCCGCCGAGGCCTCGGCCTTGTCCTGGTCCAGCTGGCGCTTGATCTCCTGCGCCGACTTCATCGAGTCCGCGGAGCGGCTGGTCATCTCGCTCATCGCGGTGGCCTGCTGCAGGAAGGAGTCCGGAGCCGACGCCAGCATCAGCTGCAGCGAGCTGTCCACGCCGCCGGAGCGGTACTGCGCCGCGGCCAGGGCCCCCAGGGCCGACTGCGCGTTGCCCAGCTGCGCCTGCTCGGCGGTGATGCGGGACTGGATCTGGTCGACCTTGTGCTGGAGCGTCGAGAGGTCCCCGGAGGCCTTGTCATACGCCTCGGCCGCGGCCTCGGCCTGCTCGTGCAGGTCCTTGACCTTGTTCTGGACCTCGTTCAGGCTCGCGTTCGGGTCGGCGTGCGCCAGACCCGGGACCAGGGCTATGGAACCGACCGTGGCGGTCGCCAGCGTCACCGCGGTTCGCGTCGCGGTGATCGTCTTCTTGGACGCGCGGTGAGTGGTCACGGTTTTGTGAGACGCCACTAGGGCGACACTCCTCTTCTTCTCGCTTCCGCCTACCGGGTTAGCTGTCGGGTTCGGGCTGAGAAGCGTGCCCTACGGCTGCCGCGAGGGGGGTACGCGGCGGACCGATTCACCCCTGGCCCGCTGGGATGCGGGCCGATGGGACTTGGTGGGTCCCCGGTTCCGGTTTCCGCACGGTCCCGCGCGCCGGACTCATGAGCGCCCGACAGCAGGTTGCGCGTCGCCGGATTCGGCGTGAACCCCCGCCACCGTCCGGGTGGGCGGCGTGTCTACGGATGGTTCGGCCGTAACCATAGCGAGATCTCGAACGACAAAACGGACCGGCCCCGGCGGCTATACCAGGATTTTACCTTGGTCAGGGTTTAGTGGTCCTGATTCAGCGCTCAGTGTCCGGTTTCGTACAGGCCCGGGTGGACGTGATGTGGCGACACGATGTCGGCAAAGGGGGTCCAGCTGGTAAGACGCAGCCGCGAAAGTGCTGCAAGGCGCCTGTTGGTCCGGCATTTCGTCGGGCCCGCTGGCTCCTCGGCGGGTTCGGCGACGCGGATGTCCGCGCGGCCCGATGCGTGGTTCCCGCGATGCTGCACGGCGCGGCGAGGATGCTGGTCACGGGTGTGGCGTTATACGCACTCGATAGGAGCGGGCCGCACCACGAGCCCCCGGCGGCGAAGATGGCGGTGAAGCCGGTAGCGCTGCTGGTGCTCTCCGTGCTGGTGCGGATATAGCGGGCCGAGCAGGAGATCACCGAGGGGGTGTACTTCGCGATCGGCGGGCTGACTTCGGCGAACATCGTCATCGGCGTGTTCTGGCACTGATCCGCCGGCGGTTCGTTGAGGCGGCTCAAACCCTCAAGCCGCCCCAACCTCTCGAGCTCTCAAGCTCTCAAGCTCTCAAGCCGAAGTCGCCAGCGGCCGCGTCGGCCATTCCGGCTCCACATACGGCGTCTCCCCGCGCCGCTCCCGATACGCCGCCCGGTCGGCCTCCTGCTCGGCCTTCCACCGCGCCTGCGCCTCGTGCAGCCGCACGGCGTCCAGCGTCCCCACCGCGGCGTAGCTCGCGCCGATCACCTGGGCCAGGTTCAGCGCGGCCAGCGCGTCGGCGGCGGCGTCGTGCGCCCGGGTGATGGTCACGCCGTAGAACCGGCACTGCGCCTCCAGCGTGCGGGCGCCCTTGCGGAACTTGTCCATCTGCCGGTCGATCACCAGCGGGTCGATCACCGGCGCCACCGGGGCGCGGGCGGCCAGCGGGGCCAGCTGGTGCCGGGCCAGCTCGGCCTCCAGCAGCGTCAGGTCGTAGGGCGCGTTGAACACCACCAGCGGCGTGCCGGCCCGCAGCTCGGCGGCGAGGGCGTCGGCGATCGCGTCCAGCGTCTCGCGCGGCGGGGCGCCGTGTTCGCGCGCGTACTCGGTGGTGATGCCGTGGATCGCGGTGGCCTCGGCCGGGATCTCCACGCCGGGGTCGATGAGGAAGGTCTTGCTCGTCCCGTCGGAGGCCACCAGCGCCGCCGAGACGATCCGCACGGACTTCGGGTCGCGGCCGGTGGTCTCGGTGTCGAAGCCGGCCAGCCGGCGGCGGTGCCAGCCGTCGTGCGCGCCGCGCTGCGGCGGCACCGGGGCGACCACCGCCCCGCCCTCGCCCTCCGGCCGGCCCTGGGGCCGCGGCTCCCACGCCGGAGCGCACTCGTGGTGATAGGTCTGCCACGCGCCGACGCCGTCCACCTTGGCGCGCGTCCCGGCCTCGGCCGGAACCAGGCCCTTGCACGCGGCGCACGTGCCCGCGTACTTGTTGACCAGAGTCACTGTGCTGTTCTCCCTCACCTTGTGTTGTCCCCATGGTGGCGCACAGCACTGACAAACACGGCCAGAGTCGGGGTCGGCGACGTCAGCGGCTACCCTGGTGGACTACGGCGGCATTTCGAATCCGCCCGATCTGTTGATTTCCTCGCGAAGGATGAATACGACGTGTTCGACACGCTCTCCGATCGTTTGGCCGCGACGTTCAAGAACCTGCGCGGCAAGGGTCGGCTCTCGCAGCAGGACATCGACGACACCCTGCGCGAGATCCGCCGCGCGCTGCTGGAGGCCGACGTCTCGCTGCAGGCCGTGCGGCCGTTCATCGCCGCGGTGCGCGAGCGGGCCGAGGGCTCGGAGGTCTCCCGGGCGCTGAACCCCGCGCAGCAGATCATCAAGATCGTCAACGAGGAGCTCGTCGGCATCCTGGGCGGCGAGACCCGGCGGCTGCGGTTCGCCAAGAACCCGCCGACCGTGATCATGCTGGCCGGTCTGCAGGGCGCCGGTAAGACCACGCTGGCCGGCAAGCTGGCCCGCTGGCTGCGCACCGAGGGCCACACCCCGATCCTGGTGGCCGCCGACCTTCAGCGGCCGAACGCGGTCACCCAGCTCCAGGTGGTCGGCGAGCGGGCCGGCGTACCGGTGTTCGCCCCCGAGCCCGGCAACGGCGTGGGCGACCCGGTCAAGGTCGCCCGGGACTCCATCGACTTCGCCAAGACCAAGCAGCACGACGTGGTGATCGTCGACACCGCCGGCCGCCTGGGCATCGACGCCGAGCTCATGCAGCAGGCCGCCGACATCCGGGACGCGGTCAAGCCCGACGAGGTCCTGTTCGTGGTGGACGCCATGATCGGCCAGGACGCGGTCACCACCGCCCAGGCGTTCATGGACGGCGTCGGCTTCGACGGCGTGGTGCTGACCAAGCTCGACGGCGACGCCCGCGGCGGTGCGGCGCTGTCGGTGCGGCAGGTCACCGGCAAGCCGGTGATGTTCGCCTCCTCCGGGGAGAAGCTGGAGGACTTCGACGTCTTCCACCCCGAGCGGATGGCCGGCCGCATCCTCGACATGGGCGACATGCTCACCCTGATCGAGCAGGCCGAGAAGGCGTTCGACGCCGCCGAGGCCGAGAAGATGGCCGGCAAGCTGGCGCGCAACGAGTTCACGCTGGACGACTTCCTGAACCAGATGGAGCAGCTGAAGAAGCTCGGCTCCATGAAGAAGCTGATGGGCATGCTCCCGGGCATGGCCGAGGTGAAGCAGCAGCTGAACGAGATCGACGACAAGGACGTCGACCGGATCGCCGCCATCATGAAGTCGATGACCCCGGCCGAGCGCGACGACGTCAAGATCATCAACGGTTCGCGCCGGCAGCGCATCGCCAGGGGCTCGGGCACGACGGTGCAGGAGGTCAACAACCTCATCGAGCGCTTCCTGGAAATGAAGAAGATGATGCAGCAGATGGCCCGCGGCGGGATGCCCGGCATGCCGGGGCTGCCCGGGATGGGCGGCCTGGGCGGGACCAAGCGCAAGTCGGCCAAGGCCAAGGCCGCCGACCGGGCGTCGAAGTCCAAGGGCCGCTCGCGCTCGGGCAACCCGGCCAAGGCCAAGGCCGAGGAGGCGGCGCGGCAGGCGCGGCGCGAGGGCAACGGGGCGGCGTTCGGGGACGTGGACGGCGGCGGGCAGTTCGAGCTGCCGGAGGACTTCAAGAAGCTGCTGCCTCCGCAGTAGCGCCTCTTCATAGGGCCTTCTGTTCATAGGTCTTCTGGGAGGACCGGGACTGGCCCGGACGTATGAACCCGGGCCGGGACACGCGGTGAGATCGTCGGCGCCGCCGGCGAGGCGTGGCACCGTCGGTCGCGAACGGCGCCCGCCGCGGGCGCCGCCGCTGACCTGGGAGCCCTTCCATGGCCGAGCGCCTGCTCCGTCCCGGCCGCCGCCCTGCTCGCGGCGCTGCCGCCGACCGCCTCGGCCGTCGCCGGCATCCAGACCCGGGCGCAGATCGGCGGCCACGTGCGGAACGACACCGCCGACGTCCTCGGGATCGGGCTTCCGCCGGCGACCCGCCGCGGGCCGCGCGCGGGTGCGGATGTGACCTGGTGCCGAGCAGCCCGAACGGTCTGGCACAATGGAAGCTTGTACCGGTCGCGCATGGCCCTCTCTCCTGCGCCATACCGAGTCCATCCGGCGGCTGCCGATGCCATGTCCCCACGTGGCGGTGCGGTGGCGCCACCCGCAGTCAACCAAGCAGGAGACACCACACCGTGGCAGTCAAGATCAAGCTCAAGCGCATGGGCAAGATCCGGAACCCGCAGTACCGGATCATCGTGGCCGACGCCCGCACCAAGCGGGACGGCCGCGCGATCGAGGAGATCGGGAAGTACCACCCGAAGGAGGACCCGTCCTTCATCGAGGTCGCTTCCGAGCGCGCGCAGTACTGGCTGGGCGTCGGCGCGCAGCCGACCGAGGCCGTCGAGGCGATTCTGAAGGTCACCGGCGACTGGCAGAAGTTCAAGGGCGAGGCCGCCCCGCCGCCGATGAAGGTCGCGGCGCCCAAGGCCGACCGCAAGGCGGTGTTCGAGGTCGCCGCCAAGGAGGCCGCCGACGAGCCGAAGACCGGCGCCACCACGCCGAAGAAGAAGGCTGAGAAGAAGGCCGAGGCGCCGGCCGCGGCCCAGGCCGCCAAGCCCGAGGCTGAGGCCGCCGCCGAGGGCACCGAGGGCTGAGCATGCTGGAAGAGGCCCTGGAGCACCTGGTCAAGGGCATCGTCGAGCACCCCGATGAGGTCCGGGTCCGCGAGCGCGACCAGCGCCGCGGCAAGGTCCTGGAAGTCCGGGTGCACCCGGACGACCTGGGCAAGGTCATCGGCCGCGGCGGCCGCACGGCCCGCGCGCTGCGCACCGTGATGGCCGCGCTCGGCGGCCGGTCGCTGCGGGTCGACCTCGTCGAGGCGGCCGGCTACCGGTGAGCGCTGTGAGCTCCGCAGATGGGAAGGCGTCCGGCGGCGTGCCGGACACGGACACCCCGGCCGGCCGGCCCGAGGCCCTGCGCCTCGTGGTCGGCCGGATCGGCCGGGCGCACGGCATCCGCGGCCAGGCCACCGTCGAGGTCCGCACCGACGACCCGGACCTGCGCTTCGCCCCCGGCGCCCGGCTGCTGACCGACCCGGCCGAGCGCGGCCCGCTGGTCGTGGCCGACGCCCGCTACCACAGCGGCAGGCTGCTGCTGTCCTTCGAGGGCGTGCACGACCGCGACGCCGTCGAGGCGCTGCGCAACACCATGCTGATCGTCGAGGCCGATCCGGAGGAGAGCCCGGAAGACCCGGACGAGTTCTACGACCACCAGCTCCTCGGCCTGGCCGTCGAGCTGGCCGACGGCACCCCGCTCGGGGAGATCGCCGATCTGCTGCACCTGCCCGGGCAGGACGTGCTGGCCGTCAAGCGGCCGCAGGCCCCCGAGGTGCTGATCCCGTTCGTCAAGCAGTTCGTCCCGACCGTGGACGTCGCCGCCGGCCGGGTCGTGGTCGATCCGCCGGCCGGGCTGCTGGACCTGGACAGCGCCGAATAGCCGCCTCGGCCCCCGCCCATGCGCATCGACATCGTCACCATCTTTCCCGAGTACCTGGCGCCGCTGGACGTCTCGCTGATCGGCAAGGCCGCGGCCGCCGGGATCCTCGACATCCACGTCCACGAGCTGCGGACCTGGACCCATGACCGGCACAACACCGTGGACAGCTCGCCGTGCGGCGGCGGCCCGGGGATGGTCATGAAGCCCGAGCCGTGGTGGGAGGCGCTGACCCAGCTCGTGCCGCCGGGCGCGGAGAGCGGGGCGCGGCTGATCGTGCCGACGCCGTCCGGCCGGCCCTTCACCCAGCGGGTGGCCGAGGACCTGGCGACCGCCTCGCACCTGGTGTTCGCCCCGGCCCGCTATGAGGGCATCGACCGCCGGTTCATCGAGGCCGCGGCCGAGCGGATGCCGGTGGAGGAGCTGTCGATCGGCGATTACGTGCTGGCCGGCGGCGAGGTCGCGGTGCTGGTGATGGTCGAGGCCGTGGGCCGGCTGCTGCCCGGTGTGCTCGGCAACGCCGAGTCCGCCAAGGACGACTCCTTCGGGCACGCCTCCGAAGGCGGTATGGCCGGGCTGCTGGAAGGCCCCGTCTATACCAAGCCCGCCACCTGGGACGGCCGGGACGTCCCGCCGGTGCTGCTGGGCGGCAACCACGCGGTGATCGCGCGCTGGCGCCGGGACGAGGCGCTGCGGCGCACGGCGCAGATGCGTCCGGACTTGATCGAATCCTTGGACCCCGACGCGCTGGACAAGAAGGACCGCGCGTTGCTGGCGGCTCTGGGCTGGTCGCAGACGCCGGCCGGATTTCGCTTCGACCCCGGCGCTGTGTCAGACTAGGCCGGTAATGCTTGAGCGGGTGTCTTCGCCATGCGATCGCCACGCCTGCCCGCCGGACGCGCCCTGCCACAGGGGGACCCGCCCACGGCGTTCAAGCCAGATCCCGGTCTTACCACCGAAGCCGTGGCCGACCTGTGGCGCCCACGAGGAGAGAACATGGACAAGCTGTCCACCATCGACGAGCTGTCGATGCGCATCGACGTGCCGGACTTCCGTCCCGGCGACACCGTCAACGTGCACGTCAAGGTCGTCGAGGGCAACCGCTCCCGCATCCAGCAGTTCAAGGGCGTCGTCATCCGCCGCCAGGGCTCCGGTGTGCGCGAGACCTTCACCGTCCGCAAGGTCAGCTTCAGCGTCGGCGTCGAGCGCACCTTCCCGCTGCACACCCCGATCATCGAGAAGATCGAGGTCGTGACCCGCGGTGACGTCCGCCGGGCGAAGCTGTACTACCTGCGCGACCTGCGCGGCAAGAAGGCGAAGATCAAGGAGAAGCGCGAGGCGGTCGCGGGCCACTGAGCCCCCGGTTCCTCAGCGGTTCTCCCGTTCCAGGCCGTGCCCTTTTCTCAGGGTGCGGCCTGGAGCTGTTTACGCAATCCTCAGCCTCGTCCTATACCTTGGTCCGCTGGGGAACTGCTGTTCCCGTCCTTCGTGTTGCCAATCCGGGTCGCAAGGCCCCTTCGACGACGAACAGGCTAGGGTGCGGCCGGTGGCCAAGGGACGCAGACGCCGGCTTAAACCGGTGAAGCTGTGGAAGGAGCTGCCGATCCTGTTCGGGGTCGCGCTGCTCCTCGCCCTGCTGATCAAGACGTTCGCGGTCCAGGCCTACTACATCCCTTCGCAGTCCATGCAGAACACCATCGAGCCCGGGGACCGGGTTCTGGTGAACAAGCTGACGCCGTGGTTCGGCTGGACGCCGAAGCGCGGCCAGATCGTCGTGTTCAAGGATCCCGGGGGCTGGCTGGACGGCTCGCAGACGAAGAAGGACAGCGGGTTCGTCGGGGCGATCAAGACCGCGTTCACCTGGGTCGGGCTGCTGCCGGCCGGCAACGAGCAGGACCTGATCAAGCGGGTCGCGGCGGTGCCGGGGGACGTCATCCAGTGCAAGGGCGTCGGGAGTCCGGTGACGGTGAACGGCGTGGCGCTGGATGAGCACACGTATCTGTTCCGGGACCCGGGCGGGCAGTTGGACACTCCTTCGCAGGCCGCCTTCGGACCGATCACGGTGCAGCCGCACACGGTGTTCGTGCTCGGCGACCACCGCAGCGACTCGGGGGATTCCCGGATCCACCTGGAGGAGAAGTCCCAGGGACTGGTCCCTTATGACAACGTGCAGGGACACGCGTTCGTGCGGATCTGGCCGCTGACCCGGATCGGCGGGCTGGGCACGCCTTCCACGTTCTCGCTCAAGAACCCCGCGCAGGCTCTGCAGAGCGCTGCCACGGCGCCCCCGCTGCTGTGGGGGTTCACGCTCGCGGTGCCGCTGCGGGCCGGCCGGCTGCGGCGCCGGCGCCGTGCCACGGCGCTTCTTCCGGCCCCGGCGGGCGTAACCATTCGGCTCCGGCGGCGGTTGGGTACGGAGCGGCCGCTTGGCTGAGTCGGATGTGCGAGGGATCGCGAAGGGAACAGTGACATGGACCAGGCGGCAGCGGAGCGGAGCGGGCCTGGTGGGTCAGCGGAAGGGCAGACTGTGACAGTGGACGAGAGCTCCGAGACGACCGAGGCGGCCGAGACCGAACGGGACCGGATCCGCCGCGGCGAGGCCGTGGTCCCGCGTGCCGAGCAGGCGGGGCCCGACCAGGCGGCGCGCGATTGGGGAGTCGGGGCGGCGCCGGGTGGGTTCGGGTCGGCTGAGTTCGGGTCGGGTGAGTACGGCTCGGGTGAGTACGGCTCGGGTGCGACCGGGGCACCGGACGCTGCTTCCCCGGACGCCGGCGCGCCGGAGGAGCCCGCCGCCGTCCCCGCGGAACCCCGCGCCCCGCGCAAGTGGTGGCAGTGGCTCTACGCGCCGTTCGTGGTGGTGTGGCGCTTCGCGTTCCCGAAGAAGCCGCGCCCGTTCATCGTGGAACTGCCGTTCCTGCTGGCGATCGCGCTGGTGCTGGCCTTCGTCATCAAGACGTTCCTGGTCCAGGCGTTCGTCATCCCCTCCGGCTCGATGCAGCAGACCCTGGAGATCAACGACCGGGTGCTGGTCAACCGGTTCGCCAACTGGCTGGGCCACGAGCCCAACCGCGGCGACATCGTCGTCTTCCAGGACCCCGGCGGCTGGCTGGACAGCGAGCCGACGAAGCCGAAGAACTTCTTCAGCAAGACCCTGACCGCGGTCGGCCTGCTGCCGGAGGACAACGGCGACCTGATCAAGCGGGTGATCGGCGTCGGCGGCGACCACATCGAGTGCAAGGGCAACGGCGCGCCGGTGACCGTCAACGGGGCGCCGCTGAAGGAGGACGGCTACCTCTACCCGAGCAACCTGCCCTCGATGGAGCCGTTCTCGGTGGACGTCCCCAGCGGCGACCTGTGGGTCATGGGCGACCACCGCGAGGTCTCGGTGGACTCCCGCGCCCACATCAAGGGCCAGACCGGCGGCTTCGTGCCGGTCGGCAACGTGGTCGGGATCGCGGTGCTGAAGGTGTGGCCGCCGGACCACTTCGGGACGCTGCCGGTGCCCTCGACCTTCAAGCAGAGCTTCCGGGCGCTGGCGGCGCCGGGCGCGGTGCCGGTCGCGGCGTTCGCGCTCGCGGTGCCGGTCACGGTCGTGCGGCGGCGGCGCAAGGTGCGCGAGGCGGAGGCACTGCGCGCACTCGGACTGTAGTCTTCCCACGTCACGGCGGTCGCGGACCGGTACTTCCCTACGCGGCCGCCTTCGCAGTCCTCCGCCGGTTGTACTTTAGAAGCGATGACCACCACGCCGACATCCACATTGCCGCGCGGCGTAGCCATCCGCTCTGACGCGGGCCTCTACGGCTACGAGCGCGCCCTGACCCGCGCCGGCCTGTCCCCGGTCGCCGGCGCCGACGAGGCCGGCCGCGGCGCCTGCGCCGGCCCGCTGGTGGCGGCCGCCGTGATCCTGCGCCCGGGCGCCTCGGGCCGGATCCCGGAGCTGTCCGACTCCAAACTCCTGACCGAGAAGGCCCGTGACCGCGTGCGCGGGCACATCGAGCGGCGCGCGCTGTCCTATGCGTGGGTCGCCATACCGCCGGCCGAGGTCGACCGGCGGGGCCTGCACCAGGCGAACATCGAAGCGCTGCGCCGCGCCGTCGCGCGGCTCGACGTCGCCCCCGCCTACGTGCTCTCCGACGGGTTCGGCGTGGACGGACTGCCCTGCCCGAGCCTGGCCATGTGGAAGGGTGACCAGGTGGCCGCCTGCGTGGCCGCCGCCTCGGTGCTGGCCAAGACGGTGCGGGACGCCATGATGACAGAGTTGGCCCAGCGCTATCCCGCATATGGGTTCGACATCCATAAGGGCTACTCCACACCCGCGCACCAGGCGGCACTCGCGGAACACGGGCCCTGTCCGGAGCACCGGTTCACATATGCCAACGTGGCGAACGTTTCCCCGCGTTGTGGGTGACAATGACTGTGATTGAAGACCGACCAAGGGGAGCGTGGGCATGAGCGCTGAGGACCTCGAGAAGTACGAGACCGAGATGGAGCTCCAGCTCTATCGCGAGTACCGCGACGTGGTCGGCCTGTTCAAGTACGTGGTCGAGACCGAACGGCGGTTCTACCTGACCAACCAGGTTGACCTCGCGGTGCGCTCGGCGGACGGCGAAGTGTACTTCGAAGTGACGATGGCCGACGCCTGGGTGTGGGACATGTACCGGCCCGCCCGGTTCGTGAAGAACGTCAAGGTCGTCACGTTCAAGGACGTGAACGTCGAGGAACTGGCCAAGAGCGATCTCGAAGTACCGACCGAGTGAACGAACCGAACGACGCGTCCCGGAACGACGCGAAAATCTGATTGAAGGCGCAACAACGACGCCCGTCACGCTCGGCCGCTGAGCCGGACGAGTGACGGGCGTCCCCCTTCCCCCCAAGTTATCCACAGCCCCCGAACCCCTCCTGGCACGGCACCACCCCGCTGCGCGACTCTCGATCACAAGCGGCCCCGACCCGGGCCGACCGAACGACCGGGAGGAGCTCACCGATGGCCGCGACGTCCCCATCCCTGGAAGTCGAGCACTACCTGACGGAGTTCCCGTCGGCGGTCGACCACAGCACCCTGTCCCCGGGCCGCCTGGGCCGCGAAGGCGAACAGATCGCCGCCGACTACCTGGCCACCTGCGGCTACCGCGTGGTCGACCGCAACTGGCGCTGGCGCGGCCCCGACGTCCGCGGCGAACTCGACATCGTGGCCGTGGCCGCCGACCTCCTGATCACCGTCGAGGTCAAAACCCGCCGCGCCGGCACCGGCGGCCGCCCCTTCGACGCCATCACCGACGCCAAACGCACCCGCCTGTGGAAACTCGCCAACCGCTGGCTCGCCGAACACCGCCTCGACCCGGCACTGCGCCACGACCTGCCGCGCGGCGTGCGCGGCATCCGCTTGGACGTCATCGGGCTGCTGTTCCCCGCCGACGGCCGTACCGAGCCGGCCATCGATCATCTGCAGGCGGTGTGAGAGATGGGGGACTTCGGCATGATCGACCTCGATCGGCTCGACTCCGGCCGCGCTTGTTTCGGCGGCGCTTGCTTCGGCCGCGCTTGCTTCGGCGGCGCTTGTTTCGGAGGCGCCAGCCCTCGCGACTCGGGCCGCCGGGACGTCGGTTTGGTTTCCTCCGGCGCGGCCCGGCGCGGGATCGCTTCCTGGACCGCCTGCTCTCGGTGCTGCGGCTCCGGCGCCGTCAAGTTCAGCCGGTTCGGCGTCGGCCGATCCGATTTCACCTACCCCGCGTCCAGACTCTCCGAAGCTCGCCGGTCCGACTTCGACCGGTCTAGCTTCGGCTCTCTCAACTCAGGCTGCCCCGGTTCAGGTTTCGATCGCTCCGACGCCAACCGGTGTGGGATCGCTTGCTGGGCTGTCGGCTCTCGGTGCCGCGGCTCCGGCGCCGGTTCCATCAGCGCTGAATTCGCGCCCGACCGCTACCGCGTCGCCCAAGCGTTCGTCGCGGCCGCCATCCGCCTCGACCGCTCCGCCGGTCTACTCCCTTCCACCGATCTGCTCCCCTCCGGCGGCCGGCCATGAGTGTCGCCCGCACCCACTCCGTGGCGCTCAACGGCACCGAGGGCGTCGTCGTCGAGGTCGAAGTCAACGTGACGCGCGGACCCTCCCGTACCCAGATCCTGGGCCTGCGCGACGCGGTCCTGTCCGAATGCCGCGACCGGGCCCGCGCCGCCACGTACAACTCCCAGCACCGCTGGCCCGACGGCAACGTCATGGTCGGGATGTCCCCGGCCTGGGTCCGTAAGGAGGGATCCGCCTTCGACCTGGCGGTCGCGGTCGCCGCGCTCGCCGCCGAGGGGAGCATCAGCCAGCCGGCGCTGCGGAACACGCTCTTCTTCGCCGAGTTGTGCCTGGACGGTCGGCTGCGGCCGGTGCGCGGCGTGCTGCCCGCCGCGATGGCGGCCCGCCGGGCCGGCCTGACCCATGCCGTCGTCGCCGAGCCCAACGTCCTGGAGGCGGCCCAGATATCCGGGCTCGAAGTCCACGGCATGCGCTCCCTGGCCCAAGTCGTCGCCTTCCTCCAGGGCTCGGAACTTCCAGATGCCGAGCCGCTGCCGGAGGACACCGGTCCCCGGACCGGGACGGTGCGCCCGGTGGGCCCGCTGCCGGACCTGGCCGACGTCCTGGGCCAGTACGAAGCCCGCCAAGCCTTGGAGGTCGCCGCTGCCGGCGGCCATCACCTGCTGCTGGCCGGCGCCCCCGGAGCCGGCAAGACCCTGCTGGCCGAGCGCCTGCCTTCGATCCTGCCGCCGCTGGACGTGGACGCCGCCCTGGAGGTCTCCTCACTGCACTCGATCGCCGGCACGCTGCCCCGCGACAAGCCACTGATCACCGACCCGCCCTACCAGAGC